>NZ_JBQCGQ010000161.1:0-19441 GCF_051955515.1 Sinomonas sp.
GCACCGGCGAGATCCTCGCCGAGTTCGTCATCGACCCCGCCAAGGGCTACCAGCCGAAAAAACAGAACACCCCCGGTCAGAAGACCGGGGGTGTCGTCGATGTCCCGAGACATCTGTAGCCGATGTCTCGAGACACCACAACTGCGGAGACGGGGGGATTTGAACCCCCGGTCCAAGTTTCCCCGGACCCTTCATTAGCAGTGAAGTCCATTCGGCCGCTCTGGCACGTCTCCTTGCTATCTCTAGCTCCCCAAGCGTACCTAGAACGACCGGACGGACGCAAAGCGGCACGAACACCCTGCGAACGTGACGGCGCAACGGTGGGGGGGCGCTACCCCGCCTGCCCCAGCGCCAGGGGCAGCACCGGCCCCGAGCCCGCGAGACGGAGGAGCCTCCCGGCCACGGTCAGGGACCAGCGGCTGTCGACGAGGTCGTCCACGAGCAGCACGGGAGCACCGCCCAGCCCGGCGAGGGCCGCCCTGAGGTCCGGGCCGACGTCGAACGCTGACCACACGGAGGCGAGCCGGAACGCCGAGTTGCCACCCGCCTGACCTGCCCGCGCGGCCGGAGTCCGCGACAGCGCCCCGAGATACGGGAGGCGCCCGACCTCGGCGATCCCCCGGGCCAGCGAATCAACGAGCCGCGGCCGCGTGGCGGACGGCATCGCCACGACGCCCGCTGGCCGACCCGCGCCACTCCACGCACCGGCCGCAGCATCCCCGCGAGCCCAGCCTGCGAGCAGGTCGACGACGGCGTGCCGCAATCCGGCGGGTACCTCGCCGTCGGAGGCGGGCGCGGCGAAGAGCTCACGGAGCGCGCCGCCGTATCCGAGATCGGTGAGACGAGCGAGGGCGCGCCCCTCCGACAGCTGCTCGCCAGCCGGGATCCGACCCTTGGCGGGAACTCCGAGCTTGTCCATCCCGCTCGGCCACTGGGCACGCGGCTCGATCGGAACCCCGGCGTGCTGGAGCTGTGCACCGGCACGCTCGAGCAGCGCAGGGTCCACGGCGGCGGGGAACCATCGCCCGGCGCAGTTGTCGCACCGCCCGCAGGGGGCAGCCGTGGGATCGTCCAGCTGCGCCGTCACGAACTCCATACGGCAGGTCGACGTCTCCTCATACCCGACCATCGCGCGCTGCTCCGCGTCCCGGGCCGCGGCGATGCGGCGGTATCGCTCGTCGTCGTACTTCCATGGTGCGCCGGTAGGGCGCCAGCCGCCGCCCACACGCTCGACCGCCCCGTCGACGGCGAGCACCTTGAGGAGCAGATCCAGCTGCGTGCGCCGGAGCTCGACCTGCGCCTCGAGCGCGACGGTCGAGAGCGGTCCGCCGGCGGCGGCGAGCGCGTCGAGGACGGCGTGGGCCTTGGCACGGTCAGGCATCGAGGCGGTCGCGAAGTACTGCCAGATCTCGCGGTCCTCGGTGCCGGGAAGGAGCAGGACGTCGGCGTGCGCCGCCCCGCGGCCTGCGCGCCCGACCTGCTGGTAGTACGCCACCGGCGACGACGGCGCGCCCAGATGCACCACGAAGCCGAGGTCCGGCTTGTCGAACCCCATCCCCAGCGCCGAGGTGGCCACGAGAGCCTTGACCTCGTTGCCCTTCAGGAGACGCTCGGCCTCCTCCCTCTCGGCGGTGTCGGTCTTGCCCGTGTAGGCGAGCACGTGGTAACCCGCCTCCGACAGCAGTCGCGCCGTGTCCTCCGCGGCGGAGACGGTCAGGGTGTAGATGATGCCGCTCCCCGGCAGGTCGCCGAGATGCTCGAGGAGCCAGGCGAGGCGGGATCGCGAGTCGGGCAGTCGCAGCACTCCCAGCCGGAGGGAATCGCGGCCGAGCGGCCCTCGCAGGGTGAGTACGTCTGCCCCGAGCTGCTCCTCGACGTCTGCGACGACGCGCGCGTTGGCCGTCGCCGTCGTCGCCAGCACCGGGACGGTCGGCGGCAGTTCGTCGATGAGCGCGGCAATGCGGCGGTAGTCGGGACGGAAGTCGTGGCCCCAGTCGGAGATGCAGTGCGCCTCGTCGATCACGAGCAGGCCCGTCCGGGCGAGCAGCTCGGGCAGATGCTCCTCGCGGAAACCCGGGTTGGTGAGGCGTTCGGGCGAGATGAGGACGACGTCGGCTGCATCCGCCGCGAGCGCGGCGTGGACCTCGTCCCATTCGAGCCGGTTGGCGGAATTGATGGCGACGGCGCGCACTCCGGCCCGCGCTGCGGCCTCCACCTGGTCCCGCATGAGGGCGAGCAGCGGCGAGACGATGAGCGTCGGCCCGGCGCCGCGCGCCCTCAGGAGGAGCGACGCGACGAAGTACACCGCGGATTTCCCCCACCCCGTGCGCTGCACGACGAGTGTACGACGGCGGTGCTCCACGAGCGCTTCGATGGCCTCGAACTGGCCGGGATGGAAGGCGGCATCAGGACGCCCGACAAGGCGGCGCAAGACGTCGAGCGCGGCTCCGCGCAGATCTCCCTGATCATCGCGACCATACGGAGCGACGTCAGAATTTGTCACAGAGTCCATCTCGGGGCTGCTCAATCTGGGGTTCCGGACCATGCCTCCCAGTATCCCCGTGACGTCCGACACTTATCTCTGCCGCTCACGCTCTGGGGCCGATACCGTAAAAGCACACCTGCCAAAATCCTCAGTGCCAACAGAAGGAATCTCCATGACGGCAACGGCGCCGCCCCTGTCCGAATCAAGCCCTTCCGCATCGAACCTGCCCGAGTCCACGGACGCGGCTCCCGCTCGCAAGTCGGCTGGGCATGTGATCGTTGACTCGCTCGTGGCGCACGGCGTGACGCGCTCCTACGTGGTCCCAGGCGAGTCGTTCCTGGATGTGCTGGACGGGCTGCACGATTCGCCGATCGAGACGATCGTGTGCCGGCATGAGGGCGGCGCGGCGTACATGGCCGAGGCCGACGGGAAGATGAACCAGCTCCCCGGCATCGCGATGGTCACCCGCGGCCCCGGCGCTGCGAACGCCCACGTCGGCCTGCACACCGCGTGGCAGGACTCCACGCCGATGGTCCTGTTCGTGGGTCTGATCCCGTTCGCCCACCGCGACCGCGAGGCGTTCCAGGAGTTCGACATCAAGTCCTGGTTCGACACCGGCGCCAAGCGCGTCATGGTCCTGGACCACGCCGAGCGGGCCTCCGAGATCGTCGCCGAGGCGATGTTCGCTGCCATGAACGGCCGCCCCGGCCCCGTGGTCGTCGGCCTCCCCGAGGACGTCATCCAGCAGGAGATCGACGCCACGATCCACCCGAAGATCCCTGTGGCCACCGGGGGCATGACCGTCACTGACTGGAAGGCGCTCAAGGCCGCCCTGCTGGAGGCGGAGAAGCCCCTCTTCGTCGTCGGCGGCAACGACTGGACCCAGGAAGGCGCCACCGAGCTGACGAACTGGCTCGAGGAGCACAACATCCCCGCCGCCGCCGAGTGGCGCTGCGAGGGTACCATCCCCTTCGACTCCCCCTCCTATGTGGGCCCCATCGGCTACGGCCGGCCCAGGCCCACCTACAACCTGCTCGAGGAGACGGACCTCCTGATCTTCGTCGGCACCGTCCCCGGTGACGTGATCACCGACGGGTTCCTCGTGCGCCAAGACTGGGCCAAGAAGAACTTCCTGGTCACCATCGACCCGTCCCTGCGCGGGCGCTCCGGGCCGGTTTCGTACCAGATCGTGGCCAAGCCGGACGTGTTCGTCCGCGACCTGGTCATGATCAACATGCCCGTCCGGCCCGAATGGACCGCGTGGACCGAGCGGATGCGCGAGCAGCAGGAGAAGTTCGCCGAGCTCCCGCCCGCGGCCCCCACCGACGGCCCCGCGCGCATGGACACCCTCATGGCCAACCTCGTCCCGACCCTGCCCGAGGACGCCATGATCACCCTCGGCGCCGGCGAGCACACCAACTGGGCGCACCGCTACTTCCCCACCCAGCGCTACGCCTCCATGATCAGCGCGCGCAACGGCTCCATGGGCTACTCGGTGCCCTCCGCGATCGCAGCCTCCCTGGCCAACCCGGGTCGCCGGGTCGTGACGATCGCCGGCGACGGCGAGTTCCTCATGAACGGCCAGGAGCTCGCGACCGCGGCCCAGTACGGCGCGACCCCGCTCGTGATCGTCATGGACAACCAGGAGTACGGCACCATCCGCTCCCATCAGGAGCGCCAGTACCCGCACCGTATCTCCGGCACCCAGCTGAAGAACCCGGACTTCGCGCTGATGGCCCAGGCCTTCGGCGGCTTCGGCATCCGCGTCGAACGGGACGCCGACGTCCCCGCCGCGATCGAGGCAGCCCTGCGCGCCATCGACGAGGACGGCACGTTCGCGCTGATCCACCTCATCGTCGAGCAGCGGGTCAAGGCCTACTGAGGCCCAGCAGCTCCGGACGACGGCGAGTTGCCCCCATGGGCGGGGCCCTCGCCGTCGTCCGTTGCAGGGTTGCGCGGGCTCGGAGCCAACCGTGTCGGTCGGCTTCAGTAGAATCGACGGGTGACGAGCAACGTGAGCAGTCCTGCAGGCCAGGCTCCCCAGATCGACCTCTCCGCAGCGTTCAAGGCGTACGACGTGCGCGGCATCGTGGGAGAGACGATCGACGCCCGGATCGTCGAGGCCGTGGGGGCGGCCTTCGTCGACGTCCTCGGCCTCGCCGGGAAGACCGTGCTCGTGGGCGGCGATATGCGCCCGTCCTCCCCCGAGTTCATCGACGCGTTCAGCCGCGGCGCGGCGGCCCGCGGCGGCAACGTCGAGAAGCTCGGGCTGATCTCCACCGACGAGCTCTACTACGCGTGCGGCGCCTTCCACGCCGCGGGCGCCACGTTCACGGCGAGCCACAACCCGGCGCAGTACAACGGCATCAAGCTTGCGAAGCCCGGCGCCCAGCCGGTCTCCTCGGAGTCGGGGCTCAAAGAGGTCCAGGCTGCTGCTGAGGCGTATCTTGCCGCTGGTGAGATCGCGCCGGCAGCGGAGACGGGCACCGTCACGGAGCGGGATGTCCTCGCGGACTACGCCGCGCACCTCCGCAAGCTCGTGGACCTCTCCGGCATCCGGCGCCTCAAGGTCGTGGTGGACGCCGGCAACGGCATGGCCGGGCTGACCACGCCGGCGGTCCTCGGGAACACGCTGCTTCCCGGGCTCCCCCTCGAGATCGTTCCGCTGTACTTCGAGCTCGACGGCACCTTCCCGAACCACCCGGCCAACCCGCTGGAGCCGGAGAACCTCCGCGACCTGCAGAAGGCGGTCGTCGAGCACGGTGCGGACATCGGCCTGGCGTTCGACGGCGACGCCGACCGCTGCTTCGTGATCGACGAGAACGGCGACCCCGTCTCCCCGTCGGCCATCACCGGGCTCGTGGCGCGCCGCGAGATTGCGCGGGCCAAGGCGGCTGGCGAGCCGCATCCGATCATCATCCACAACCTCATCACGTCGCGCGCGGTCCCGGAGCTCGTGGAGCACGACGGCGGCCGCCCCGTCCGAACGCGCGTGGGCCACTCGTTCATCAAGGCCGTGATGGCCGAACAGGGCGCGGTGTTCGGCGGCGAGCACTCCGCCCACTACTACTTCCGCGACTTCTGGAACGCAGACACGGGCATGCTCGCGGCGATGCACGTCCTCGCGGCCCTCGGCGAGCAGGATCGTCCGCTGTCCGAGCTCGGCGCCGAGTACGAGCCGTACGTCTCCTCGGGTGAGATCAACTCGGAGATCGAGGACAAGGCCGCGGCTGTCGCGCGAGTGCGGGAGGCCTACGAGAGCCCCGACGTCGCGATCGATGAGCTCGACGGCACCACGTTCTCCGCAGCCGACGGCTCCTGGTGGTTCAACCTTCGCCCCTCGAACACCGAGCCATACCTCCGTTTCAACGGCGAAGCCAAGGACCGGGAGACGCTCGAGTCGGTCCGGGACAGCGTCCTCGGGCTCGTGCGCGCGTGAGCGGCGAAGCCGCCGCGGCGGACGGCGTGCTGCGGGAGCTGCACGACGTTCTCGGCACCGCCCTCGGCATGGCCCAAGAGCATCTTGAGCAGAACGGCGGCTTCCTCCCGTTCGGCGTCACCCTTGCGGACGACGGCGAGCTGCGGCTCGTGCTCGTCACCCCGCCGGAGCCCGTGCCGGAGGACGGCGACACCAGCGAGGGCGACGAGTTCGAGAGCGTCTACGAGGCCGAGGCCATGCTCGACGACCTCGTCGAACTGCTGCGCCAGGGGCGCGAGGACATTCGCGCCCTAGCGATCCCCAGCGATGTGACCCTTCCCGAGCACGGTTCCGACGGCATCCACGCGGCCGCCGAGCACCGGAGCGGAGGCCTCATGGCGGCCATCCTTCCGTACGAGATGACCGCCACGGGCTACGTCTACGGAGACGTCGAGCCCGACGGGCATGAGGCCCTCGTCTTCACCGACTGAGCCGCGCCCAACGGGCCCGCGCCCAATGGACCCACGCCCAACGGACCCGCGCGAGCGTGACCCGAGGAGCGTCGTCGTGACTCCTGCGAGGAGCAGCGCCCCGCCCGCGATTTCGAGCGGCTGCGGTACCTCCCCGAACGCGAGCCACGCGGCGAGCATCGCCACGGGAGGCACGAGGAGCGTATAGGGCACGACGGCGGCCGCCGGGTAGCGTCCGAGCAGGGAGTTCCAGACGGAGAAGCCCACGAGCGAGGCGAGCACGACTGTGAAGAGCGTGCTCAGCCACGCGGGCAGCGTGAGGTGCGCGAGCGACCCGACGACAGCGGCAGGACCCTCGACGAGGGCGGCGAGGGCGAGCATCGGCACCGGCACCACCGCCGCGGACCACACGACGATGCCCAGACCGGACGTGCCCTTCGCGGCCCGCGCGATCGTGTTCCCGATGCCCCACGAGAGGCCCGCGACAACCACGAGCAGCAGCGGGCCGAGGGGCGCCACCGCGCCGCGCCCCAGCGCGACCAGCACCAGGCCGACCCCTCCCGCACCCACTCCGGCGACCTGCGCCGTCGTCGGCCGCTCCCGAAGCACCGCGGCGGCGAGGAGAATCGTGAAGAACACCTGGCTCTGCAGCACGAGGGGCGCAAGGCCTGCGGGCATCCCCCATTGCATCGCCAGATAGACGAAGCCGAACTGACCCGCGCTCATGAAGATGCCGATGCCCGCGAGCACCCGCCACGGGACGGCGGGCTTGGGGACGAAGAACATGGCGGGCACGGCCACGAGCGCGAACCGCAGGGCGACGAACACGAGCGGCGGCACGTCGTACAGGCCGAGTTCGATGGCTACGAAGTTGACGCCCCAGATGACGGCGACGAGGACGGCGAGGGCGCTGTGCTGCGGTTTCACGTTCCCATCCTCCCCGGGCCAACCGTGAAGCACCAGCGTTGTTTTCTGTGACTTATCATCTACGATTTCTTCATGATCGATCTTCAAGCGCTCCGCTCGCTGGCGGCGGTCGAACGTCACGGCTCCGTCGTGGCGGCGGCGGACGCGCTCGGCTTCAGCCCGTCGGCGGTCTCTCAGCAGATCAAGAAGCTTGAGCGCCAGTCACGAAGTGCCCTCTTGGAACGGCAAGGGCGGGGCGTTCTGTTGACCGAGCGCGGACGGGCGCTCGTGGAGCACGGCGTCCGGCTCCTCGCCGACATCGAACGCGTCGAGTCCATGCTCTCGGCCGACGACACGCCGCAGGGGACCTTCACCGTCGCGTCGTTCTCGACCGCGACCCGGGCACTGTTCGGGCACGTCGCGGGCCCCTTGGCGAAGGAAGCGCCAGAGCTGCGCCTCGAGGTCTCGAGCGTCGATCCGGTCGAGGCGGTGGCGCTCGTGGCGCACGGTGACGCGGAGCTCGCCGTCGTGCACAACTGGAATTCCGTGCCGCTCGAAGTGCCCGGTCACATAGTCCGCGAGCCCCTGTGCGAAGATGTCGCCGACGTCATCCTGCCCCGGGAGCACCCGCTCGCCGCACGAACTCACCTCGAGCCCCGCGATCTCCTTGATGAGGTCTGGTGCGCGACCCCCAAGGGCGCGATCTGCCACGAGGCCCTCATGCGCCTCTTCTCCGCGGAAGGCACCGTGCCGCGCATTGCCTTCACGGACCCGGATTTCGCGACTCACGTTGCCCTGGCGGACGACGGCGCCGCCCTCGCCCTCGTGCCCAGGCTCGGCAGGCCTCCGCTCCCGCAAGGGGTGGTTGCCCGGCCGCTCGCGGGCGAGGTCCCCACACGCCTCGTGTCCGCAGCGTACCGGCGCACGATGTCGGCGAGTCCGGGCGTTCGGCTCGTCGTACGACTGCTGCACGACGCCGCCAATTCTCTGCACGGATGTTTGGGTATTTCAGGCTAGAATGCTCGGCATGCGCATGACCGCCTTCGAGGACGTCAGCCTGCGAGCACTCATGCTCCTCAGCGCCGTGGACGGCTCCGAGCCCCTCGCGACCCGCGCCATCGCCGAGGGCGTCGGCACTCCTTACAACCACGTGAGCAAGGCAGTCCTCAAGCTGCGCGAGCTCGGCCTCGTGGAGTCGACCCGAGGGCGGGCCGGAGGAGTCCAACTCAGTGCCGCGGGACGGCGCGCGACGGTTGGCGGAGTACTGCGGGCGCTCGACACGCGGAACGACCTTCCGGACTGCGAGTCCCCCAACGGCGACTGCCCCCTCAACCACGACTGCGGCCTGCGCGGAGCCCTGCGCCGAGCACGCGAGGCGTTCTACCGCGAGCTCGACACGGTCAGCGTGAACTCGCTCCCCCACTCGCGCCAGATGGGACCCGTCCTCGTCCAGATCGGGCTGCGGCCGGTATTCGGAAGCGACGGCGAAACGGGCAGCACGGCCTCTGAGGAAAGCAGCGAGGGCAGCGCATTCTTCGAGGGGGCTGCGGCACTCCTCCCCGCACCCGACGCCGTGTAGCGAACGCCACACACCGAACACGACGACTCAATTTGTGAATTTCTACGTTGCGTAGAAAACTTGGGATTAATTCAGCACGGAAGATGCTGAATTACCTTCCACGTCAGGAGTCCCCATGCTCTCGGAAAGCGCCCGCCCCGTCATCGAAGCCACCCTTCCCCTCGTCGGGAGCCGCATCGGCGAAATCACCCCGCTCTTCTACCAGAAGATGTTCGCGGCCCATCCGGAGCTGCTGAACGGCGTCTTCAGCCGCGCGAATCAGGCGAACGGCGAGCAGCGCAAGGCGCTCGCCGGCGCGATCGCAGCCTTCGCGACGCACCTTGTCCAGAATCCCGGGACGCTCCCCGAGTCTGTCCTGAGCCGCATTGCCCACAAGCACGCCTCGCTCGGCATCACGGAGGACCAGTACCACATCGTCTACAAGTACCTTTTCGAGGCGATCGCGGAGGACCTCGGGGAGGCGGTCACCGCCGAGGTGGCCGCCGCCTGGACCGAGGTGTACTGGCTCATGGCGGACGCACTCATCAAGATCGAGAAGGGGCTCTACGCGAGGCAGGCCAACACGGTGATGTGGGCCCCGTGGCGGGTTGTCGAGAAGAAGGCCGCGAGCGCGAGCACCGTCACATTCGTCCTCGAGCCGGCCGACGAGACGCCCGTGACCCCTGGACAGCCCGGACAGTTCGTGAGCGTCCGGATCCCCGTCGAGGACGGTCTCCTCCAGGCACGCCAATACTCGCTGTCCTCGGACGCCGAATCCACCGAGCGGCGCGTCTTCACCGCGAAGTACAACGACGGCGGCGAGGTCTCGCCCATGCTGCACGAGAAGGTCCAGGCGGGTGACGTCGTCGAACTCTCCAACCCGTACGGCGACGTAACGCTCGACGACGGCGAAGGCCCCCTTGTCCTCGCCTCGGCAGGCATCGGATGCACCCCGAGCGCGTCGATCCTGCGGTCGCTCGCGGACGCGGGGTCCGAGCGCGAGGTCCTCGTGCTGCACGCCGAGCGCAGCCTCGAGGCGTGGGCGCTCAGCGGCCAGATGCTGGACGACGTCGAGCGGATCGACGATGCCGAACTGCACCTCTGGCTTCAGACTCCGGTCGCCGAGCCCGTAGAAGGAGCCGCGGAAGCCCGCGAGGGCTACATGAGCCTTTCCGACGTCAACCTGCCGCAGGATGCGAACCTCTACCTCTGCGGCCCGCTGCCGTTCATGCAGAAGATCCGCTCGGAGGCGATCGCCCTCGGCATCCCTGCCCAGAAGATCCATTACGAGGTCTTCGGCCCGGACCTCTGGCTCGCGTCCGCCAACTGACCGAATCCGCCAACTGGCCCGAAAAGTCACAGCTTTTCCCCATCCCGAGGGGGTAACGTGCCGTCATCCGGCAGTTGCCCCCTTCGGTGGTGACGGGAGGTCAGACTGTGCTGATGCGCCGCTGGGTCTCGATGGGCGCTGCCCTCGCCGCCGTCGTCGTCCTCATAGCGGCCGCCTGCAGCATCGTCGGGCCCGCTCCCCAGAGCACGCCCTCGTTAGCCGGGATCTCCAAGATCCAACACGTCGTGATCATCATGCAGGAGAACCGCTCGTTCGACAGCTACTTCGGCACGTTCCCCGGCGCGGACGGGATTCCGATGCAGGACGGCGTTCCAGCGGTCTGCGTGCCGGATCCGGCGAAGCACACGTGCGTGCGGCCTTATTACGACCCGGCGGACAAGAACGCCGGCGGCCCGCACAGCGAGAGCAACGCGACGGCGGACGTCGACGGCGGCAAGATGGACGGATTCATCGCCCAAGCCGAGCACGCCGCATCGAACTGCGCCGCCAACGACCCCGCATGCGCGGGCGCCAAGGGAACCGACGTCATGGGGTACCACGACGGCCGCGACATCCCGAACTACTGGACCTATGCGAAAGACTTCACGCTCCAGGACCACCTGTTCGAGTCTGACGCCTCCTGGAGCCTCCCCTCGCACCTCTACATGGTCTCGGAGTGGTCCGCGAAGTGCAGCATCGCGGGCAACCCGGGATCCTGCGTCAACGCGCCGCAAGGCCCGGCGCTCCCACCGGACTTCGGGAAGAAGTCAGCCACGCCAAAGCCGCCTCCGGACTACGCGTGGACCGACCTCACGTATCTCCTGCACCGCCAGAACGTCTCGTGGGGCTATTACGTGTTCAACGGGACAGAACCGGACTGCCAGGATGACTCGGCCATGACATGCACGCCGGTCAAGCAGAATGCGACGACGCCCGGGATCTGGAACCCCCTGCCGTATTTCGACACCGTGAAGCAGGACGGCCAGCTCGGCAACATCCAGTCGCTCACCAACTTCTACGCCGCGGCCAAGGCCGGCACGCTCCCGTCGGTGAGCTGGATCGACCCGACCGCCGCGGTCAGCGAGCACCCGCCCGCGCTTGTCAGCACCGGGCAGGCGTACGTGACCGGACTCGTGAACGCGATCATGTCCGGCCCTGACTGGAGCAGCACCGCGATCTTCCTTTCGTGGGACGACTGGGGCGGGTTCTACGACCACGTCACCCCGCCCGTGGTCGACCAGAACGGCTACGGGCTGCGAGTGCCGGGGATCGTCATCAGCCCGTACGCGAAGAAGGGGTACATCGACCATCAGACGCTCAGCCACGACGCGTACGTGAAGTTCATCGAGGACGACTTCCTTCACGGCCAGCGCCTCGACCCAGCGACTGACGGCCGACCCGACCCCCGGCCCGACGTGCGGGAGGACAGCACCACGCTCGGCAACCTCGTCAACGACTTCGACTTCAGCCAGAAGCCCCTGCCGCCGGTGATCCTGCCGAACGCGGCAACGTACTAGCGCGCTTGTGCTAGTTGGCCGCCGTGAAGATCTTGCCTTGGAACTGCGGCTTCTCGAGCTCGTCGATCGCGGCGACGGCGTAGTCCTGGGCGGAGATGAAATCACCGGCCGGGACACCGACGGCGGTCGTGTACTTGCCGGTGCGCTCGCCCGGCTGGATCACGGCGGCTGGTGCGTGGGCGGTCACGTCGAGGCTGGCGTCGGAATCGCGAAGGGCCTCATAGGCGGCGAGCACGGCGTCCGATTCGGCCTTGTACTCGGCCGGGAAATCGGGGAGGTCCTTGATGCGCGTCCCGTCCGGCCCCTGCAGGTTGCCGAAGCCGGCCACGAGGTACAGGCGCGCCTCGGTGGGGACCTCCGCGATCGCACGATGGGCTTCGAAATAGGGCTCCCGGGGGCCGCCGGTGCGGTCGGGAGATGTGGCGAGCACGACGGCGTCATGCGCCTCAGCCACGGAACGGTACGTCTCGAGGTCGGCCAGGTCAGCGGCGCGGACGACGGCGGCGCCTTCCACTGCGGTTCCCTTCCGGCTGAGGGCGGTCACCTCGTGGCCACGGCGAGCGGCCTCCGCGACGATCTGGCTTCCCACCATGCCAGTGGCTCCGTAGACGGCGATCTTCATGCGTGCTCCTTGTTCGATGCGGTTCTGCCAACCCATCGAGAGTATCCAATGGATACTAAGTACTTCAAAGTGCTATGGTTACCCGGTGGAAAGCATCCCCTTCGACGTCATGGACCCCGACTGCCCCTCGCGCGTGGTGCTCCAGCGGATCGGCGACAAGTGGACGCCCCTCATCGTCCAGGCTCTCAAGGACGGCGCCCTCCGGTTCAGCGAACTGCGCACCGCCGTCGGCGGCATCACGCCGAAGGTGCTGACTCAGACGCTGCGGGCCCTCGAGCGCGACGGACTGGTCGACCGGACCGTGTTCGCCGAGGTGCCTGTCCGCGTCGAGTACCGGCTCACCGCTCTTGGCGAGAGCCTGCTCGGCCCGCTCGACGCCGTTCGGGCCTGGGCCGAGAGCCACGCGGGGAAGATCCTCCGGGCCAGGGACGCCTTCGACGCCGCGACCCCCTAGGCTTGCACCCCCCGTTGCCCCGTCACCTCCGCAGGGTCCACCCCCCGTTGCCCCGTCACCTCCGCAGGGTCCGCCCCCCGTTGCCCCGTCACCTCCGCAGGGTCCACCCCCGATGCGAGCCTCCACACCCAGCAAACGTGACGGCGCAACGGGAGGGGGCGCCCCACCGGAGCCGCGCCCACGAAGTCCCGCCTCGGAACTCCGTCAGAACACGCGCCGCCAGTTGGTCTTCGCGAGGTCGAGCACCTCGTCCCCGCGACCAGAGAGCACGGTCCGGAGCGCGTAGAGCGTGAAGCCGCCAGCCTGCTGGGCCGTGATAGTCGGCGGCATGGCCAGCTCCTGCCGAATGGTCGCTACGTCGACGAGGGCGGGACCGTCGTGCGCGAGCGCCTCCTTGAGGCCCTGCTCGAGCTCGGACGACTCGTTGACCCGCACCCCCTTGATGCCGAGCGCCTCGGCCACGGCGGCGAAGTTCGGGTTGTCGAGCCCAGTGCCGTAGTTCACGAACCCTGCGGACTTCATCTCGAGCTCAATGAAGTTCAGGGAAGCGTTGTTGAAGACCACGAGCTTGACCGGCAGCTGGTTCTGCACGATCGTCAGCAGTTCGCCCATGAGCATCGCAAGGCCGCCGTCACCGGCCAGCGCGACAACCTGTCGCCCCGGGAAGGCAGCTTGTGCCCCGATCGCGTGAGGCAGGGCGTTCGCCATGGAGCCGTGCGTGAAGGAGCCGACCAACCGCCGTCGTCCGTTCATGGTGAGATAGCGCGCGGCCCAGATGACGGGCGTGCCGACGTCGGCGGTGAAGACGACGTCGTCGTCGGCGAGCTGGTCAAGGACCCGGGTGATGTACTGCGGATGAAGTGCCTGACCCTTCTTGGTGGGGGTGGCGAGGTCGTCGAGCTTGGCGCGGGTCTTGGCGTAGTGCCTGAGCGAGGATTCGAGGTGGGTGCGGCGCCGCTTCCGGACAACGAGCGGCAGGAGCGCGGTCGCGGTGTCCCTGACGTCGCCAACGAGTCCGAGGTCCAGCTTCACACGCCGTCCCAGCTGTTCGCCGCGGATGTCCACTTGGATGATCTTCGCGTGGTCGGGATAGAACTGCTGGTACGGGAAGTCGGTGCCGAGCATCAGGAGCGCGTCGCAGTCCTCCATGGCCCGGTAGCCGGAGGCAAACCCGAGCAGGCCGGTCATGCCCACGTCGAACGGGTTGTCGTACTCGATGAACTCCTTGCCGCGGAAAGCGTGGACGATCGGCGCGCCAAGTGCGTCCGCGAGCGCGATGACCTCGTCGTGGGCGCCCTCCACGCCGGCACCGGCGAGGATCGTGACCTTGTCCGCGCCGTTGAGGATCCCCGCTGCCTCATGAAGCTCCGCCTCGTTCGGGACGACGTGGGGCTCCGTCCGCCGCACGAGCGCGATCCGCTCGGACTCGACCGAGGACAGCGCGACGTCGCCCGAGAGGACGACGACGGCGACCCCCCGCTTCTCGATCGCCGTCCGGAGGGCGATCTCGACGATCCGCGGCATATGCGCGGCATCCGTGACCTGCTCCGCGTAGACGCTGCACTCGCGGAAGACCTCCTGCGGATGCGTTTCCTGGAAATAATTCGACCCGATCTCACCGCTGGGGATGTGGGCGGCGATCGCGAGAACTGGGACGCGGGAGCGGTTCGCGTCGTAGAGGCCGTTGATGAGGTGCAGGTTTCCGGGGCCGGCGGAACCTGCGCAGACGGCAACCTCCCCCGTGAGCGCCGCCTCGGCGGCTGCGGCGAAGGCACCTGCTTCCTCGTGGCGGACGTGGACCCATTCGATGCTGGGGGTCTCCCGGAGGGCATCGGTGAAGCCGTTGAGTGAGTCCCCGGGGACGCCGTAGACGCGGCGGATTCCGTTGGCGGCGAGGGTGTCGACGATGTTCTTGGCGATGGTCGTCATCCCGCCACGCTAGTCCGGCTGAGTGTAAGGCCGGAACCCTTCGGGAATATCTTGTGGAACCACGCGTTGAACTTGAGCGAATGTCACTCAACTTTCTGGAGGATGGTTTGCCTATCTTTTTCGGCCCAGCGGCCGGCAGCGGCTCGTTCGACGACTTCCTCGCCCGCTATCTGCAGGGCCAGGGCGCTCGCCGCATGAGTCGACCCCTTGACATCACGCGGCTGGTGAGCCGCGGAACCCAGCGGATCCTGAATTCCGCTGGTCGCTACGCGCTCGATCACGGCCACCGCGAGGTCGACGCGCTGCACCTTCTGCGTGCGCTCGCCGAGACGGAGTCCGTGGCGGGCATGATCGGCTTCGCTGGTGCGACTCCGCAAGACATCGTCGAGGCGGCCGAGCAGCGTCTCCCCGAGGGCGCACCCTCGCGGGACGACGACGGCGAGGAGGCCCCGCCGTCGCTCACCCAGTCCGCACAGCACGCGTTCCTCGACGCCTACAAGGTCGCGCGCTCGCTCGGGTCCACCTACATCGATCCCGAGCACCTGTTCCTCGCGCTCGTCCTCGCCTCGGACGCCCCTGCCGGCCAGATCCTTGCCGCGCACGGCATCACTCCGCAGTCGCTCCAGGTCACTGACAGTGCTGCGCCGGAGGGGACAGCGAACGACGGCGATTCCGCCCCACCTGCCGAGCAACGCGCCACGCGTCGGGGTGCTCGGGCTCGGGGCGGCGCGACGAAGAACCCCATGCTCGAGAAGTTCGGCACCGACCTCACGGCCCTCGCCCGCGAGGGGAAGCTGGACCCGGTGATCGGCCGCGCCTCGGAGATCGAGCAGGCCATCGAGATCCTGGCCCGCCGCACGAAGAACAACCCTGTGCTCATCGGCGAGGCCGGCGTGGGCAAGACCGCGATCGTCGAGGGCCTCGCCCAGGCCGTCGCGTCCGGCGACGTCCCCGCGCAGCTGCACGGCAAGACCGTCATCTCGCTCGACCTGCCCGCGATGCTCGCCGGCACCCGCTACCGGGGCGACTTCGAGGAGCGCCTCACGAAGACCATGGACGAGATCTCGGCCGACGGCAACGTCATCGCGTTCGTCGACGAGCTTCACACGGTCGTCGGCGCGGGCGGCGGCGGCGAGGGCGGCATGGACGCGGGCAACATCCTCAAGCCTCGGCTCGCCCGCGGCGAGCTGCACCTCGTCGGGGCGACCACACTCGACGAGTACCGCAAGATCGAGAAGGACCCTGCGCTCGAGCGTCGCTTCCAGCCGGTGACGGTCGGCGAGCCGAGCGTCGAGGACGCGATCGCGATCCTCGAGGGGCTCAAGTCCCGGTACGAGGAGCACCACGGCATCACCTACACGGAAGCCGCGATCCGCTCCGCCGTCGAGCTCTCGAATCGCTACATCACCGACCGGTACCTGCCGGACAAGGCCATTGACCTCATCGACCAGGCCGGAGCCCGCAAGAGCCTCGCCCGCGGACCGCGGAACGACCTCGAGGCGCTGAACGCCGAGGCGACCCGCCTTGAGGAGCAGAAGGCCGCCGCGGTGGCCCGCGAGGACTACGAGGAGGCGTCGCGCCTGCGCGACGCGATCGAGTCCGTCGCGCTCAAGATCGCGGACGCCATCGAAGCTCCGGCTGCGACTCCTGAGGATGGGGTGGTCGACGAGGCGGAGATCGCCGCCGTCGTCGCACGTGCCACCGGCATCCCGGCCGCGCGCGTCACTGAAGGCGAGCGAGAGCGGCTCGCGCGCCTCGAGGACGAACTTCATTGGCGCGTCGTCGGGCAGGAGGATGCAGTCACCGCGATCGCGAAGGCCGTGCGGCGTAGCCGTACCGGTCTAGGCGACGCGGGCCGGCCCGTGGGCAGCTTCCTGTTCCTCGGCCCGACCGGCGTGGGCAAGACCGAGCTCGCGAAGGCCCTCGCAGCGTCGCTGTTCGGCGACGAGTCCGCGATGGTGCGCTTCGACATGAGCGAATTCGGCGAGCGCCATACGGTCAGCCGGCTGGTCGGTGCCCCTCCGGGGTACGTCGGCTACTCGGAGGCGGGGCAGCTCACCGAGCGCGTGCGGCGGCACCCGTATTCTGTGGTGCTGCTCGACGAGGTCGAGAAGGCGCACCCGGACGTGTTCAACCTGCTCCTGCAGGTGCTCGACGACGGGCGGCTCACCGACGGCCAGGGCCACACGGTCGACTTCCGCAACACCGTGGTGATCATGACCTCGAACCTCGGTTCCGAGTTCCTCGCGACGCGTGGCGCCTCGCTCGGCTTCGCGCCGGGAGGGGCCGACGGCGGGCCCTCCGACACCGAGCTGCGGGGCCGGATCATGGGCCGCCTGCGCGAGACGATGCGGCCCGAGTTCCTGAACCGCATCGACGAGATCGTGCTGTTCCGGAAGCTCAGTCGCGAGCAGCTGCACGAGATCGTGCGGCTCCAGCTCCGCGGGACCGAGGCGCGGCTCGCGGCGCAGGGCATCGCCCTCGACGTCGACGACGCCGCCGTCGACTGGATCGCCGAGCGCGGCTACGAGCCCGAGTTCGGCGCTCGCCCACTCCGCCGCGTGATCCAGCGCGAGCTCGAGGACCGGGTCGCGGACCTGCTCGTGGCCGGGGCTGTGAGCGACGGCGGCCGGGTCACCGTCACTGTCGAGCCGACACACGACGACGGCGACCTCGCCGTCCGCGCCGACCAGCCTGCCGCCGCGGTAGGGTAGCCCACGCTGCGAGATGTGGCCACGGGTCGGGAGACAGGTGGCCACGCGTCCATAACTTCGGACGCGTGGCCACGTCCCGCCCAACGCGTGGCCACGTCCCACGCCCGTTGCGCCGTCAGCTCTGCAGGGTGACGCCCAGATGCTCGCGAAGCACGTGATCGGCGATCGCCATCGACGACGTCGCCGCGGGTGAGGGCGCGTTCCGCAGAAGCGTCACAGACCCCACCTGGTCCACGGCGAAGTCGTCGAGCAGCGACCCGTCGGCGCCCCACGCCTGAGCGCGGACCCCGGCGGCCGCCTTGTGCGCAAGATCAGAGGGCCGAAGCTCGGGCACAAAGGCCCTGGCCTGCCGGAAGTACAGAGGCTTGAGGAGCGATGCGGAAATCTCGCGCACGCCCATGCGCCAGTGCTGGCGGAACAGCGTGGGCGCCCCCGGCCACGCAAGCGAACCAAGAGTATCCCGCACCGACACGTCGCCCCACCCGTAGCCCTCGCGCGCGAGAGCCGGAACGGCGTTGGGGCCCACGTGCACGTCGTCGTACACGCCGCGCGTGAAGTGCACCCCGAGGAACGGGAAGCGCGGGTCCGGCACCGGGTAGATCATGCCGCGCACCAGATCGGACCGTGAAGGCGCCAGCGTCCAATACTCCCCGCGGAACGGCAGGATCCTCGGCGACGGCGACGCCCCCACCATCCGCGCCAGCAGATCCGACTGCAGTCCCGCACACACGATGAGCCGATCGAGGGTGTGGCTCCCCGCTGAGGTCGCGACCGTCGTCGTCCCCTCCCCCGTTCGCACGCCCACGACCTCGGTGCTGAGGAGGACGCGGCCGCCGGCGCGGCGGACGTCGTCGGCCATCGCCTCGGCGATCGCCGCATAGTCGACGACGGCTGTGTGCGGCGAGTGCACGGCCGCGACACCCGCGACGTGCGGCTCCAGTTCCCGCATCCGGTCGGGCCCGATCCGGGCGAGGTCCGGCACGCCGTTGGCCCGCGCACGGCGCTCGATGTCGTCGAGCCGGGGCACCTCCTCCGGCGTCACCGCGACGACAAGCTTGCCAAGTTCGCGGTACGGAAGTCCTCGCTCCTGGCAGTAGTCCCTCGTCAGCTCCCGCCCCCGCGCGCACAGCAGTGCCTTGAGCGATCCCGGCTGGTAGTACAGTCCGGCGTGCACCACGCCAGAGTTGTGACCGGTCTGATGCGCGGCGACGCGGCGCTCCTTCTCGAGGACCACGACGTCGAAGTCGCCGGCCAGCGCAAGCGCCCTGGCGATCGCGAGGCCAACGATTCCTCCGCCGACCACCCCGACGCGCTCTGTCCCCAGTGGCACAGTCATGCCGCTTCCACCCTTCCCCTGCTGCCGTCGACCCGCACACGCTGTCCTTGCCTGAGCAGCGAGGTTCCACGCTGCGTCCCCATGACGGCGGGCACGCCGTACTCCCGCGCGACGATCGCCGCGTGCGAGCCGAGCCCGCCCGTATCGACGACGACGGCGGCCGCCCGCGCGAACAGCGGTGTCCAGGACGGGTTCGTGTTCGGGCACACGAGGACGTCCCCCGCGCGAAGCTCGCCGAACTCTTCCGGACCGCGAATGACGCGCACGGGTCCCTCAGCCACCCCGCCGCTCGCCGGCGTCCCGGTCAGAAGGGCGTCGCCGTCGTCCGGTGGCGGCAGCACGGCCGCGAGGTCCAACAGGGGCACGCCGGCATATTCGCGCCTGAGGGCCGCACGGCGGGCGGCGAGCTCGCGCACTCGGGAGCGCTCCGCGTCGTTCATCGCCTCGAGAGCCGGCAACGCGCGGAGCTCCTCGAGTCGGAGGTGGAACACGTCCTCGGGCTGGGCGAGAATCCCCGCGGCAACGAGCCGTCGGCCGAGCTCGACGAACGCGGCGCGCAGCGGCGGCATGACTTTGGCGGCCAGTGCATGCGTGTCCTCACGGAAGGCGAGGCCCCGGCGGGCCACCTCGACCAGTCCTCTCGCCTTCTTCGCGGCCCACGGGGCGCGGAGAAGGGGGTGTGCAAGCAGCTCGCGCAAGGCC
>NZ_JBQCGQ010000162.1:0-15392 GCF_051955515.1 Sinomonas sp.
TCAGCCATGGCCATGACCATTACGTATCCCAGCTCCCTGCCTGTCTCCGAGCGGCGCGACGAGCTCATGGAGGCCATCGCCGCGCATCAGGTCACCATCATCGCGGGCGAGACGGGTTCCGGGAAGACCACCCAGATCCCCAAGATGTGCCTCGAGCTCGGCCTCGCGGACAAGGGCCTCATCGGCCACACCCAGCCGCGAAGGCTCGCTGCCCGCACTGTCGCTGAGCGCATTGCAGAAGAGCTCGGAGTGGAGCTCGGCCAAGAAGTCGGGTTCCAGGTCCGCTTCACCGGCGAGGTCGGCCCCCAGACGAAGGTCAAGCTCATGACCGACGGCATCCTGCTCGCCGAGATCCAGCGCGACCGGCTGCTGCGCCGCTATTCGACGATCATCATCGACGAAGCGCACGAACGCAGCCTCAACATCGACTTCATCCTCGGCTACCTCAAGCGGATACTGCCGCAGCGGCCGGACCTCAAGCTCATCATCACCTCGGCGACCATCGATCCCGAGCGCTTTGCGCGCCACTTTGCACGCGATCTCCCGGACGGGACGAGCGAGCCCGCCCCTGTGCTCGAGGTCTCGGGGCGGACCTTCCCCGTGGAGATCCGCTACCGACCGCTCGTCGCCGACAATCCCGGCGAGGACGACGACGAATCTTCGGTCGCGCGCTCCGACGACGCCCTCGAGGAGGACCGCGACCCTGTCGATGCCGTGTGCGACGCCGTTGAGGAGCTGTCCCGGGAGGCTCCCGGCGACATCCTCATCTTCTTCTCCGGCGAGCGGGAGATCCGCGACGCGGCCGACGCTCTCTCGTCGCGCATCCAGTCGAACCGACGCCTCGCCGGCGCCGAGATCCTCCCGCTCTACGCCAGGCTTTCCCTCGCCGAGCAGCACCGCGTCTTCACGCCCGGAGGACGGCGGCGCATCGTCCTCGCGACAAACGTCGCCGAGACGTCGCTCACTGTGCCGGGCATCAAGTACGTCATCGACACGGGCACTGCCCGCATCTCGCGCTACTCGCACCGGACCAAAGTCCAACGCCTCCCGATCGAGCGCGTCTCGCAGGCCTCGGCCAATCAGCGCGCCGGCCGCTGTGGTCGCACGTCGGACGGCATCTGCATCCGCCTCTACTCGGAAGAGGACTTTCTCTCACGACCCGAATTCACCGACCCCGAGATCCTGCGCACCAATCTCGCCGCCGTCATCCTCCAGATGACCGCGATGGGGATCGCCCGAGGCCCCAAGGACGTCGAAGCGTTCCCGTTCGTGGAGCCGCCCGAGACGCGGGCGATCAACGACGGCGTGAACCTGCTGCGCGAACTCGGCGCGCTTGTGGAACCGGGCAGCGTCCCCGAGCCTGCGGCGGCCAACGGCCGCCAGCGCGGCAAGGGAGGCCGCGGACGCGCGGGGGGCCTGACCGCCGTCGGCCATCAGCTCGCGCAGCTCCCCGTCGATCCCCGGCTCGGACGCATGATCGTGGAGGCGTCCAAACGCGAGTGCGCGCGGGAAGTCATGGTGCTCGCGGCGGCGCTCACGATCCAGGACCCACGAGAGCGTCCGTCCGCCGACACCGGCAAGCGCCAGCAGGCCGACGAGAAGCACGCGCGCTTCAAGGACGAGAACTCGGACTTCTCCGCGTACCTGAATCTCTGGAACTACCTGCAGGAGAAGCAGCGCGAGCTCTCCTCCTCGGCGTTCCGCAGACTGTGCAAGGCGGAGTTCATCAACTACCTGAGGGTTCGTGAATGGCAGGAGCTCTTCCAGCAGCTCCGCCAGCTCGGGCGGCCCCTCGGCATCAGCCTCGGTCCGGGTCGGGACACCGATCCCGTCGGAAATCACGACGCGGTCCACGTCTCCCTTCTCGCGGGGCTGCTGAGCCACATCGGGCTTTTGGACGAGCGCAAGCGCGAATACGTGGGCGCGCGCGGCACTCGCTTTGCGATCTTCCCGGGTTCGTCGCTCTTCCGGAAGAACCCGACCTACGTCATGGCAGCGGAGCTCGTGGAGACGAGCCGACTGTGGGCTCGGACCGTTGCGAAGATCGATCCCGCGTGGGCGGAACTCGTCGCGCCGCATCTGGTCAAGCGCAGCTACTCCGAGCCGCACTGGTCCAAGCGCATGGGCGCCGTCATGGCCTACGAGAAGGTCACCCTCTATGGGGTTCCCGTCATCCCCCAGCGGCGCATCACCTACGGGCGCATCGACCCCGTCCTCGCGCGTGAGCTGTTCATCCGCCACGCCCTCGTCGAGGGAGACTGGCGCACCCACCACGCCTTCTTCCGCCGCAACCGGGAGCTGCTGGAAGAGGTCGACGAGCTCGAGACCCGTGTGCGCCAGCGAGGTCTCCGGGTCGACGACGAAACGCTGTTCGAGTTCTACGACGAGCGGATTCCCGCGGATGTCGTCTCGGAGCGGCATTTCGATGCCTGGTGGAAGAGGGCGAAGCACCAGGATCCCCATCTCCTCGACTTCGACCGCCAACTCGTGCTCAGCGAGAAGGCCGAGGACCTGGATGACACCTCCTATCCCACCGTGTGGCGTCAAGGCTCCTTCGAGCTTCCGCTCACCTACAAGTTCGATCCCGTGGCCCCGGGCGGCACGCCGGATCCAAGCGACGGTGTGACGGCCGAGGTTCCGGTGCTGTTCCTCAACCAGCTCGACCCCGAGCCGTTCAGGTGGCAGATCCCAGGGCTTCGCGCCGACCTCGTCGCCTCGCTCATCAAGTCACTCCCCAAGCAGGTGCGGAAGAACTTCGTGCCGGCACCGGACGTGGCCCGGCAGGCCGTCGGCGTGCTCGAGGCCGACTTCGATCCGCAGCGGGACGAGCTCGAGGAGGCCCTCGAACGGGCCCTGCGGCGGGTCAAGGGGCACGTGGTGCCGCCGGGTTCGTGGAACTGGGAGACCGTGCCGCCGCATCTGAAGATGTCGTTCTCGGTCGTCGATTCCCGCGGAACCGTTCTGGGCAGCGGCAAGGACCTCGTCGCGCTCCAGGAGCAGCTCGCGCCCGCCACGCGCCGGGCCATCGCGGACTCGCTCGGCGCGAGCCCCAAGACGACCCAGCGCCCGCCGAAGTCGGGCCCCCTGACGCCGACGTCGAGCCGTACACCGCCGAAGTCGGGCCCCATGACGCCGACGTCGGGGCTGGCCGAACGCTCTGGGTTGACCGAATGGAGTGTCGGCGGGATCCCGCGCACGGCGAGCACCGTCGTCGCCGGCCACACGGTGACCGGCTACCCCGCACTCGTCGACGAGGGCCGCGGCACCAAGGGGCAGGCGGGCGCGCGGGGATCGGTGGGCCTGCGGATCTTCCAGAGCGAGGAGGACCAACTGCGGGCACACCGCGGAGGGGTGATCCGGCTGCTCGCCCTGCGGGTCCCGCCGGCGGACCGCTATGTGCTCGAGCACCTCAACAACCGCGAGAAGCTCACGTTCAGCCAGAATCCTCATGGGAGCGTCGCGGAGCTCATCGCGGACTGCGTGCTCGCCGCGATCGACCGGCTCGTCCCGGCTCAGCTGCCGTGGGACCGCGAGGCCTTCGATGCCCTCTACGATCACGTGCGGGCGGAGCTGATCGACACGGTCTTCTCGGTCACGGCGATCGTCGAGCAGGTGCTTGCCTCAGCGAACCGCGTCTCGAAGCAGCTCAAGGGAACCCACAGCCTTGCCCTCGTGAGCGGGCTCAACGACGTCAAGACGCAGCTCGAGCAGCTGGTGTACCCCGGCTTCGTCGCGAAGACGGGCTACTCACAGCTCACCCACCTTCCCCGGTACCTTCAGGCGATCGAGCGGCGGCTCGAGAAGATGCCCACGAACGTGCAGCGAGACGCGGTGGCGATGGGCACCGTGCAGGCTCTCGAGGATGACTACGACGACGCCGTCGCGGCGCTCGCTCCCACCGGGCGCAACGAGGCGAAGCTCGAGAAGGTGCGCTGGATGATCGAAGAGCTCCGGGTGAGCCTCTTCGCCGTCGAACTCGGGACGGCCGGCAAGGTCTCCGAGAAGCGCGTGAGGCAAGCGCTCAACGAGGCCCTCGCCCCAGTCTGACGCGCAAGCGCTGGGGCTTCAGGCAGCGGGCACGAACTGGCCGTGCCCCGCCTTCCGGAGCGCCTGCCGGATCTTCTCGGCCGCGGCGTCCATGGTCCCGGGGTCGGGATTCTGCTGTGCCTTCTGGAAATTGAACTCGGTCTCGGAGCTGGCAGGCCACACATGCACGTGAAGGTGGTGCACCTCGAATCCGGCGATGATCACGCCGGCCCGCTCCACGTCGAAAGCCTCGACCTGCGCCCGCCCGATGGTCTGCGCGACGTTCATCACCTTGGTGAGGAGCTCCGGGGCGGCGTCCGTCCAGCGGTCGACTTCCTCCCGCGGCACCACGAGCACATGCCCGTCGGCGAGCGGGGCGATCGTCAGGAACGCGACGACCTCCTGATCCTTCCAGACGAACCGGCCCGGTGTATCTCCGTCGATGATCTTGCTGAAGATCGTGGTCATGCCTTTCCCTCCCCGGCCTGAGCCGAACCCGCTCCCGCGCCCTCCAGAGTGGAGGCGTCGAGGACGAACCTGTAGTTGACGTCACCGGCGACCATGCGGTCGAAGGCCTCGTTGAGCTCGCTCGCGCCGATGAGCTCGATCTCCGCCGCGACCCCGTGCTCGGCGCAGAAGTCCAGCATCTCCTGGGTCTCGGCGATCCCCCCGATGAGGGAGCCGGCGTACGAGAGCCGCCTCCGGATGAGCAGGCCGGGGTCCACCGGCGCCATCGTTCCCGCCGGGAGGCTCAGCTGGAACAGTGCTCCGTCCAGGCGGAGCGTGCGGAGGTAGGCATTGACGTCGTGCGCCGCGGCCACGGTGTCGATGACGACGTCGAGCGAACGCTCGGCTGCGCGCAGCTGGTCCGGGTCGGTGGTGACGACCACGCGGTCCGCGCCCAGATCACGCGCCGCGCTGGCTTTTGCGGAGGAGCGCGTGAACACCGTGACCTCCGCACCCATCGCCTTCGCGAGCTTCACCGCGAGATGCCCGAGGCCTCCGAGTCCCACTACGCCGACGTGCTCGCCGGGTTCCACCCCGAAGTAATGCAGCGGCGAGTAGGTGGTGATGCCAGCGCACAGGAGCGGGGCCGCCGCGGCCGGTTCCATGCCGTCAGGGATGCGCAGCACGAAGTGCTCGTTGACCACGATCCGCTGCGAGTACCCGCCCTGGGTGACTGCTTCCCCGTTGCGCGGGTCGACGGACCCGTAGGTCAGGACAGGCCCCTTCTCGCAGAACTGCTCGACGCCGTCGAGGCAGTTCTCGCATTCCCGGCACGAGTCGACCAGGCAGCCGACGCCGACCCTGTCGCCGACCGCGAAGCCTTGCACCTCGTCCCCCAAGCGGCGGACCCGGCCCACTATCTCGTGTCCCGGCACGAGCGGCCACGGCCGCGCCCCCCACTCGCCACGCGTGGCGTGGACGTCAGAATGGCACAGACCGCAGAAGTCGATCTCGATCTCCACGTCGTCGGGTTTGGGCTCGCGGCGCTGGACCGTGAGCGGCCCCAGTCCGCTGGTGGGCGAGGTGGCGCCGAAAGCGGCGGTGCCAGCGGGAGCGGACGACGACGGAGGCGCGCCTTCCGCGGACAGGTCACGGCGCACTTTGTCCGCGCCGGGCATGACGGGACGTCCAGGTGTCATGAATCCGACGCTATCCCATCAGCCGTCGCGGCCCCAGGCCTTGCCTCGTCGCCGGTGGCCACGGGACGGGAGGGGTCGCGGGACCACTGCGAGAACGATCCCGGGTAGAGCGCGGCGTCGATCCCGGCGATGGCGAGCGCGGCGACGTCATGCGCGGCTGTGACACCGGAGCCGCAGTAGACCGCGACCCTGTGCCCCGGCTCGGCTCCCAGGGCCGCGAATCGGCGGCGCAATTCCGGCGCGCCGAGGAAGGTCCCGTCGTCGGCGAGATTGCCCGAGGTCGGGGCGCTGATGGCTCCGGGGATGTGGCCGGCTCGCGGATCCACCGGTTCGACCTCCCCGCGGTAGCGTTCGGCTGCGCGCGCGTCCAGGAGGACCCCGCGGAAGTCCGCTGCGTCGTCGGCATCGATAGTGGCGAGCGACCCGGGCCGGAGGCGGACGTTCCCGAGCCTGGGCTCGACCTCTCCGCGGTCAAGCGGACCCCCGGCGCGCCGCCAGGCCGCGAGGCCGCCGTCGAGCAGCCGGACATCGCGCAGGCCGGCGTCTCGGAGCATCCACCAGGCGCGGGCCGCGGACTGCCCGAAGGAGTCGTCGTACGCGACGATCGTATCGCCGTCGTCGATCCCCCACCGGCGGGCGGACTCTTGGAACTCCTCTGCGGAAGGCAGCGGATGGCGTCCGCCGCGGGCTTCCTCGGCGCTGCCGGGAGGCACGGGCACGGCGAGCTCCGTCTCGAGGTCCACGAAGACGGCGCCCGGGAGGTGCCCCTCGAGGTAGGCCTCGTGGCCGGGCGGGCCGCCCAAGGACCAGCGGACGTCGAGCAGCACGATCCGTCGACCCTCCTCGAGCTGCCTCCGGAGTTCGTCAGCGGAAATGAGAACCTGCGGGCTATCCATCCTCGCCACTCTAGAGCTCGACCGACTCCCCCGGCTCGAGGTGCTGATACGCCGTGCCGTAGATGCCGCCGATCCGCTGAGCGTGGCCCTCCACGATGCCCGTCCCGCGCTCGTTGATGAGGGCGTTGTGGATCGGGAAGGCGCGCTGCGCGCCGACGGCGATGATGAAGTCGATGACTTCGCTGATCTTGTTCCACGGCGCGTGGATTGGCACCAGCAGCGACTCGACCTTCACGCCATGCGGCACGGTGAAGGAGTCACCGGGGTGGAAAACGGCCTCGTCGACGAGGTAGCCGATGTTCGCGACGACCGGAACCAGCGGGTGGATGAGCGCGTGCTGGCTGCCGAAGGTCCGCACGCGGAAGCCTCCCGCCTCGAATTCCGCATCCGGCTCGGCGACGTTCACCCGGCTCGCTGCGTCTGGCTCGGCCGCCCGCAGCTGCCCCGCGACCTTTTCCGGCGCCCAGGCCTGGAGGGAGGTGTCTTCCCTGAGCGCAGCGGCCGCGCGCTCGACGTCGAGGTGATCCGGATGCTCGTGGGTCACGAGGAATGCGTCCGCGCCCTCGAGCGCCTCCTCGACCTCGGAGAAGGTGCCGGGGTCGATGACGAGGACACTGCCGGGCTTCTCCAGCCGAACGCAGGCGTGGGTGTACTTGGTGAGCCTCATGCGGCCCAGTCTAGGCAGGCTTGCTAGGCTGGAATACCTGCGAGCACGGCACTGTTCGCAACTCTGGATTTCACAGCTTGGAGGATCGAGTGGCCGGGACCACGGCGTCGGGTGAGGCCCGCGCAGCCGGAGGGCGCGAGCAGCGCGTGACCAAGCAGAAGGTCGCCGTGGCCACGGCACTCGACGAGCTCGACGACTTCGTTTCCACGCAGGAGCTGCACCGCATCCTCCAGGATCGCGGGGCGTCCGTCTCGCTGGCCACCACCTATCGCATCGTGCAGTCCATGGCGGAGGACGGCCTCCTGGACGTCCTCCGGACGGACGACGGCGAGGCACGGTACCGTCGGTGCGAGGCGCACGGGCACCACCACCACCTCGTGTGCCGTCGCTGCGGCAAGGCAGTCGAGATCGAGGCGCCCGCCGTGGAGGCGTGGGCAAGCCGCATCGCGGCGCAGCATGGCTACACGGCGGTTGAGCACACGGTCGAGATCTTCGGGCTGTGCCCCGAGTGCTCGGCCGCCGTCGCAGCGGAGGCGGCCGACGGCGCCCGCTAGACCCCGGACTTCACCCGCACCTGCGACGTGAGCCCCGCGGGCGAGCGGCCCGCACCGCCGCGCCGTTTCCTGATGGCCGCAACCCCGGCGCACACGACGTAGATCAGGAACGACAGCGTGGTGACGTAGGGGCTGATGGGAATGCGGCCGCCGATCGAGACCAGGATTCCGCCCACGGTGGCGATCTCGGCGAAGACGACGCTGAGGACCACCGCGAGCACGGGCGACGACGTGATCTTCTGCGCCGCCGCGGCCGGAGTGATCAGCAGGGCCAGCACGAGCAGCGCCCCGACGATCTGGATGGACAGCGCCACGCTCACGCCGAGCAGGAACATGAAGAGGATGGCGAGGAACCGAACGGGCACCCCGCGGGCCTGGGCCATCTCCGGATCCACACTCGCGAAGCCCAAAGGGCGCCACACGATCACGAGCGCGGCGATGACGGCGAGCGCTGCGATAGCGAGAATCTGCAGCTCGACCGTGTCGACGGCGACGATCTGTCCGGTGAGCAGGCCGAACTTGTTCGCCGAGCGCCCCTGATAGAGCGAGAGGAAAAGGATCCCCAGGCCCAGGCCGAACGGCATGAGGACCCCGATGATCGAATTCTTGCTCCGTGCGCGGCCGCCCATGAGCCCGATCGTCAGAGCGGCAGCTACCGATCCCACGAGGGAGCCGGTGACCACGTCGGCGCCGATCAGGAGCGCGAAGGCCGCTCCGGCGAACGACAGCTCCGAGATTCCATGAACCGCGAATGCCAAGTCGCGGCGCACGACGAACGTCCCCACCAGGCCGCCCAAAAGGCCCAGGACAGCCCCGGCCCAGACGGAATTCTGCACGAGGGCGAGGATCTCGCCGTAGTTGTCGAACGCGAAGATCGAGTTCCAGATGTCGCCGAGGTTCACGTGGCGTCCTCTTCCGCGTGCTGGTCCAGAGCGAGCGCCGGCTGGTCGTGGACATGGTGGAGATGCGTCGTCGCATCGGGGAGGCCGAGCACCACGATCCGGCCGTTCACGCGACTGACCTCGACGCGACTGCCGTACAGCTCCGAGAGCACTTCGGTCGTCATCACTTCTTCGGGAGAGCCCACGCGGAACTCGCCTTGAGCGAGGTACAGGACCCGGTCCACGTAGTCGAGGATGGGATTGATCTCATGCGTCACGAAGACGACGGCGGCTCCCGTCTCCGAGCGCTGCTGGTCGATGAGCGCGCTGACGGCCTGCTGGTGGTTGAGGTCGAGGGCGAGGAGCGGCTCGTCGCACAGCAGGACCGCTGGATCGCCGGCAACGGCCTGGGCGACGCGGAGGCGCTGCAGCTCCCCTCCGGACAGCTGGCCGACCGGAACGTTCGCGTACCCGCTCGCACCGACCCGATCCAGGAGCCTGCGGATCTCGGCATCGGTCTCGCGTCGACGCACCCGGACTCCCCACCGGTGGCCGTCGATTCCGAGGCCCACGAGGTCACGCGCCCGCAGCGGCACGTCCGAGCCGAAGCCCTTCTGCTGAGGGATGTAGCCCACTTCGCCGCCACCGCTTCCCGGTGGCCGGCCAGCGACCAGAGCCGATCCGGACGTGAGCGGGAGCAGCCCGAGCAGGACCTTGAGGAAACTCGTCTTCCCGCTGCCATTGGGCCCCAGGACGGCGAAGAACTCGCCGGGCCGGATATCGAGATCGAGTCCCCGCCAGAGAGTTCGCGGCCCGAAGGACAGCGAGGCAGAGCGGAGGGCGACGGCGGATGCCTCGCCAGAGCGCGATTCCGCCACCCCGAGGCCCTTCGGCCCACCGTCCTCCGTCACGGTTGACAAGTCTATGCCCGCGCTGTTCACGAGGTGGCGGACCCCAGCGCCGAAGCGATGGCGTCAGCGTTGGCCGTCATCCACGAGACGTAGTCCGTGCCTTCCGGCATCGTCTCGGTGAAGTCCACCACCGGGACCTTGGCCGCGCTGGCGAAGGCCTTGAGCGCCTCGGTCTGGGGGCTCTCGGTCTGAGGGTTGAACGCGAGGAGCTTCACGCCGTGGGATGAGATCAGGTCCTGCATTTCCTTGAGGGCCGCGGGCGGAACATCGTGCCCTGCCTCGACGGCGGCGCTGAACGCTTCGGGAGTCTTGTTGGCAAGGCCGGCCGCTTAGAGCAGGTAGAGCGGCACCGGCTCCGTCACAGCGACGCTCTGGCCCGCGTGCCCGGCCTTGATGGCGGCGAGCTTGGCGGCGATGCCTGCGAGCTTGCCGCTCCACTGCTCGGCGCGGTCCTTGAAGCCCTGGGCATCGGCGGAGTCGAGGCCCGCGAGCTTCTCGGAGACGGCCTCGGCGAGCTTCTTCATCGCGTCCTGGCTATACCAGACGTGCTCGTTGAACTCCCCATGGTCAGAGGGCTCGAGCCCCGACACATCGGACGCGTTCACGACCGAGCTCGCGGGAATCTTGGCTTCGTCGGAGAGCTTCCCCATGAAGTCGTCGTAGCCGCCGCCGTTGACCACCACGAGCTTCGCCTTCGACACCGCCACGCGATCCTGCGCCGTCGCCTCGTACGAGTGCGGGTCTTGGCTCGGCTTCGAGATGATCGACGTCACGGTGACTTTGTCGCCGCCCACAGCCTTGACGATGTCCGCATACACGTTGGTGGAGGCGACGACCGCGATCGTGTTCCCGGCGCTCGAACTCGTGCTGGTGGACCCACAGGCCGTGACGCCCACCGCGATCAAGGAAGCAGCGAAGCTGCCTGCAAGGACACGACGGGACAGAGGGCGGGGGGAGGAGAGGCGCATGCGAACCACTGTAGCGCTTCTTGCAAACAATTCCCATTAGCGATGCAGAGCGCCTCCCACCGTCAGTCCCTACGACTCCCCCTCGAACCTCCGCATCAGACCGGCCTGCGTGGCGTCCCGGATCTCGCCGACGAGCTGCTCGATCACGTCCTCGAGGAACAGCACGCCGCGAGTGCCGCGTTCGGGCCCCATCACGCGCGCCACGTGAAGCCCGCTCTTCTGCATCGCCGTCAGGGCGTCCTCGACCGTGGCTCCGAGCGCGATGTTCGCAAGCGAACGGACCCGGGCTTCTCCGATGGAGCGGTCGCGCGCGGCATCGGGGATGGCCAGAACGTCCTTCACGTGGAGGTATCCGGCGAGCTCGCCGTCGTCGTCCACCATGGGGAACCGGGAGAATCCGGTCTTCGCCACGGCCTTCTCGAAGCCGGCAGGCGTCACCGAGGTCGGCAGCGTCACGATCTGCTCGAGCGGGACCATGATCGACTCGACCGTCTGATCCGAGAACTCGAGGGCTCCCGAGAGCAGCCCCGACTCGTCGTCGACGAGTCCCGACTTCGTGGACAGCTCGACGATCGATTGGACCTCCTCGAGGGTGAAGGAGGACGAGACTTCGTCCTTCGGCTGCACCCGCATGAGCCGCAGAACACCGTTCGCCGACCAGTTCAACGCCGTGATGACCGGGCGGACCAATCGCGCGATCCCCACGAGGATCGGGGCGAGGACGATCGCGGCACGGTCGGCCATGGACACCGAGATGTTCTTCGGGACCATCTCTCCGAACGTGACGTGCAGGATCGTCACGAGGGCCAGGGCCACGACAAACGCGACCGTCTCCGCCACCTCGACGGGAATATTCAGCGCCGCGAGCGGGACGCCCACCAGATCGTGGATCGCCGGCTCGGCCACTTGGAGCAGGAGCAGCGAGCACACGGTGATGCCCAGCTGGGCACAGGCAAGCATGAGCGAGACATGCTCCATTGCCTTGAGCGTGGTAGCGGCGCGCGCGGAGCCCGATTCCGCCAAGGGCTCGATCTGGCTGCGCCGGGCGGACATGATCGCGAATTCCGCGGCGACGAAGAACGCGTTCCCCAGCAGCAGGACCACGAGCCAGACAATTCCTCCCCAATCGCCCATCACGCACCCTGCCTTTCGGGGGTCCCGACGGCGGCCTTTGCCGGAGCGAAGCGCAGCCTGTCGACGCGGCGCCCATCCATGCGGGTCACCTCAAGCGTTCCACCGTCGACTGCGACCTCGTCCCCTTGGACGGGAACGCGGCCCAGGGCGCGCATCACGAAACCGCCCACCGTCTCGTAGGCGGGATCATCCGCGAGCACGATTCCGGGGACCTGCTCCGAGACCTCGTCCGGGCGCATGAGCCCGGGGAAGAACCAGTCGCCCGAGGCGCTCTGGAGGACGCCCGGAGCGAGTCGGTCATGCTCATCGGAAACCTCGCCGACGATCTCCTCGACGAGATCCTCGAGCGTCACGACGCCCGCCGTCCCGCCATACTCGTCGAGCACGACGGCGAGCTGGAGGTTCCCGTCCCGCAGCTGCGAGATGAGGGCATCCAAATGGATGGTCTCGGGAACCCGGAGGACTTCGGTCATGATGGCTCCGGCTTCGATGCCGGCGCGCTTCACGGCAGGCACCGCAACGGCCTTCTTGACGTGCACGAGGCCGCGGATGTCGTCCGGGGAATCGCCGATGACGGGGAACCGCGAATGGCCCGTGGAACGGGCGGCCCGGATCACCTCGTCGATCGGGTCGGTGGCGTCGACAGTGGTGACCCGCATGCGCGGGGTCATCACGTCCGCCGCCGTCCGTTCGGCGAAGCTCAGGGTTCGCGACACGAACCGCGCCGTGCCTTCGTCGAGCGTCCCGAGCTCAGCGGACCTGCGCACGAGCGAGGCAAGCTCGGCAGGCGAGCGCGCGCCCGAGATCTCCTCCTGCGCTTCGATGCCCATGGCGTGCAGAACCTTGTTCGCGAAGCCGTTGAGCAAGAGGATCGCCGGCTTGAACACGGCGGTGAAGATGAGCTGGGGGCGGGCGACGGCGCGGCCCACCGCGAGCGCGCGGGCGATGGCGAGGTTCTTGGGAACCAGCTCGCCGAGGAGCATCGAGCCGAGGGTTGCGATGATCATGGCCACGACGAGCGAAACGGCGTGCGATCCCGCGAAGCCGAGCGCGGCCAGCGGAGCCTCGAGCAGCTTCCCGATCGAGGGCTCGATCACGAAACCCGTGAGGAGCGTGGTGAGGGTGATCCCGAGCTGGCAGCTGGACAGCTGGGTGGAGAGCGTGGTCACGCACTGCATGAGTGCCCTGGCGCCCTTCTCCCCGCGGTCGATGCTCCGCTGGACGGTCGCATGGTCCAGGGCGACGAGAGAGAACTCGACGGAGACAAAGAACCCGGTCCCGAGGATCAAGAGAATCCCCACACCGAGGAAGAGCCATTCCATTCAGGCACCGACCGCCTGGTGCGACAACAGCGCATGCAGTCTGGGTGAACTCTGGGATGAGATCTGGAGAGCGCTTCGGACAGAACTTCGGACAGAACTTCGTGGAGGGTCGTCATCCATGGCCATTCCAGCTTATCAGCCGTGCATTGAGCTCGATCGGGCCCGCTGAAATGCCCACTGGCGTGTGACACTCCCCACGGATTGTCCGATTATCGCGGGACGTTACTAGACTGGACCAGAGTGTGAGCCGGAGGCCTCCCCTGGGATGCTCCTCCGACCCACGGTGGCAGGCGGCTCCTGTCCTGACGTCGAACCGCCTGCCGGGCCATGGTCCGGTGGCTGGCCTGTGTAGACCTGCTTCGGGCCAAACAGATCGATGGAAGAGGCGTATCTCCCGTGCCAGAACTGCCAACCCACCGCTTGCCCGAGGAATTCGGCGGCAATGAGTGGCTTGTCGACGAGCTCTACGAGCAGTATCAGCAGAACAGGAACTCGGTCGACTCCAAGTGGTGGCCCCTGTTCGAGTCCTTCGAGAACGACTCGAGCGACAACGGAAGCCCCACGGTCAACGGCGCCGTGAAGGCGCAGACTGCCGGCACTCTGCCGTCGCAGCCGTCCGCGCCCGCGAAGCCGGCGGCGGCCCCGAGCGTCCCTGCCCAGTCCGCCGCGGCACCCGCGCAGTCGGCCCCTGCGCAGTCGGCCCCCGCCCGTTCCGCCCAGCCCGCGCAGCCGAGCCCGGTCCAGGCGAAGGAGCCGGCCCAGTCGAACGTGACAGCCCCGAAGAAGGGGGCGGCCGCCGTCGTCCGCGATGGTGCCAAGCCCTCGTCCAGCGGACCCATCCCCGCGCAGCTGCCGAAGAAGGCGAAGGACGAGACCGTCGAGGAAGACGTCGTCACGACCCTCCGCGGCCCCGCGAAGGCGATCGCGTCCAACATGATCCAGAGCCTCGACGTTCCGACGGCCACCACGGTCCGCGCGGTTCCCGCGAAGCTCCTCATGGACAACCGCATCGTCATCAACAACCACCTGACCCGCGTCCGCGGCGGCAAGGTCTCCTTCACGCACCTCATCGGCTTTGCCGTGATCCGCGCGCTCAAGCTCATGCCCTCGATGAACGTGAGCTACGGCGAGGCCGACGGCAAGCCCGTGGCCATCCAGCACGCGCACGTCAACTTCGGCATCGCAATCGACCTTCCGAAGGACGACGGCACACGCCTCCTCGTCGTCCCGAACATCAAGAAGGCCGAGACGATGAACTTCTCGGAGTTCTGGCACACGTACGAGGACCTCATCAAGCGGGCCCGCGCCGGCAAGCTCACGGCTGACGACTACGCCGGCACCACGGTGTCGCTGACGAACCCGGGCGGCATCGGCACGGTGCACTCGGTGCCGCGGCTCTCCAAGGGCCAAGCGGCCATCGTCGGCGTCGGCGCTCTCGAATACCCGGCCGAATTCCAGGGCGCGTCGGAGAAGACGCTCGCGCTGCAGGCCGTCGGCAAGATCATCACGCTGACCTCGACCTATGACCACCGCGTCATCCAGGGCGCGGGCTCGGGCGAGTTCCTCCGCATCGTCCACCAGCTCCTCCTTGGCGAGCAGGGCTTCTACGACGAGATCTTCGAGGCCCTGCGCATCCCGTACGAGCCGGTGCGCTGGAGCCCGGACCTGCAGATCAATCCCGAGGACACCATCAACAAGGTGGCCCGGATCCAGCAGCTCATCCACGCCTTCCGCGTGCGCGGGCACCTCATGGCGGACACGAACCCGCTCGAGTACGTCCAGCGCAAGCACCCAGACCTCGACGTCCTGACCTACGGGCTGACCCTGTGGGATCTGGACCGCGAGTGGCCTACGGGTGGCTTCGGCGGCAAGCCGAAGATGAAGTTCCGCGACATCCTCGGCGTGCTGCGCGACGCGTACTGCCGGACCACGGGCACGGAGTACATGCATCTCCAGGAGCCCGCCGAGCGCAAGTGGTTCCAGGACGAGATCGAGCACCCGTACAAGAAGCCGAGCCGCGAAGAGCAGCTCCGCATCGTCTCGCGCCTCAACGCCGCCGAGGCGTTCGAGACGTTCCTGCAGACCAAGTTCGTGGGCCAGAAGCGCTTCTCCCTCGAAGGCGGCGAGTCCCTCATCCCGATGCTCGACGCGATCCTCTCCGGCGCGGCCGAGGACGGCCTGGACGAGGTGGGCATCGGCATGGCCCACCGCGGGCGGCTCAACGTCCTCACGAACATTGCGGGCAAGACCTACGCCCAGGTGTTCCGCGAGTTCGAGGGCACCCAGGACCCCCGGAGCGTCCAGGGCTCGGGCGACGTGAAGTACCACCTCGGCACCGAGGGCACGTTCACGGCGGAGAACGGGAAGAAGACCAAGGTCTACCTTGC
>NZ_JBQCGQ010000163.1:0-23510 GCF_051955515.1 Sinomonas sp.
CTCCTTGCCGTGGCGGCCACGGAGCGCGAGGCCGAGGACCTCGTGGACTCGCTCGCCGCGTATTTGCCGCCGGGGACCTTTGCGCTGTTCCCGAGCTGGGAGACCCTCCCGCACGAGCGGCTCTCGCCGCGCTCCGACACGGTCGGCCGCCGCCTCGCCGTCCTCCGGCGCCTCGCGCATCCCGAGGTTTCTCCCGGGCCGGCGCTGCGCGTCGTCGTCGCCCCCGTCCGAGCAGTGCTGCAGCCGCTCGTCGCCCGGCTCGGCGAACTCGAGCCGGTCTCGCTCGTGGTGGGGCAGGACAGGCCGTTCGACGAGGTGGTCCGCGGCCTCGCGGCCGCGGCCTACGCGCGCGTCGACATGGTCAGCCGTCGCGGCGAGTTCGCCGTCCGCGGCGGAATCATCGACGTCTTCCCGCCCACCGAGGACCACCCGGTGCGGGTCGAGTTCTTCGGCGACGAGATCGAGCAGATGCGGTGGTTCGCCGTCGCCGACAAGCGCTCGCTCACAGGTCCGCACATCCACCATCCGACCTCGCTGCTCGCCGCGCCGTGCCGCGAGCTGCTCATCACGCCGTCGGTCATGAGCCGGGCCGCCCGGCTCAAGGGCAGTCTTCCGGCCGCGGAGGACATGCTCGAGAAGATCGCCGGGGGCATTGCCGTCGAGGGCATGGAGTCCCTCGCCCCGCTTCTCGTCGACGCGATGGTCCCCTTCGTGAACGAGCTCCCCGAGGGGTCCGTTGCGCTGCTCATGGAGCCCGAGAAGGTACGGACCCGCGCCCACGACCTCGCCGCCACGAACGACGAGTTCCTCGCCGCCGCCTGGGCTACAGCGTCCGACGGCGGCGTCGCGCCCTTGGATCTGAGCGTCGCCGGCGCAGCGTCGGACCGAGAGGCAGATGCTCACGCGGGCAGGCTCGAGGACGCGAGCTTCGCGACGCTCGCGGACACGCGGGCCGCCGCGGTTGCGCGATCCATCTCATGGTGGTCGGTGACGTCGCTCGGGGTCGACGAGGAGATCGTCCTGGACATCGACGTCCTCACGATCGCCGCCCGCGAGCCCCGCGGCTACCGCGGGGACGTCGCTGAGATGACGCAGTTCATCAGCTCCCGGGTGGCCGACCAGTGGCGGATCGTCGTCGCGACCGACGGCCCCGGTCCGGCCCAGCGCCTCGCGGAGCTGTTCCACGACGCGGACATCCCCTGCAGCCGCGTGGAAAGCCTCGCGCGCGAGCCCGAGGCAGGCATCATCGAGATCACGACGGCGACGGCGGGCAAGGGCTTTGTGCTCGACGGGCTCAAGCTCGCGCTGCTCACCGAAGCCGACCTGCTCGGGCGGGCCAGCGCGGCGGGGACCCGCGACATGCGCAAGATGCCCTCCCGGCGGCGCAACGCCGTCGACCCCCTCCAGCTCCATGCCGGCGACTTCGTGGTGCACGAGCAGCATGGCATCGGAAAGTTCGTGGAGCTCGTCCAGCGGAAGATAGCCGGCGGCGGGCACAGTGCCGGGACGGACGCGACCCGCGAATACCTCGTGGTCGAGTACGCGCCCTCGAAGCGCGGGGCCCCCGGGGACCGGCTGTTCGTCCCCACCGACCAGCTCGACCAGGTGACCCGCTACGTGGGCGGCGATGCGCCCGCCCTGTCGAAGATGGGCGGCGCGGACTGGGCCGCCACCAAGTCGAAGGCCAAGAAGGCCGTCAAGGAGATCGCAGGCGAGCTCATCCGCCTGTACTCGGCGCGCATGGCCTCCCGCGGGCACGCCTTCGGCCCGGACACGCCCTGGCAGCGCGAGCTCGAGGAGGCTTTCCCCTACATCGAGACGCCGGATCAGCTCACCACCATCAACGAGGTGAAGGCAGACATGGAGCGGGACATCCCCATGGACCGCCTCGTCTCCGGCGACGTCGGCTACGGCAAGACCGAGATCGCCGTCCGTGCCGCGTTCAAGGCCGTCCAGGACGGGAAGCAGGTCGCGGTCCTCGTGCCCACGACCCTGCTCGCGCAGCAGCACCACGAGACGTTCTCCGAGCGGTTCTCCGGGTTCCCCGTGCGGGTGCAGGCGCTGAGCCGCTTCCAGACCTCGGGTGAGGCGAAGGAGGCCGTCGAGGGTCTCAAGAGCGGCAGCGTGGATGTGGTCATCGGCACGCACCGGCTCCTGTCCAAGGAGATCGAGTTCAAGGACCTCGGCCTCGTCATCGTCGACGAGGAGCAGCGCTTCGGCGTGGAGCACAAGGAAGCGCTCAAGAAGATGCGCACCAACGTGGACGTCCTCGCGATGTCCGCGACCCCGATCCCGCGCACGCTCGAGATGTCCCTCACAGGAATCCGCGAGACATCCACCTTGGCGACTCCGCCGGAGGAACGGCATCCAGTCCTCACCTACGTGGGGCCCTACACGGACAAGCAGGTTTCGGCCGCGATCCGCCGCGAGCTCATGCGCGAAGGTCAGGTGTTCTTCGTGCACAACCGCGTCTCGACCATCGAGAAGACCGCCGCTTCCATCCGAGAGCTGGTGCCCGAGGCCCGCGTCGAGGTGGCACACGGGCAGATGTCCGAGAGCCGGCTCGAGAAGATCATTGTGGACTTCTGGGAGAAGCGCTTCGACGTGCTCGTCTGCACCACGATCATCGAGACCGGCCTCGACATCTCGAACGCGAACACCCTGATCGTGGACCGCGCCGACTCGTACGGCCTCTCGCAGCTGCATCAGCTGCGCGGACGTGTGGGCCGCGGACGCGAGCGGGCTTACGCCTACTTCCTCTACCCCTCCGAGAAGCCGCTCGGCGAGGTCGCGCTCGAGCGGCTCAAGGCCGGCGCCGCGCACAACGAGCTCGGCGCCGGCATGCAGCTGGCCATGAAGGACCTCGAGATCCGCGGTGCGGGAAACCTCCTCGGCGGTGAGCAGTCGGGGCACATTGCGGGCGTTGGGTTCGACCTTTACATCCGTCTCGTCGGCGAGGCCGTCGCGGACTTCCGCGGCGAGTCCGAGGAGAAGACCGCGGAGATGAAGATCGAGCTCCCGGTCAACGCGCACCTCCCGCACGACTACGTGCCGGGGGAGCGGCTGCGCCTCGAGGCGTACCGCAAGCTCGCCGCCGCGAGCGACGACGCTGCCATCGCCGAAGTCATGGACGAGCTGACCGACCGCTATGGCGAGCCTCCCGCGCCCGTGGAGAACCTGGCCGCCGTCGCCCGTTTCCGGGTCCGTGCCCGCGCAGCCGGCCTGACCGACGTCGCCCTCCAAGGCAATATGGTGAGGTTTGCGCCAGCGGACCTGCCCGAGTCGAAGGTCATGCGGCTCAGCCGTATGTACAAGGGGGCGCAGTACAAGGCGAGCCTCAATGCCGTGCTCATCCCGAAGCCCAAGACCGCGGCAGTCGGCGGACGCGACCTGCAGGACAAGGAGATCCTCGACTGGGCCGACCAGGTGGTCTCCGCCATCTTCACCGACTAACCGTTTCGGGTACGCCAACTCACCCCCACAGGCGTTCCGGGTACGCCAACTCACCCGCGATACCCATGGTCCCTGAGGGCATCGACCACCAGCTTGACGACGTACGGCTCGCCGCGGGCCATGTCGTGCTTGGTGATCTTCACCTGATTCCAGCCGGACGCCCGTGTTCGTCGGTCGCGCCACGCGTCCAACGCCATCTGCTCCTCGGTGAAGTGATGTTCGCCTTCGTACTCAAGGGCCGTTCGAAATTCCACGTTCCCCACGTCGACCCAGATAACTCCTCCCCAAGGGTCGACGATCGGACAATTGGGGATGAAGCGCGGCAGGCCCGCGCGCTCGAGTATCTGGCGCAAGTAGGACTCCTGCGGAGAGTCGACGCCGACCGCCAGGAGCTCAAGGGCGATGCGACCCCTGCCCAAGCCCATGACACGGTGCCGGCTCTCGACGAACGCCCGGAGATCGGCGAGCGGCACGACGGCGGTTCGCGGATGGAAGGTGCGCTCATGCTCTGACACGAGATACTCGCCCGCCGCAATCACGTCGTCCATCCTCAGCCGCCGGCTGCCGCACAGGTCTAGCCAGGTCCTTTCCGGCGTCGTCACCTTGGCGCCGTCGAGGATCATCACCTCGTCGTCCTTGAGGCGCAGTCGGTGGCCGCGGATCTCGGGCCGGCGCGGCTGACCGAGCCGCTCCTTGCTTTCGGGAGCAGCTGCCCTGGTCCGCGAGAGGTCGATGAGGCTCGGGTCCTGAGCCCACGAAGGCAGAGGTATCCGGTGGACCATGGCCGCACTGAAATGGCTCAGAACCGTGCTCTCGTGCATGGCGGTGTAGGGGCGGGCCCTTTGGAGAAGGGTCTCGCGGCCAAGCTCGGGGATGCGGATTCCGCGGCTTGGCCGGATGAGGTCGGCGGCCTTGAGACGGCGTGGGCTGACCCCCAAGGCGAGCGCCTCCTCGACGGAGAACGACGACGTCAGCAGCTCACGGGGCAAGGACTGTTCTGGCGGCATGCCTCATTGAGCCACACATCGCGCCGAGTCGCCTTGAGTTATCCACAGCCCCGGGGTTTCGGGTACATGAACTGCCTGTGGAGGGACAAAAACGGCCCGGCTGGAATGATCCAGCCGGGCGGTATCTGTACCCGAAACGCGTAGGGGGGAAGTTATCTGTACCCGAAACGCTTAGGGGTTAGCGGCGGTGGTCCGCGCCCGAGTCCGAGCGGCCGAGGAACGTCATCGGAATGAAGAAGGCGCCCACGAAGCACAGGATCAGTGCGGCCATCGGCCAGACGGTGGTGAAGTCGAGAAACGAGACGAGCACGAGGCCGAGGAGGAAGAGCGCCATCATCACCACGAAGATGATGATGTTGCCGACGAGCGGGTTCTCGTTCTCGACCGGTCGGTTCTTGGCGTTCTCGGCCATGCTCTCTCCTTAGATCCTTCTAATACGATCCGGCGCCACTGCCGCCGGTCACAATGGCCACCCCGGAGCTTGCGCCGATCCGGTTGGCACCAGCTGCAATCATAGCCCGGGCGTCCTCAAGGGTGCGCACGCCGCCCGAGGCCTTCACGCCGATCCCGGGCCCCACGATCCGCCGCAGGAGCGCCACGTCTTCGATGGTGGCCCCAGCCCCGTTGAAACCGGTCGACGTCTTGACGAAGTCGGCGCCGGCTTCCACTGCGGCCTCGCACGCGAGCAGCTTCTGCGCGTCCGTCAGAAGGCCGGTTTCGAGGATGACCTTGAGGATTGACGAGCTCCCGTGCACCGCCTCCGCGACGGCCGTCAGGTCGTCCACGAGGGCGCCACGGTCCCCGGCCTGCGCCGCAGCGATGTCGATCACGACGTCGACCTCGTCCGCGCCGTCGAGCGTTGCGCCCCGCGCCTCGTACACCTTGACGTCCGTCGGCGTCGCGCCGAACGGGAACGCGGCCACCGAGCAGGTGAGGACGCCGCTGCCCCTGAGCGCCGTCGTCGTGGTCTTGACCCAGCGGGGGTTCACGCAGACGGACTTGAAGCCATACTCCACAGCCTCGCTGCACAGCCGAAGGATGTCCGCCTCGCTTGCGCTCGGCTTGAGGAGGGTGTGGTCGATGAAGCCGGCGATGTCGGCGGGGCTGAGGGCGTCAGGCTCGGAGGGCACAGCGGCGTCCTTTCCAGTCGGGTCTTCCCATACTGGCACAGCGTGCCGCGCGCCGCCCCGAACTAGATCCGCTCCACGCGGAGCCGGTACCCGCGCTTCACCACCGTCTGCACCAGATCGGGGGAGGGTAGGGCGTTCCGGAGGCGGTTCACGGCCATGTCGAGGGCGTGGCTCGAGCCGCTCTGCGACAGGAGCCGGGCGAGGGCTTCGCGTGGCACCACCGCCCCTCCGGCATCGAAGAGGGCACGGAAGAGCAGCATCGCGGCGGGGGCGAGGCACAGCTCCTCCCCGGCGAGCGTCATGGTCCGTCCGCGGAGCTCGATCGGGCCCGCGGGGGTCTCGAGTCGGCGCACCTGGCGACGCGAAAGGTTGTCCGTGACGAGTTTGATGAGCGCGCCCATGCGGAAGCGCTCCGGGACCCACGGGCGCAGGCCCGCCGCTTCGAGCGGCGCGGCGGTGACAGGCCCGACGGCGGCCGTGGCCACCCGCTGCCGGAACGCGGCGACAAGCTGCGCGTGCAGCCCGAGCTCGTGGGCTGCACTGAAGAGGGCGTCGACGGCGGGGGCGCTCGTGAAGGTCACGACGTCGAGCTCGCCCGCGCACACCGCAGCGATGAGGGTCTCCAGCCGGTCCTCGCCCTCCGGACGCACCCAGCGGTACGGCGTCACGGTGATGAGTTCCGCGCCCGCGGCACGGAGCCGGTCGAGCTGGGCCCCGTCCGTGTATCCGTGCAGCTGGATCACTACGCGCTTCCCGTCGAGCCTGCCTCCGGCGTCGCGGAGGACGAGGTCCACGAGCGTGGCGGTCGTCTCATCGTGCGAGATCCCGACGTCGGCGAGTCCGGCCGCACGCACCGCGCCCCGCGCCTTCGGTCCGCGCACGTAGAGGGCAGAGGCGCTGAGCACCTCCTGGAGGTCTTCTCCGAGCCCGGCCGCGTCGGCGACCTCGAGCCAGCGGCGCATGCCGTAGGCCGTGGTCACGATGCAGATGTCGGGGCGGGCGTCGATGGTGCGGCGCGTGTCCTCGAGAACGCCGAGGTCCTGGCCGACGGGCGCGATCGTAAGGACTGGCGCGTGGAGCACCTCCGCGCCGCGCCGCTCGAGAGCCTCGATGAGGTCCTCGGCGCGGCGGTGCGACGTCACCCCGACCCGGAACCCCTTGAGCGCGGTCTCGAGCTCGGCCGGCGCGGGTTTCGCGTCCGTGGTCATGATGGCTGCTGCTCCGTTCATGTGAACTTCCGTCCCCTTCTCATGGTCACGCATCGAGCAACGAGGCCGCGAGATCCCGGAGCTCGCGGTCGTCGCTGCTTCCGTTCACCGTGCCCATGAGCCGCACGACCTCTCCGATCACGATGACCGCCGGATTGCCGCACGCGGACGTATCGCCTTCGGCCCGGCCCAGTTCGGTCACCGTGGTGCGCTGGCCCGCCTGGTGTCCGCGTTCGACGACGGCGAGCGGCGTCTCGGGCGGAAGGTCCGCCTTGCGCAGGCCTGCGGCAAGGTGCGGGAGGTTCGCGATGCCCATGAGGACCACGATCGTGCCGCCCGACCGGCCGAGGCCGGCGAGGTGCTCGTGCTCCTCCGCGCTGAGCGGGGCGTGGCCCGAGACGACCGTGAAGCAGTGGCTCACGTTGCGGTGGGTCACAGGAATTCCGGCCGCGGCCGGAACCGCGATGGAGCTTGAGATCCCTGACACGATCCGCACGGGAATGCGTGCCTCCGCGCATGCCGCCGCCTCCTCGCCGCCGCGGCCGAACACGAAGGGGTCCCCGCCCTTGAGCCGCACCACGTTGCATCCGCGACCGCCGTCGCCGCCCTTCGCGTGCTCGACCAGCAGTCGGTTGATCTCCTCCTGCGGCACCTTGTGATGCCCGGGGAGCTTGCCCACATCGATGAGCTGCGCCGTCGTGAGCTGTTCGAGCTCGCGCCACGGCGCGAGGCGGTCGAACAGGACCACGTCTGCATCCCGCAGCGCCTCGATCGCGTCCACGGTGAGGAGGCCGCGCGAGCCGGGGCCGCCGCCCACGAGGGCGACGTGCCCGCGTGCTCCAGCCGGGGCCTCCCGCGCGATCGGCACCCCGGCGTTGCGGTAGTGCTCGAGCACGGGCGCCCACTCGCCGTCGTCCGCGGCGCGCCCCGGTAGGGCCTTGCCGACGACGGCGACCAGCCCCGGGCGCGCGGGGAGGGCGACGGCGGCGCGGAACGCGGCGGGCGAGTCGAAGTGCGCGAGCCGGGCGCCTGCACGGCGGTAGCGGAGCACGGCCTGGCGGGCGGCGTCCGCCTCGCCGAGCAGGACCACGGGGGTCCCGTCGAGGAAGATGTCGAGCTGCATGCTAGGCGTCCTCGAGCTGGGAGCGGACAGGGATGGTGGCACCGAGCGAGACGCGGCCGATTTCCTCGCGCTCTGCGGGGTTCGCGGGCCGGATCTGATCGCGCTCGGCGACGTGGATGATCGACTCGTCGACCTCGTCGGGGGCGTTGACGAAGGAACGGAAGCGGCGGAGGCGCTCGGGGTCCTTGAGCGTCGCCGCCCATTCGTCCTCGTAGTTCTCGACGTGGGCCGCCATGGCCGCCTCGAGCTCCTTGGCGATGCCGAGCGAGTCCTCGACCACCACCTGGCGCACGTGGTCGAGCCCGCCGTCGAGGTCCGCCTGCCAATGGGCGGTGCGCTGAAGGCGGTCGGCGGTGCGGATGTAGTACATGAAGTAGCGGTCGATGTATTTCACGAGCGTCTCGTCGTCCAGGCCCCCGGCGAGCAGCTGCGCGTGCGCGGGGTTCGCGCCGCCGTTGCCGCCCACATACAGGTTCCAGCCGTCCGAGGTGGCGATCACCCCGACGTCCTTGCCGCGAGCCTCCGCGCACTCGCGGGCACAGCCCGAGACGCCCAGCTTGAGCTTGTGCGGGCTGCGCAGTCCGCGGTAGCGCAGCTCGAGCTTGATGGCCATGCCGACCGAGTCGAGCACGCCGTAGCGGCACCACGTCGACCCCACGCAGCTCTTCACGGTCCGCAGGCTCTTGCCGTACGCCTGGCCCGACTCCATGCCGGCGTCGATGAGCTCCTTCCAGATCTCGGGGAGCTGCTCGAGCCGGGCGCCGAACATGTCGATGCGCTGGCCGCCCGTGATCTTCGTGTACAGGTTGTACTTCTTCGCGACGTCGGCGATCACCGCGAGCTTGTCCGGGGTGATCTCGCCCCCGGGGATGCGCGGGACCACGGAGTACGTCCCGTCTTTCTGCATGTTCGCGAGGGCCCGGTCGTTCGTGTCCTGGAGCGTGCCGCGGCCGGAGTCGAGCACGTACGCGGAGTGCTGCGAGGCGAGGATCGATGCGACAGTGGGCTTGCAGATGTCGCAGCCCGCTCCGGTTCCGAATCGAGCGAGGATGTCCTCGAACGAGGTGAGCTGGAGGACGCGGATCTTGTCGAAGAGCTCCTGGCGGGAGAGGTCGAAGTGCTCGCAGAGCGCCTTCGAGACCGTGATGCCGGACTTCTGCAGCTCCTTCTCGAGGAGCTTCTTGATCATGGGCACGCACGAGCCGCACTGCGTCCCGGCCCGTGTGCAGGCCTTGAGGCCGGGAACATCGCGCACCGGATCCTTGCCTTCGCAGGTGCCGCAGGCATTGACCGCGTCGCGGAGGGTGCCCGCGGCGACGCTGTTGCACGAGCACAGGATGGCGTCGTCCGGGAGCTCGGTCTCCGGGGCTTCGCCGCCGCCGGCCGCCGTGAGGAAGGCTCCGGGTTCCGCCGGAAGCTCGCGTCCGAGCAGTGGCCGGAGGCTCTGGTACGGGGTCGCGTCGCCCACGAAGATGCCGCCGAGGAGCGTGGTGGCGTCGTCGGTCGTGACGATCTTCTGGTAGACGCCGCGGGCGGGGTCGGCGTAGACGATCTCGAGCGCGCCTGGCTCCTTGGCGAACGCGTCGCCGAAGCTCGCCACGTCGACACCGGAGAGCTTGAGCTTCGTGGCCGTGTCGAAGCCGGGGAAGGTCGCCTCGCCTCCGTGGAGGCGGTCGGCGACGATCTCCGCCATCGTATTGGCCGGCGCCACGAGGCCGAGGCACATGCCGCCGAACGATGCCACCTCGCCGATCGCCCATACGCCGTCGACGGCGGTCGCGCAGGTTTCGTCGATCACCACACCGCCGCGGGGGCCGACCTCCAGCGCGGCTCCCTCGTCTACCGCGGCGCGGACCAGCTCATCCCGCGGCCGCACCCCGATCGCGACCACTACGAGGTCCGCGTCGATGACGCGGCCGTCAGCCATGAGGACTCCGGTGACGGAGCCGCCGTCGGCCTCTGACTCGGCCCCGGTGACAACGATCTCCGACGGGAAGACGCCGCCGTGAACGGTGAAGCCCTTGGACGCGATGAGGCGGCCTAGCGCCTGGCCTGCGCCCTCGTCGAGCTGCCTGTTCATCATCCACGGGGAGCCGTCGATGATGAGGGACTCGGCACCCAGCGACTGGGCGCCGGCCGCAGCCTCGATGCCGAGCAGGCCGCCACCGATGACGGCGACGCGGGGTTTGCGGCCGAGCGCTTCGGCGAGCCGCGCGATCTCTGCGCGCAGGAACCAGACGTCCTCGAGGGTGCGGTACACGTACGACTTGGCCGCTCCCGGGATGGGAAGGCGAGCCGCGTTGGAGCCGGTTGCGAGGACCAGCTCGTCGTAGTCGTGGGTGCTGCCGTCCTCCGCGTGGACCACGTGCGCTTCCGTGTCCAGGCGCACTGCCTTCGCTCCGGTCCTCAGGGTGACATTGTGGGTGCCCCACATCGACGCCTCACCCAGCGTGAGGTCCACATCGGAGAGGAGGGCCTTGGAGAGGGCCACGCGGTCATAGGGAAGGTGCGCTTCCTCGGTCAGCACCGTGATCTCGAAATCGTCGAGGCCCCGCGCGACCATCGCGTCGACGAAGCGGTGGGCAGCGGGACCGCCCCCGATGACGACGACGCGTCGCGGCTGGGCGGGAGTGCGGGGCTCGGTGGGGCGGGAGTTGCTCACAGGGAGTGCCTTCCGTCGAAAGGGGCGCCGCAGGAAGAGGCCGGCGCAGGGTTTCCTCCAGCCTAGGAATCGGCGATTTCGCGTCAGTTGCCCGGGTGTAACGACCGATTAACTTCGCTGTCACGAGCATGTTTCGGCATCGGTGAGGGCGGTTTTACGTTGGCGTGACACAGACTCAACCCGGGCGAAACGCGCCCCTTCGTAGCGTTGAGGCATGACGATCACTGCCTCTGCACCTGACATGGACGCCCTCGAAGCCTCGGTCCTCTCCACGTGGCACAGCGTGTGCAACCTGAGCGACCTCGAGCCCAACTGGGGCGAGGCCGCGCTTGTCGCGGGGCGCCAGATTGCGCTCTTCCGCCTCCCCTCCGGCGAGGTCTACGCCGTCGACCAGAAGGATCCCGCGAGCGAGGCGCACGTGATGGCCCGCGGCATCGTCGGCTCGCGCGGGGACCGCCCCACTATTGCTTCCCCCCTCCACAAGCAGGTCTACGACCTCCGCACGGGCGAGCGGCTCGACGCCGACGGCGCCCCGCTCGCCGCGTTCCCCGCCCGGGTCGTGGACGGCATCGTCCAGATCGCCGCCTGACGACTGTCGCCTCAGCCCTGCCGCAGCCCCAAGGTGTTGCCGTCGGGGTCCTTGAACCACGCGCCCAAGGCCGGCCCGAGGTGCGCGACGTGCTTCGTGGTCTTGAGCGGACCTTCCGAGTAGTCGAGGAAATCGACCCCCTTGGCTTCGAGATCCTCCACCGTCGTCGAGATGTCGTCGACCTCGAAGTGGGCGAGGGTGTGGACGGTTTCCACGGGCGGCCGCTTGAAGACCGACAATTCGCTGTGCTCGCCGCAGCGGTAGCGGACGGACGCCGGGTTCTCCCAGAGTTGCTTCAGGCCGAGGATCTCCCCGTAGAAGTGCTTCGCCTTCTCGAGATCGGTGACGGGGATCGTGGCGACGACCATGGTTGCAGTGAGCATCGTGACCTCCTGGGGAAGGTGCTCTGAATCTGTCGAGATCAGGGTGGCCCCACCCGGTCCGCGGCGCAATGCTCTGCAGCCTCCTTCCCGTTGCGCCGTCAGATCCGCAGGGTCTGGACGTGAAGTCCCGTCTCGACGGCGAAGGGGGCTAACCCGCGCCCGCGGGGCTAAAGCCCCAAAGCCTCGCGAACGTCGTCGAGCGCCGCATCCATCGCCTGACGAGCGGCCTGCCGGGCGTCATCGAGCTCGGCCGAGCTGTCCACGGGGCGGATGACCTCGAGATAGCACTTGAGCTTGGGCTCCGTGCCGCTCGGGCGGATGATGACCCGCGTCCCGTCACGCGTGACCCACAGCAGCCCCTCCGTGGGCGGCAGGTCGTCCGAGCCCTCGGAGAGGTCCACCGCCGCCTCCACGGGCGAGCCCGCGAACGAGCTGGGAGGGTTCTCCCGGAGGCGGAGCATCATCGCCTCGAGCAGCCCAAGATCGGCGACTCGCACGTTCAGCTGGTCCGTCAGGTGCACTCCGTGAAGCGTATGGAGCGCATCGAGCAGGTCGAACAGGGATTGCCCCTGGGCCTTCGCGTCGGCGGCGAGTTCGGCGACGAGCAGCGCGGCGGAGATGCCGTCCTTGTCCTTGACGAGCTCAGGCGCCACGCAGTACCCGAGGGCCTCCTCGTAGCCGTAGGCCAGATTGGGGACGCGGGAAATCCATTTGAAGCCGGTGAGCGTCTCCCGGTGCCGGATTCCCGCGGCAGCCGCGATGCGGCCGAGCAGCCGCGACGAGACGATCGAGTTCGCGAACACGCAGTCCTCGTTCCCGGCGGCCCCTGCGCCTTCCGCGGGGGAGAGGCCCAGCCGGCGCACCACGTGGGCGCCGAGCAGCGCCCCCACCTCGTCGCCGGTCAGCATCCGCCATTCGCCGCTCTCGGGTTGCGGCGCGGCGACAGCGCACCGGTCGGCGTCGGGATCGTTGGCAAGGACGACGTCGGCCCCCGCCTCGCGTGCCGCGGCGAGCGCGAGATCCAGCGCGCCGGGTTCTTCCGGGTTCGGGAACGCGACGGTCGGGAAGCCGGGGTCGGGGACGGCCTGTTCGGCCACCAGCGAGACGTCCGCGAACCCGGCCTCGCGCAGCACCCCCACCGCGGTGGTGCCGCCCACCCCGTGCAGCGGGGTGAGGACGATCTTGAGATCGCGCGCGGGGAACAGGTCGGCCCGGGCAAGGCGGACGACGGCGGCGCGGTAGTCCGCGGCGATGTTCGGCGAGAGGAGGGTCCAGCCCGAGTCGGCGAGCGGGATGTCGCCCACGGGTCCCGCGGCGTCGATGAGTGCGGCGATCTCTGCGTCGATGGGGGCGACGATCTGCGCGCCCCGCCCGTCGTCGTCCACGGCGCGCCCGCCCAAGTACACCTTGTAGCCGTTGTCCTGCGGCGGGTTGTGGCTCGCGGTGACCATGACGGCGCCGTCACACTCGAGCACGCGAAGGGCGTAGGCGAGGACCGGGGTCGGCAGGGGCGCCGGCATGAGGAACGTCTCGACGCCCGCGGCAGTGAAGACGGCCGCGGTGTCGAGCGCAAAGGCCTGCGAGTTCTTGCGCGCGTCGAAGCCGACGACGGCGCGGGGCCGGTCACCTGTGGGGGCCCCGCTCAGGCGGCCCAGGAGGAAGGCACCCACTCCCGCCGCGGCCCTACGGACGACCACCCGGTTCATGCGGTTCGGCCCGGGGCCGAGGGGAGCGCGCAGGCCGGCCGTTCCGAACTGGAGCGTTCCGTCGAACGAGTCGGCGAGCTCTTGGGCCGCTGCCGCGTTCCCGTGGTCAGCCTGCTCGACGGCGGAGCGGAGCTGCGCTGCCGTTTCAGGATCAGGGTCGGAGGCCGCCCAGGCTTCGGCACGGGCACGCAGTTCTTGGTCAAGGGTCATGGGGAGTCCAGTCGTCAGATCTTCGCGACGATATCCGCGAGGAGTCGCGAGATGCGGGGACCAGCGGCGCGGCCCGCCTCGAGGACTTCCTCGTGGCTGAGCGGCGTGGGGCTGATGCCCGCGGCGAGGTTCGTCACGAGCGAGATGCCGAACACTTCGAGTCCGGCGTGCCGGGCCGCGATCGCTTCGAGCGCCGTCGACATGCCGATCAGATCGGAGCCGATCCGCTTGGCGTACTGGACCTCGGCCGGCGTCTCGTAGTGCGGGCCCGGGAACTGCGCGTAGACGCCCTCCCCGAGGCTCGGATCCACCTCGCGCGCCAGATTCCGCAGCCGCGGTGAATAGAGATCCGTGAGGTCCACGAAGGTCGCGCCTTCGAGCGGGGAGATCGCCGTGAGGTTGATGTGGTCTCGGATCAGCACGGGCGTCCCGGGCTGCCAGTCGGGGTTCAGGCCCCCGCAGCCGTTGGTGAGCACGAGGACACGGCACCCCGCCGCCGCGGCCGTCCGGACGCCGTGGACGACGGCGCGCACGCCCTTCCCCTCGTAGTAGTGCGTGCGGGCGCCGAGGACTAACGCATGCTTTCCGTCGGGGGTGCGGATCGAGCGGACGGTGCCCACGTGGCCCACGACCGCGGGGGCGGAGAACCCGGGGACATCGCCGGCCGGCAGCGTTGCCACGACCTCGCCGATGAGGTCCGCGGCAGCGCCCCAACCGGACCCCAGGACGAGCGCGATGTCATGCGAGGGCACGCCTGTTGCCTGTGCAATGTGGTCAGCGGCGGCCTGGGCCAATACGAAGGGCTCGGAAGTCGTCACAGGTAGAACCTATCAACGAGTGGAACCTGTGCGCGGGTGGCAGAATGTTTTTCCGTGACGATGAACCCGGACTTCAGCGTGCCCCATCTTGCGATCCTTGGCGGCGGCCCCGGCGGATACGAGTCCGCCTCGGTGGCGGCATCCCTCGGAGCCCGAGTGACCGTCGTCGAGCGGGCGGGCCTGGGCGGCTCGGCCGTCCTCACCGACGTGGTGCCCTCGAAGACCCTCATTGCGACCTCAGACCTCATGACGCGCGTCGAGGAGGCCTCGGCCCTGGGCGTGCGCTTCGGCACCAACGACGGCCAAGCCATCAAGCGCGCCGACATCCGAGCCGTCAACGAGCGCCTCCTCGGCCTGGCCCACCAGCAGTCCGAGGACATCCGCGCGGGACTCGAGCAGCTCGGTGTGCGGATCATCATGGGCGAGGGCAAGCTCCTCACACCCCACACGATCGAGGCCACCACGGAGAACGGCGTCGAGCGGATCGAAGCCGACGCCGTGATCCTCGCCGTCGGCGCGCACCCCCGCGAGCTACCGACCGCCCGCTACGACGGCGAGCGGATCCTCAACTGGACCCAGCTCTACAAGCTCGAGGAGCTCCCTGAGCACCTCATCGTGGTCGGCTCTGGCGTCACGGGGGCGGAGTTCGCGTCCGCGTACAACGGCCTCGGCTCCCAGGTCACGCTGGTCTCCTCGCGCGACCGTGTCCTCCCCGGCAACGACGAGGACGGCGCCGAACTCCTCGAGCGCGTCTTCGCCCGCCGCGGCGTCAACGTCCTGGCCCGTTCCCGCGCCGCCGCCGTCGAACGCACCGGCGACGGGGTCGCCGTCGTCCTCGGAGACGGCACCAAGGTGACCGGATCGCACTGCCTCGTGTGCGTCGGCTCGATCCCGAACACCGCGAACATCGGCCTCGAGGAGGCCGGCATCGCTCTCTCCGAGAGCGGGCACATCAAGGTCGACGGCGTCTCCCGCACGACGGCGATCAACGTCTACGCCGCGGGGGACTGCACAGGCGTCCTCGCCCTTGCGTCGGTGGCGGCCATGCAGGGGCGCATCGCCGTGGCCCACTACCTCGGCGACCAGGTGACCCCTCTCAACCTGAACCACGTCGCCTCCAACATCTTCACGTCGCCGGAGATCGCCTCGGTGGGCGTCTCCGAGGCGGACGTCGCGAGCGGCAAGGTCGCGGGCGACGTGGTGACGCTCAGGCTCAAGAGCAACGCGCGTGCCAAGATGCGCAACACCACGGACGGGTTCGTCAAGATCATCGCCCGCAAGGGGACCGGCACGGTCATCGGGGCCGTGGTCATGGGCTCGAACGCCTCGGAACTCATCTTCGGGCTCGCGATGGCGGTTGAGCAGAAGCTCCACGTCGACGACGTCGCGGGAACCTACGCCGTGTATCCCTCGCTGTCGGGGTCGATCTCGGAGGCCGCGCGCAGACTCCACGTCCACATGTAAGGCAGCACCTCCACATCTAAGGCAGCACCTGCACCTCTGCGGCAGCACCTGCAACGCGCCAACCCTTGAGGCGTCCGCGCAGGGCGCGCATCATGGCGTGCATGTCACACCTCTCCGATCGCGAGGCCCTTGCCGCCGTCAGGCAGCACCACACGTCGATGCTGGACCGCGCGAGCGCGCTGTCGCAGACGCTCACAGCGGCGGTCGAGGCGGGCGACGCATCCACGGTGTATGACGAGCGCGGCAATCTCATCGAGTGGTGCGCGGACGATCTCGTTCCGCATTTCACGGCGGAAGAGCGCCTGTATGGGCTCGCAGACGGAGTCGCCGGCGCCGGACTTCTGGCCGAGGCCCTCCGGCACGACCACGAGGCCATCGCCGCGCTCGTCGAGGAGCTCAGGGCGTCCGACGGCGTTCGGGCCGCCGCCGTGGGGCAGTCGATCGTGCGGGCCTTCGCCCTGCACGCGGACAAGGAAGACAGCCTGCTGTTTCCCGCTGTGGCCGACGATCCGGAGCTGGGGTTCGGCGCGGCCGTCGAGGGGCTCGAAGAGGTCGTCGGCGCAGCGTAGAACAGGTGCCGTGGAGTAGCGGGCGCCGTGTACCAGCAGCGAAGCCCGGTCGGGCTGAAACCCACTGGGGGAAGGTTCCAGCCCGACCCAGCTGCTGGGGGCAGAGCCACCATTGCTGGGGGCAGTCCAGCTCGAAGGCTCCACTCAGGTGATCGTCCGGAGAGCCCGAAAGGTTACGCCGGCACAGCAGAAAAATGTGCCTCGATGAGTTCGCGCACCGTGTCCCGGCATCCACCGCAGCCGGTCCCGGCCCTCGTCTCCTTCGAGACCTCCTCGACGGTGGAGCAGCCCCCGGACACGGCATCCTCGACGGTTCCCCGGCTCACGCCGGCGCAGCGGCACAGCGTCGACTCGGGCCCCGCGGAGGAGCCGGGCACGCCGAGCGAGCTCTCGGGGCCGTCCAGCCGCAGGAGCACCGATCGATCGGCAGGGAGCTCGGCCCCGCTCCCGAAGAGGAGGGTGAGCTCCCCCGCGGCGCGGGGCATGCCGAGCGCCACGAAGCCCTCCAGCACGCCGTCGCGTGTGCACATCTTGACGTAGCGCCCGTGCGCCGGGTCTGCCCACAGCGAGACCTCGAGGGACGGCCGTTCAGCGTCCCATGCCACCGCGTCCCAGGGGTCCGACTGGACGTCGCCCGCGGCGGCCAGATTGAGGCCCCGTGCCTTGAGGAGGATGACGCCGGGGCGCTCCTCCGGAAGGGGTGCGGCGGCGGCCTCGCCGAGCAGGCGCGTGCGGAACGAGGCGGCGAGCCAGTCGGCCTGCCGCCAGCCCGGGGCGATGAGCCCACTCGGCCCGGTGCTGCGGCGACACGCCAGGCAGGACGAGTCGACGCAGCGAATCTCGGCGCAGTCGCCGATCGCGAAGACGTGCTCGGTGTGGAGCGCGGCGAGGGTGTGGTCCACGAGGATGCCGGCGTCGACGGCGAGTCCGGCCCCTTCCGCGAGCTCGCGGCGTGGGCGCGCCCCGCACGCAAGGACCAGGAGATCGCCGTCGACCGCGGACCCGTCGTCGAGCATGAGGGCGCGGAAGGCGCCGTCCGCCCCCGTTTCGATGCCGGTTGCGCGCGCGTTCGGGGCGAGCCGCAGGCCTTGCTGGCGCAGGGCGGCGGAGAGCGTGGCACCGGCGCCGCGGTCGATCTGCCGGCCCAGTGGCCGGTCACCGTGGTGCACGAGGGTCACCGTGGCACCCTCCTCGGCGGCAGCGAGCGCGGCCTCGAGGCCCAGGACCCCGCCGCCCAGGACGACGATCCGCTGTCGCCCTCGCACCGCCTCGGCGAGCCGGTCCGCGTCGGCGAGATCGCGCATCGCCGTCACGCCCCGGGGGAGCACGGGATGCAGCGGGTCTGGGTTGAGGCCGGTGAGATTCGGGATCGCCGCGCGGGCGCCCGTGGCGAGGACCAGCCGGTCATACGGGAGCGCCTCGCCGTTCGAGAGGTGCAGCAGCCGGCGGCTGCGGTCGAAGCGGGCCGCGCGAGTCCCGACCAGCACGCGGACGCCGTCGAGGGCCAGCTCCTCTGGATCGGAGAGCTGCATCGCGGCGTGGGAGGTGCGACCGACGCCGAGATCCGCCACGAGCACGCGGTTGTAGGCCGCGTGCTCCTCCTCGCCGACCACGGTCACCTGGGCGACGCCCGCCGCGGCGGCCGGGCGCAGCTCGTCCACGAAGCGCGCCGCGACAGGGCCGTAGCCGACGACGACGATCCTCTCCGGCGCTGTCGTCCCGCCGTGCGCTCGGGGCGGGGAAGGGACAGAGCTCGCGCTCACAGGCGCTCCTCTCGTGGGACGGCTGAGACCAACCTGCCGTCGGCTGGCTGAAACTCTGCTGGGGGAAGATCAGCTGGGGGGACATCGGCCGGCTGGACGAGGACGTGGGTGGTCTTGAACTCGGGCATGCCCGAGATCGGATCGGTGCGGCCCTCTGTTACCTGGTTCGCCGCGCCGAGGCCCGGAAAGTGGAAGGGCAGGAAGACCGTGTCGGGCCGGACGTCGACCGTCAATTCGGCCCGGCACAGGACCTCGGGCTGCCCGTGCGCTGCCCTGTTCGAGCGCGTCACGCGCACCCACGCTCCGTCGGCGATCCTCAGCCGCGCTGCCGGCGCCGGGTGGAGCTGGAGCCGTGGCTCGGGCTGGGCCTCCGCCAAGGCCGCGACGCGACGCGTCTGGGCCCCCGACTGGTAATGCTCGAGCAGGCGGCCGGTCGCGAGCTGGAACTCCTCGAGAGCCGGGCTGGTGACCGCCCAGCCAGGGCTTCCGGCGCGGACTGCCACGAGCCTCGCGCGCCCGTCCTCGTGGGCGAAGCGATCGCGGAAGAGGCGGGGCGTGCCCCGGGAGCCCTTCGGATATGGCCAGTAGGCCTCGGCGCCCGCGTCGAGCAGGCGGTAGGAGACGCCCGAGTAGTCGGCGAGGCCGCCCGCGGAGGCCTCCCGCAGCTCTTCGAACACGGTCTCCGGATCGGTGGGGAACGACGACGGCGCGTTCAGCAACTCCGCCAGCCGGTTGAGGATCCACAGCTCGGATCGCGCCCCCGCGGGCGGCTCGACCGCGCGGCGCCGGCGCAGGACGCGGCCCTCGAGGTTCGTCATGGTGCCCTCTTCCTCCGCCCATTGCAGCACGGGGAGGACCACGTCCGCCTCCCGCGCTGTCTCGGACAGGAAGAAGTCGCACACCGCGAGGAAGTCGAGGCGGCGCAGACCCGCCTGGACCGCGGACACGTCCGGCGCGGAGACCACCACGTTGGCGCCGTGGACCAGGAGGGCGCGCACGCCGTCGTCCGTTCCCAAGGTGCCCAGAAGCTCGAGGGCGGGCACCCCCGGTCCCGGAATGCTCGCCTCGGGAACGCCCCACACCCGGGCGACGTGGGCGCGCGCCTCGGCATCGGTGATCTTGCGATAGCCGGGCAGCTGGTCCGCCTTCTGGCCGTGCTCGCGGCCGCCCTGCCCGTTGCCCTGTCCGGTGAGCGTGCCGTAGCCGCCGCGCTCCGAGCCGGGGAGGCCGAGCAGCAGCGCGAGGTTGATCGCGGCCGTGACCGTGTCCGTCCCGTCCGCGTGCTGCTCGACGCCCCGGCCGGTGAGGATGTAGCACGAGCCGCTGCGCGCCCCTTGGGCGAGCTGCTGTGCCGTCGAGCGCACGAGGTCTGCAGGGACCCCCGTCGCCGCTTGGACGCGCTCGGGCCACCACGGCGCCACTGAGCGGATGACGGCCTCGAGGCCGTGGGTGCGCTCGCGGAGGTAGCGCGCGGCGAGGAGGCCGTCGTTGATGACCACATGGGCGAGCCCCAGCAGCAGGATCAGGTCCGTGTGCGGGGCGGGCGCGAGGTGGGTTCCTCCGCCGTCGTCCGTGAGGCGGGCCGTCGCAGATCGCCGGGGGTCGACAACGATGAGGCCGCCCGCGGCCCGCACGCCCGCCAGATGCTGGACGAACGGCGGCATGGTCTCCGCGACGTTGGAGCCGAGCAGCAGCACCGTGTCCGCGGCATCGAGGTCCGCGAGGGGGAAGGGGAGGCCGCGGTCCAGGCCGAAGGCCCGGTTCCCCGCAGCCGCCGCGGAGGACATGCAGAACCGGCCGTTGTAGTCGATCCGAGAAGTCCGGAGGGCCACGCGGGCGAACTTGCCGAGCAGGTAGGCCTTCTCGTTCGTGAGGCCGCCGCCACCGAAGACGCCGACGGCGTCCCGCCCGTGCGCGGCCTGTGCCCTCTGGATCTCCGCCGCCACCCGTCCGAGTGCCTCGTCCCAGGTCGCGGCGCGGAGCATGCCGCGCTCGTCGCGGACCAACGGCTCGGTGAGCCGCTCGGGATGCCGCAGGAGCTCCGCGGCGGTCCAGCCCTTGCGGCAGAGTCCGCCCCGATTCGTCGGGAAGTCCCGGCCCGCGACCTCAAGGGGCGAGGCCTGATTCGCGACAGGGGTAAGGCTCATGGCGCACTGAAGCGCGCAGTACGGGCAGTGGGTCGAGGTGGCGGGATCCAGAGGGCTGGTCACGTCAGGCTCCTGCTTGCGCGACCGCGCTGCTGCGGCGGAGATAGCAGGCCCACGCGACGATCAGCATGAGCGCGTACGCGCCGACGAAGCCGAAGAACGCCGGGATGTAGGAGCCGGTGGCGCTGCTCGAGGCGCCGAGGAGCTGGGGGATCACAAACCCGCCGTAGGCGCCGATCGCCGAGACCAGGCCGAGCGCCGCCGAGGCGAGGCGGTTGGTGTGCGACGGCGCCGCTCCGGCCTTCGCCGCCCGGCTTGCCCGGGCGAAGATCACCGGGATCATGCGATACGTGGAGCCGTTGCCGATCCCGCTCGCCGCGAACAGGGCCAGGAACAGGGCCAGGAAGAGCCAGAAGCTCTTGAGCGGGAGCGTCGCGATGACCGTGAGGGTCACGGCGGCCATCACTCCGAAGGCGACGACGGTGATCCGGGCGCCGCCGAACCGGTCGGCGAGCTTGCCGCCGTAAGGCCGCGACAGCGAGCCGACGAGGGGGCCCAGGAACGCGAGGGACAGCGCGGCAGCGCCGATCGCGAACGAGGAGTACGACGGGAAGAAGTCCTTGATGAGCTTCGGGAACACTCCCGAGAAGCCGATGAACGAGCCGAACGTGCCGATGTAGAGGAAGGCCACGATCCACAGGTGCGGCTCCTTGAGGGCCGCGAGCGAACCTGCGAGGTCGCCCTTCGCGTTCGAGAGGTTGTCCATACGGCGCCAGGCGCCGATCGCCGCGATGAGGATGAGCGGAACCCACATGAGGCCCGCGATAACGAGGCTCGATCCGCCCTTGGCGCTCGCGGCGCCGGTGGTGACGACGGCGGTGAGGCTCACCGCGATCGGGACTGCCAGCTGGGCGATGGCCGCGCCGAGGTTGCCGCCGGCGGCGTTGAGGCCGAGGGCCCAGCCCTTCTCCCGCGCCGGGAAGAAGAAGGTGATGTTCGCCATCGAGCTCGCGAAGTTGCCGCCGCCGAAGCCGGCCAGACCGGCGACGGCGAGCATGAGCCAGAACGGCGTCCCCGGATTGGCCACGCACAGGGCCAGGCCGATCGTGGGGATGAGGAGCAGCAGGGCGGAGACGATCGTCCAGTTTCGGCCGCCGAAGCGGGAGACCGTGAAGGTGTAGGGGATGCGGAGCGTCGCGCCCACGAGGCTCGGCATGGAGATCAGCCAGAACGTCTGCGAGGTGTCGAACGAGAAGCCCGCCGCGGGGAGCGAGACGACCACGATCGACCAGAGCTGCCAGACGACAAAGCCGAGGAACTCCGCGAAGATGGACCAGTTCAGGTTCCGTCTGGCGATCCGGCGTCCTTCGCGCTCCCATTGGGCCGTGTCCTCAGGATTCCAGTGCTCGATCCAGCGGCCAGAGCGGAAGTCGAGCTGGATCGCGGGGGAGGCTGGCGCCGTCGTGCTGCGAGCGGGCGCTTGGGGGTCGGTGCTCATGTGCCCTCCTAGGTGAGTGCGTGGGGGAATTTCGATCTGGTTCCACGCTAGGAACGGCGCGTTTCCGGAAGCGGCGCGAGGTGTAAACGCTCCGTGACATCGACCTCCCGGCTCACTCGTCCGCAGCGTGAGACGTGAGGTCTGTCTCGGTATTCGGACCGAATGTTCAGCTATCGGACATCTGGCATATGGTGGCGTTTACTCATCTTTCGGACCCCTGTCAACGCGGGGTCCAGAATGCGAAAGGCACTAGCACCCATGGCTACACCAGCGGTGGCCGAGCCGTCTGCGCAGAATCCGCAGAATTCCGGCCAGCAGCAGGCAGGGAACACCCGAGGACGGGTGATCTTCTCGAGCCTGATCGGCACCACGATCGAGTTCTTCGACTTCTACGCGTACGCGACCGCGTCGGTCCTCGTCTTCCCCAAACTCTTCTTCCCGAGCGCCACGGACATCAACGCGATCCTGTCCTCGTTCGCGATCTTCGGCGTCGCGTTCGTGGCCCGTCCGGTCGGCTCGATCATCTTCGGCCACTTCGGCGACAAGCTCGGCCGCAAGGGCACCCTGGTCGCGTCGCTGCTCACCATGGGCCTCGCGACGTTCCTGATCGGCCTCCTGCCGCCCGCCACGACCCCGGGCTGGGTGGTGCTCGCGCCGCTCCTGCTCGTCGTCTTCCGCTTCCTCCAGGGCCTCGCGCTCGGTGGGGAATGGTCCGGCGCCGCGCTGCTCGCCACCGAGAACGCGCCCGCGAACAAGCGAGCTGTGTGGGGCACGTTCCCCCAGCTCGGCGCGCCGATCGGCTTCATCATCGCCAACACGATGTACGTGATCATGAACAGCTTCCTCACCGCGAAGCAGTTCGAGGACTTCGGCTGGCGCATCCCGTTCCTCTTCAGCATCATCATGGTGGCGCTTGGCCTCTACGTGCGGCTCAAGCTCGTGGAGAGCACCTCGTTCCGCAAGGTCGTCAAGGAGGAGAAGGTCGCCAAGGTCCCGCTCGCGGAGACGTTCAAGTACCACTGGCGCGCCGTCATCGCCGGCACGTTCATCATGCTCGCCACGTATGTGCTCTTCTACCTGACCACGAGCTTCACTCTTACCTACGGCACCGCGACGGACAAGGTCGACGTGGCGCGCGCCGCCGCCCAGAAGGCCGGGCAGAAGTTCGACCCCGCCTCGTTCGTGCCGGGCCTCGGCATCGATCGCGGCGTCTTCCTGTGGATGCTCATCATCGGCGTGGTGTTCTTCGGCATCTTCACCGTGGTCTCGGGGCCGCTCGCCGAGAAGTACGGGCGCCGCAAGTTCCTCATCTGGGTCACGGTCGGCATCCTGCTGTTCGGCGCCGCGTGGGGCCTCATGTTCGGTCCCGGCACGGCCGCGGCCATGGTGGGCCTCATCGTGGGCTTCACCCTCATGGGGCTCACGTTCGGACCGATGGCGGCCATCCTTCCCGAGCTCTTCCCGGCCAACGTCCGCTACACGGGCTCGGCGATCGCGTACAACCTGTCTTCCGTGATCGGCGCTGCACCCGCTTCATTCGTGGCGATTGCGCTCTGGCAGTTCGGCAAGGGCAGCACCGTGTGGGTCGGCGTCTACCTGGCTGTCGCCGCCGCGCTCACCCTCGTGGCCCTGCTGCTCACCCGCGAGACGAAGGATCGCAACTTCGAGGACAACATTTCCGCCTGACGGCTTCTCCGCTCCGGCCGTGCTCCCCCCCCGTGGCGCCCCGCGCCCCCCCAATTGAGCTGCAGAACGCGCGACGCCCCCCGGATTAGGGGGG
>NZ_JBQCGQ010000164.1:0-8351 GCF_051955515.1 Sinomonas sp.
CTGGTGTGTTGTGGGGGGCGCCCCGGCGTCCCGCCCGGCGCCCCACTTCTCGCGTCACGCCTGGCCACCTCCCGCCCGACGCCTGGCCACTTCTCGCCCGACGCCCTGGCCACCTCCCGCCCGACGCCTGGCCACCTCCTCACGGGACGTCGAGGATCTCGCTCCGGATGAGGAACCGCTTCCCCTCCGGCGCCTCGAGGGAGAAGCCGCTCCCCCGGCCTTCCACCGTATCGACGGTGAGATGTGTATGGGACCAGTACGCGAACTGCTCCCTCGACATCCAGAACCCCAGTTCGCCGCGCCCGGGGAGGTCGAAGACGCCAAGGAGGACATCGGCGTCGCCCGTCAGGAACTCCCCGGCCGGGTAGCACATGGGCGCCGAGCCGTCGCAGCAGCCGCCGGATTGGTGGAACATGAGCGGGCCATGCCGCTCCCAGAGCGAGTCCAGGAGCGCCGCGGCGGGTCGGGTCAGCGCAACCCGGGAGAAGTCCTCCCCCGGGCGCACCGGCCTGGCTGTCAGAACTTCCATCAGTACTTGATCACAACGCGGCCGTCGATCTTCGCGTGGTGCATCTCGTCGAACACCTGATTGATCTCCTCGAGGTCCCGCGTGTGGAACGTCGGATGGATGAGGCCGCGGGCGTAGAAGTCGAGGGCCTCCACCATGTCCTGCCGCGTTCCGACGATGGAGCCGCGGATCGTGAGGCCCTTGAGCACGATGTCGAAGATCGGTGCCGGGAAGTTCCCCGGCGGGAGGCCGTTGAAGACGATCGTGCCGCCGCGGCGAGTCATGCCGATCGCCTGCCCGAACGCGGCGGGGTGGACGGCGGTGACGAGGACGCCGTGGGCTCCGCCCGTCGCTGCTTGGATGGCCGACGCCGGATCCTCGGCGAACGCGTTCACCGTCACCTCGGCACCGTGCTTGCGGGCGAGGGCGAGCTTCTCATCCGCGACGTCGACGGCCGCGACCCGCATGCCCATTGCGACGGCATACTGCACAGCGATGTGCCCGAGGCCGCCGATCCCTGAGATCACGACCCACTCCCCCGGCCGGACCTCCGTCTGCTTGAGACCCTTGTAGACGGTGACGCCAGCGCACAGCACAGGCGCGATTTCGTACGGGTCCGCGCCGTCGGGGATGCGCGCCGCGAACTTCGCGTCGACGAGCATGTAGTGCCCGAATGAGCCGTCCACACTGTACCCGCCGTTCTGCTGGGACTCGCACAGCGTCTCCCAGCCGGTGCGGCAGAACTCGCACGTGCCGCACGCGCTCCAGAGCCACGCATTGCCGATGAGGTCTCCGACCGCGAGGTCCGTCACGCCCTCCCCGACCGCAGCAACAGTGCCCACGCCCTCGTGCCCCGGAACGAGGGGGAGCTGGGGCTTGACGGGCCAGTCGCCCTGCGCCGCGTGGAGGTCGGTGTGGCAGACGCCGCTCGCGATGAGCTTCACGAGGACCTGGCCCGGGCCGGGGGTTGGGATCTCGAGTTCGTCGACGCTGAGTTCCTCGCCAAAGCTGTGGACGACAGCGGCTTTGAAGGTTTCGGTCATGGACATGCTCCTTTGCATGTGGTGGGGTGGATGGGCTGACGGTGGGTCGCGGCGCAGATTCCGACCGGGATCGGCCGCCGCGGATCGGCGAGTCGCTGCGACACGCCGCGAATTCTCCGGTGTGGCGGCCAATCATGGTCGGAATCCAAGTGCGGGTGAAGCGGACGACGACGGCGCGCACCCGCCGTCGTCCGCTCGCCTGTTCTTAGAAGAAGCCGAGTTTGTTCTCGCTGTAGCTGACCAGCAGGTTCTTGGTCTGCTGGTAGTGCTCGAGCATCATGAGGTGCGTCTCCCGGCCGATACCGGAGGACTTGTAGCCGCCGAACGCCGCGTGCGCGGGGTAGGCGTGGTAGTTGTTCACCCACACGCGCCCGGCCTGGATCTCGCGTCCGGCGCGGTAGGCGGTGTTGCCGTCGCGGCTCCAGACGCCGGCGCCGAGGCCGTAGAGGGTGTCGTTGGCGATCTCGAGCGCCTCCTCGTAGTCGGAGAACTTGGCGACCGAGACCACGGGGCCGAAGATCTCCTCCTGGAAGATGCGCATCGTGTTGTTGCCCTCGAAGATCGTCGGCTCGACGTAGAAGCCGCCCGCGAGGTCTCCGGGGAGCTCGGCGCGCTTGCCGCCGGTGAGGACCTTGGCGCCCTCGGCCTTGCCGATCTCGATGTAGGAGAGGATCTTCTCGAGCTGGTCGTTGGAGGCCTGGGCCCCGATCATCGTCTCGGTGTCCAGCGGGTTGCCCTGCTTGATCTTCTGGGTGCGCTCGACGACGTCGGCCAGGAACTTCTCGTAGATCCCCTCCTGGATGAGCGCGCGGGACGGGCACGTGCACACTTCGCCCTGGTTCAGGGCGAAAAGGGTGAAGCCCTCCTGTGCCTTGTCATAGAACGCGTCGTCCGCGGCGGCGATGTCGTTGAAGAAGATGTTCGGGCTCTTCCCGCCGAGCTCGAGCGTGACCGGGATGAGGTTCTGCGAGGCGTACTGCATGATGAGCCGGCCGGTGGTCGTCTCGCCTGTGAACGCGATCTTCCGGATCCGCGGGCTCGAGGCCAGCGGCTTGCCCGCCTCGACGCCGAAGCCGTTGACGATGTTCAGCACCCCGGCCGGGAGGAGGTCCTGGATCAGCTCGGCGAGGACCAGGATGCTCGCCGGGGTCTGCTCGGCGGGCTTGAGGACGACGGCGTTGCCCGCCGCGAGTGCCGGGGCGAGCTTCCACGTGGCCATCAGGAGCGGGAAGTTCCAGGGGATGATCTGCCCGACGACGCCGAGCGGCTCGTGGAAGTGGTACGCCGTGGTCGTCTCGTCGATCTGGGACAGCGAGCCCTCCTGGGCGCGGATCGCGCCGGCGTAGTAGCGGAAGTGGTCGACGGCCAGGGGCAGGTCCGCGGCCAGGGTCTCGCGGACCGGCTTGCCGTTGTCCCACGTCTCGGCGACCGCGAGCAGCTCGAGGTTCTCCTCGATCCGGTCCGCGATCCGATGCAGGATCAGCGCCCGCTCCGCGACACTCGTCTTGCCCCAACCGGGGGCGGCCTTGTGCGCGGCATCCAGGGCGAGCTCGATGTCCGCTGCCTGCGAGCGGGGAATCTCGCAGAACATCTTCCCCGTGACGGGGGTGATGTTCTCGAAGTACTGGCCCCCGACCGGGGCGACCCACTCGCCGCCGATGAAGTTCTCGTAGCGGTCCTTGAAGGCGACCTTGCTGCCCTCGGTACCCGGCTGCGCGTAGACGGTCATGGCGAAACTCCTTTGTCTCTCGTTCCCCTTGCGGGGGCCGGTGGTGCCGGCGTTGCGACGAGCGTAGGAGCGCATGGGTTGCGGCTTGGTTGCAGGACCGTGTCCCGCACCACAGGGCTGTTTCGGGTACGGGTGACACTCCTCCCCGTCGTACCCGAAATGCCTCCAGACGGAAGTAGCTGTACCCGAAACGGAGGGAGGGGACGTGACGCCGGATGAATTCTGACGCAATCCTGCGTCATATATTTCTTCCGGTTCAGCTGTTTCCCTTTTTGACCTCAGCCCTTCAATCCGCGCGCCCTGCCCGCTTAGATAGACGAAACCGGCGGGCACGAATTAGTCCCCGGCGAGAAAAAGGAAAGGTCCAAGGAGACAGCCATGAAAACAATTGCGTCGATCGCGAGCACGGCTGCAGCCGTCTTCATCGCCGTGGCGGCCTCCGGTTGTGCGGGGACGGCTGGCGTGGCCTCTCAACCAGCGAATCAGGTTACTGAACTGCGCTACCAGGGCTCCGCGAACAATGTGACGCTGCCGGAACTCGCCGAGGACCTCGGCTATCTCGGGAACGTCAAGCTGAAATGGGTCGGCAATACGACGAGCGGCCCGCAGGACATCCAGTCGGCGGCGACCGGGCAGACGGACTTCGGCGGCGCGTTCGCCGGGGCCGTGGTCAAGCTCGTCGAGGCCGGGGCGCCGGTCAAGGCAGTGGTGAATTACTACGGCGAGGACGAGAAGACTTTCACGGGCTTCTACGTCAAGGACGACAGCTCCATCCGCGGGCCACGTGACCTGATCGGCAAGAAGGTTGCCGTCAACACGTTGGGCGCCCATTCCGAGGCGGTCATCGACACGTGGCTGGAGAAGAACGGGCTCACGCCGGAGGAGATCAAGCAGGTCCAGCTCGTCGTGCTGCCGCCGAACGACACGGAGGAGGCGGTGCGCCGGGGTCAGGTCGACGTGGGATCGCTGAGCGGGGTGCTCCAGGACAACGCGGTCGCGGCCGGCGGCCTTCGCTCGCTCTTCAGCGACTATGGGCTCTTCGGCACTTTCGCCGGGGGACAGTATGTGTTCCGCAGCGATTTCCTCGCCCAGAATCCTGACACGGTCAGAACCTTCACCACGGGCGTCGCGAAGGCGATCGAATGGGAGCGGACCACGCCCCGCGACCAGGTGATCCAGCGACTCACCGAGATCATCCAAAAGCGCAACCGGGGTGAAAGCACCAAGAATCTCCAGTATTGGAAGAGTGTGGGCGTCCCGAAGGCCGGAATCATCACCGACGCCGATTTCTCCCGCTGGCAGAAATGGCTCAATGAAACCGGAATTGTGAACGGGCCGATCACCCCGTCGAAGTACTACACCAACGAATTCAACGACCTCGCGAAAGGATGACCGATGACGCCGAAGATCAGCCTCCGCGACGTCAGCCAGAGATTCACGGTCAGGGGCGGAAGCCTGACCGCGCTCGAGAGCCTCACCCTCGATGTCCGCGACGGGGAATTCCTCACCCTCGTGGGCCCCAGCGGCTCGGGCAAGACCACCCTCCTCGATCTGCTCGCGGGCCTGACGAAGCCGACGTCGGGAGAGGTCCTCGTCAACGGCAGGCCGGTCACGGGCCCGGGCCCGGACCGGGCGGTCGTGTTCCAGCAGTACGCGCTGTTCCCGTGGCGCACGGCCTCGCAGAACGTCTCGATCGGGCTCGAGGGAACGGGGCTCGGCAAGCGCGAACGCGCCGAGAAGGCCAGCCACTACCTGCAGCTCGTGGGCCTGGCCGGCTTCGAGGACCGCTACCCGCACGAGCTCTCCGGCGGCATGAAGCAGCGGGTCGCGATCGCGCGCAGCCTGGCCTACGAGCCCGAGATCCTGCTCATGGACGAGCCCTTCGCGGCGCTGGACGCGCAGACCCGCGAACAGCTCCAGGGCGAACTCCTGCGCATCTGGCGTGCCACCGGCAAGACCATCGTCTTCATCACGCACGGGATCGAGGAGGCCGTCTACCTCGGGCAGCGCGTTGCTGTCCTGAGCTCCCGCCCCGGGCGGCTCAAAGCGATCGTGGACATCCACCTCCCCGAGTACGACGACGAAGCCGACATCCGCTCGCACCCCGCCTTCGTCGACTACCGCCACCGCGTCTGGAACCTCCTGCACGACGAGGTCCGCCGCGCCACCGCAGAAAGGATCCCCGCCTGATGAGCACTCTCACCGCTCCCTCGATCCGGGCCGCCGACGCGCCGGCGGAAGCTCCCGCGGCGAGCCGAAGCGACGGCGCCGTCCGCTCGCTGCGGCGAGTGGCCGCCGTCGTCCGTTCGACCCTGTGGAAGTCCGCGGCGATCGTCGCCTTCCTGCTGCTCTGGGAAGTCGGGCCGCAGTGGTTCGCGGCGCCGTCGACCCGCGTCTTCCTGCCCCCGCTGCACGAGGTGCTCGCGGCAACCTGGCGCCTCCTCGCCAACGGCGCGCTCGAGAACCATCTCGCCGCGAGCCTGACGCGGTCGTTCGCTGGGTTCGGCGTCGCCGTCGTCCTCGGAGTCGCAGCCGGCCTGCTGATCGCGTGGTACCGCCCGCTCAACTCGTTCATCACCCCGCTGCTGGAAGTGTTCCGCAACACCGCCGCGCTCGCACTCCTCCCGGTCTTCACGCTCCTGCTGGGGATCGGCGAGGAATCGAAGATCACGATCGTCGCGTACGCGGCGTTCTTCCCGGTGCTGCTGAACACCATCGCCGGGGTGCGCACCGTGGACCCGCTGCTCGTGCGGGCCGCGCGCTCCCTGGGGCTCTCGAGCCTGGCGCTGTTCCGCAAGGTGATCCTGCCCTCGGCGGTGCCCACGATCTTCACGGGCATCCGCATGGCCGGCACCGCCTCGATCCTCGTGCTCATCGCCGCGGAGATGGTCGGGGCGAAGGCCGGGCTCGGCTACCTGATCGTCAACGCGCAGTCCAGCTTCCTGATCCCGGACATGTACGCCGGCATCCTGACCGTCTCGCTCCTGGGCCTGGCCGTGAACACCCTCCTCGTTGCGCTCGAGCGCCACTTCTCCCGGTGGCGCGCCGAGGCCCGCCCCTAGTCCACCTCCACGAAAGGCACCCCGAAAATGACCACCGCTCTTGAAACCCAGCTCGAATTCACCAAGCTCGGCTCGCGCATCGGCGCCGAGATCCGAGGCCTCGACCTCAGCCAGGACCTCTCGGACGAGGTCATCGCCCAGATCCGCGCAGCCCTCAACCGGCACAAGGCCCTCGTGTTCCGCGAGGCCAACGTCCGCACCGACGAGGAGCAGGTCCGCTTCGCCTCCCGGTTCGGCCCCCTCACCAAGGCACACCCGACTGTCGCCTCCGTGGACGGCGCCGAGAACGTCCTGCCCGTCGACAGCGAGGACGGCTCGGCCAACACCTGGCACACCGATGTCACGTTTGTGGTGAACCCGCCCCAGGCCTCGACGCTGCGCAGCATCGTGCTCCCGGCCTACGGGGGCGAGACATTGATCGCCTCCTCGGCCGGGGCGTACCAGGACCTCCCGGCCGAGCTGCGCAGCTTCGCCGACACGCTGTGGGCCATCCACACCAACGACTACGACTACTCGGTCCCGAAGAACCTCGAGCACGCGGGAGCCGAGGAACGCCGCAAGGTCTTCACCCGGATCAAGTACCAGACCGCCCACCCCGTGGTGCGCGTCCACCCTCTCACGGGCGAGCGCGGCCTGTTCATCGGCGGCTTCGCGCAGCGTCTGCGCATCGTCGGGCTCTCCAACACCGAGTCGAGGGACATCCTCCGCCTCCTGCAGGCCTACATCACGCGGCCCGAGAACGTGGTGCGGGTCAATTGGGAGCCGAACCAGCTGGTCCTGTTCGACAACCGCATCACCCAGCACTACGCGCCGTCCAACTACGACGACCAGCCGCGCAAGCTCAACCGCGTGACCATCGCCGGCGACATCCCCGTCGGCGTCGACGGCACGCTCAGCCAGGCCATCGAGGGCGACTCCTCCCACTACTCCGAGATTGTCTCTGTCGGGACGGGGGCCTGACCATGGGGAAGAAGCTGCACCTCAACGCGTTCCTCATGGGCACGGGCCACCACGAGGCGTCGTGGCGGCTCCCGGAGAGCGACCCGCACGCCGGGACGAGCCTCGCGCACTTCACGCGGCTCGCCCGGACGGCCGAGCGAGGGAAGTTCGACTCCGTGTTCTTTGCCGACTCGCCCGTCCTCTGGGGCTCCGTGGGGCGCCGGCCGGTCAGCGCCGTCGAGCCCACCGTGCTGCTCGCCGCGCTGGCCGCGGCCACGGAGCGGATCGGGCTCATCGCGACCGCCTCCACCAGCTACAACTCCCCGTACAACCTCGCGCGGCGGTTCGCCTCGATCGACCACCTCTCCGGCGGCCGCGCAGGATGGAACGTGGTGACGACGGCGGGGGCCGACGCCGCGCGGAACTTCGGCCTCGACGACCAGCCCCTCCACCGGGCACGGTACGAGCGCGCGGCGGAGTTCCTCGACGTCGCCTTCAAGCTGTGGGACTCCTGGGACGACGACGCCATCCTCGCCGACAAGGCCGCCGGGGTCTGGGCGGACTCGGATCGGGTGCGGGCCATCGAGCATTCGGGGTCGCACTTCTCGGTGCGCGGACCGCTCGACATCCCACGCTCCCCGCAGGGGCACCCGGTGATCGTCCAGGCCGGCTCGTCGGAGGACGGGAAGGGCCTCGCTGCCCGCTACGCCGAGGCCGTCTTCACGGCACAGCAGACCCTCGAAGAGGCACAGGCCTTCTACAACGATCTGAAGGTGCGGAGCGCCGTCACGGGACGGAATCCCGAGGGGATCAAGATCCTCCCCGGAATCGTCCCGGTCCTCGGCGGGACCGAGGCCGAGGCACTGCGACGCGAGCGCGAGCTCGACGACCTCATCCGGCCCGAGTACGCGCGCATCGAGCTCGCGAAAACGCTCCGCGTTTCCCCCGAGGACCTGCCGCTTGACCGGGAACTCCCCGCAGACCTCCCGGACGAGGACCAGATCGAGGGCGCCAAGAGCCGCTACACCCTCATCGTCGACCTCGCCCGCCGCGAGAAGCTCACCGTGCGC
>NZ_JBQCGQ010000165.1:0-5715 GCF_051955515.1 Sinomonas sp.
GTGAAGTGGCTGAGCGTGACGACCGGGGTGATGCCGAGCTCGAAAGCCGTCTCGATCATGCGGCGGTAGTGCGCCAGCTCGGCGCGGGAGAACCGTCCGGGGAGGGGTTCGATGCGGGCCCACTCAATGCCGAAGCGGTACGAGTTCAGGCCTGCGCCCGCGAGGAGCTGCATGTCCTCCCGGTACCGGTGGTAGCTGTCGATCGCGTCGCCGCTGGGCTCCATGCCCGGGACGGTCTGCTCCTGGACCCACCAGTCGCTGTTGAGGTTGTTGCCCTCGATCTGATGCGGTGCGGTGGAGGCTCCCCAGAGGAAGCCGGGCGGGAAGCTGTTCATGCGACGGACCACCCGCCGTCGCTGGGCAGGATGGCTCCGTTGACATTGAGGGAGTCATCGCTCAGCAGCCACGTGATGGCGGCGGCGAGCCGCTCCGCCTCGGCGACGGGGGAGCCGATGGCCTGCAGGAGGGGGAACACGCGTCCGGCCGCGAATTCGCTGCGGACCGTGGCCTCTATGTTGGTGGCTACGGCGCCGGGCGCCACGGCGTTGGTCCTGATCCCCTGCGCCCCGTACATGTAGGCCGTGTTCTTCGTGAGCCCGATGACCGCGTGCTTGGAGGCGGTGTAGGCCGCGCCCGCCGCGGAGCCGCGCAGCCCCGCCTCGGAGGCGACGTTGACGATCGAGCCGCCCTCGCCCGCGACGAGGAGTGGGAGCGCCGCACGGGTCAGCCGCATGGGGGCCGTGACGTTGACGCGCAGCACGCGGTCCCAGGTGTCGTCGTCGACCTCGCCCAGCGGCAGGAAGCCGTCCATGATCCCGGCGACGTTCGCGACTCCGTGGAGCACGCCGTCGCACGCGGCGATGACGCCGTCGATCGTCTGGCTCTCGGCGACGTCGCCGGCCACGGTTCTCACGTCCGACCCCGGAAGCGATGCCTTCACCTCGTCCAGCCGCTCCGGCACGATATCCGTCGCGACGACCCTCGCGCCTTCCTCGGCGAGTCTCACGGCGGTGGCGCGGCCAATTCCGGAGCCAGCGCCGGTGACAATGATGGTCTTTCCTTGAAAACGGTTCATTGCTGAATTCCTTCTTATTCGACGAGGTCTTCGATATTGAGCTGGACTCCGCCGTAGCGCGCGAAGCCGTGGCTCTTGGGCTGGCCGTCCGTATCGCGGTCGAAGAGCAGGCGGGTTCCGTCCTGCCTGCCGGACCAAGTGGCGCGGAGGCGCATTTCGCCGGGGTGTTCGCCCGTGAGTTCAAGCTCGGCCTGATAGACGGTGTCGCTGACGAAGGAGCTGCGGGTCTGTTCGAAGCCCTGGTAGAACGTGCGCCCGTCGTCGCTGTAATCGACGTACGTGATTTTCGAGGCGGCGGCACGGCCTTGGCTGAGATCCCCGGCTTCGCGCTCGAATTCGAGATAGCCGGAATGCGTTCCTGCGATGCGCCCGCTCGAAACGGGGGCCGAGGCCTTTTTGAGGGTCTGTTCGGCTGCGGCGCCGCTGATGCTGTACGGAGCGGACGACGGCGTTGGCCGGGTGGGCACCGGTGCGGACGGTTCGTGGTCCAGCAGGTGAGCGACGCGGACGCGCATCTCTCGGTAAGTCCCGGGCCGTTCGCTGCCGCGCAGCACCTCGAGCCACATCGTCTTCCGGCCCGAGGGGTTCCACGACATCGGCGAGCAGTAGACCCAGGACTCATCCGGGTTGTTGAGCGGGACGCCTTCGTACCCAGGCTCGTTCATGGACTTCTCGATGTCGATGAGAACCGGGCCCACGTTGCCTTCCCGGAAGCTGCGGACGCCGCTGACGGTGTACGTGTAGACGGCCCAGGCCAAGTCCATCCCCGCGAGAATCGCGTGGGGTCGCGGGACCAGCCCCAGGATCGCCGGGTTGGTGCGCTTCGAGGCGCGCGAGGTCATGACGAGCCCCAGGCGCTCGTCGGGGGAGAAGATCGTCGTCTCGTCGTAGCCCGGGGTCTTGGTAACGCGGAGCAGTTCCTCCGAGGCGAGATCCTGAACGACGGAATCCGGGAGGAAGCCGTCCGTGCCGCCGACCGCCGAGATCGCGGTGCCGCCGCGGACGAACTGCTTGACCTCCCCGCCCCTCACCGGTTGCGGAAGGAAGTAGCCGTCCCGTTCAGGATCCGGGGTGAGCGCGTCGGCGGTGCTGATGATCGTCGGGTCCTCGATGACGTACCCGTCCTCGGCGCGGCTCAGCCTGCCGAGGCCGACGACGGCGCCGAAGTCATTCCTCAGGGTGGTCCACGAAATGTGCTCGTTGTCGGGGGAGACGATGATCTCGGACCAGTGGTGCGAGGTCAGAGGGTCTTCCTCCAGACCCCACGGGTACTCGACCGGGACGAGTTCTGCGCGCGTGCAGGTGTCGAGGTCCGGCGTGCACTCGAGCACATAGTCGCCCAGCAGCAGGCGACGGTTGTCGGCGAATGGCATGTGGCGGATGCCGTTGGCCTTCGCGTGCTGCGGGATGCGGCCGGAGAAGATCGTGCGGAAGTTGGTGCCGTCGTCGTCGACCACCGCCACGTGATACCAATCCTCGCCGAAAGGGTCCGCGTCGCTCCGGTAGAGGACGCACACCTTTCCGGAATAGGTGTACGTGGCGCTGGGGTCCCTCACGTCATCGGGGAGCGGGACGTCGGTGATGTCGATCCGACCGAAGTCGTCGGTGGTGATGTGCATGCCGACAACAGTCCCGCGTCCCTTTCGCGCGCACATCCGGCCAGCAGAGTGACTCGTGATCCGCAGATGGAGTAGGACGTCTACTACAGTTGCAGTAGATTCGCGGTCTTGGCAGACAGCACGCGAATTCGTGGAATAACCTCGAAGAGGGCTGGCAGTTCGGGGAATTCCGGCGTTCAGCAGCACCGATCAGGAGGAGGCGATGATGCCTATGCCACATCACCTTCGAATGGTGCGCCGACGTCCCGCAACGGCCGCGGGTCCGGGGGCCTTGGCCCCACGGACGTGGGAGCTCGCCCTCGACGTGGTCGCCGTGCTCATGGTCATCATCGAGCTGTACCGCGAGCTGACCCTCGGGGCCTCGGTCCTCGGACTGGTGCGTCTGGCCGTCGCGGCCGGGTGCATCGGGGCGCGCCGCAAGTTTCCCGTGAGCGCGACCGTCGTCGCTGCGGCGGCCGGCGCGGCCATCATCCTGGACCAGGGCTACAACCTCACGGTGTGGACTCTGGTCCAGATCTGCCTCTTCTCCGTGCCGCTGCGACGGTCACGCAGCGTATCGATTGTGCTCGGGATCGTGGTCTGCCTTCCGCAGTACCTCTTCACGATGGCGGTGCTCAAGGTCGGCCCGCTCGAGCCCACAGCGTTGATCTCGCCGCTCTGGACGGCGGCCGTGCTCGGAATTGGCCTTTCCCTCCGCAGCCACCAGAATTACATTTCCGCTCTCAGCAAGAGCGCTCAAGCCGCTCTCGACGCCCGCGAAAGCGACGTCATGCATCGGATGGCGGAAGAGAGGCTCCGCATCGCGCGCGACCTGCATGACGCCGTCGCGCATAATGTCGCCGTCATCAATGTCCATGCAGGCGCTTTGGAACGAATTCTTCCCACGCCCACCTCCGCCGTCCAAACCTCCTTGACCGAAATCCGCAATGCCTGCCGCAATGTCCTGACCGAGATGCAGGACATTCTCGCGATTCTCCGCCGCACGGAAGACGAGCCTGCCCGCACCCCGACCAACGCGGTATCAGTTCCCGCGCTGATCGACTCGTTCCGAGGCTTGGGCATGGAACTTGAGGGGGAGATCGACCTTGAGCCGCCGCTGAATGCTTCTTCGGATGCCGCGCTGTACCGGATCATCCAGGAGGGGCTGACGAATGCGCACCGCTACGGTACGGGCGCCGCGACAGTGCATGTGTACCGCAGCGGCGAGCAGCTCCGGATCGACATCGACAATGCCGTGGCCCCCGGAGACGGGAGCCCGGAAAGCGGTGGATTCGGGCTGATCGGCATGCGGGAGCGCACCGTCGCCGCCGGGGGAACTTTCGACGCCGAACGGCGCGGCCAGACTTTTGTGATCCGGGCGGCCCTGCCTCTCGCGGCCGAGCCGACGGAACAGGCGGAAGCATGATCACGGTCCTCCTGGTGGACGACCAGCCCGCCATTCGGGTGGGCCTTCGCGCCATCCTCGAATCCGCCGGGTTTCGCGTCGGGCCCGAGGCCGGCAACGGCCGAGAGGCGTTGGTCGTGGCTCAGCAGGTGCGGCCCGACGTCATCCTCATGGATCTCCGGATGCCCGGGACCGACGGCCCCACGGGAGTGCGACTCATCCGCGCCCAACCTGAGCTCGAGAGCATCAGGATCATCGTGCTGACCACGTTCGACGAGGATCCCGACGTCCTCGAAGCTCTGCGGGCCGGTGCCGACGGCTTTCTGAGCAAGAGTGCCGGGCCGGACGAGATCATCGACGCCGTCCGGAAGGCGTCGCTCGGGGAGGTGGCCCTGTCCCAGACCGCGCAGAAAGCCGTGCTCCGTCACCTCCTCACGAATTCGGGCACCACTCCCACAGCCCAAGACGCTGCCTTGGCCGCCGCTCTCACGGCCCGCGAGCGGGATATTGTCATTGCCGCGGCCGAGGGCCTGGACAACGAGGCGATTGCCGCTGCCTTCTTCATTTCGCCGCTCACGGTGAAGACGCACATCAATCGGGCCATGATCAAGCTGCATTCACGGGACCGCGGCCAGCTGGTCGCTGCCGCCTATCGAATCGGCCTGATGAGCAAGAACTGACCGCGCGGGGCGGTTCGCGCGATCCCAAGCGGGTAACCGCGGGATACCGGTCGCTCCGCACCCGCGACCCGTGCGAAAGGGCCTTCCGCCATCGCCACAATGTTGCACCCTCGGCGGAGCGTGGGGGTCGAAGAGGAACCCCTGCTTTTCGATTCCGCATCCGGAACCCCCGCAACCGCAGGCGAACAGGTACTCATGGCCTGGGAGCAGATCGAACTCGTGGGGCCGCCCTTGTTCGGCCACGAGGACATCCAAGCCGCGATCCGTCTGAGCCGCAGACGGCTGGACGAGGCCGCTCTTGCGGTGGGGGCCCGCGCCGTGCCGCTGGCCACGTCGCCGGTGCCGGTCTACCCCCATCTGACCGAGAGCGTCCGATACCGGCACAGGTGTCCTGCTCGACTCCGGCATGGTGTACGCGACTCTCCGACGCCCATCCCACGGTCGAGGTCCGCATCGCCGACGTATGCCAGAACCCTGCGCACGCCGCCATGCTCCCGGTGCTCACCCGGGCGCTGGTCGAGACCGCGGCCTGCCAATGGCAGGCCGGTCTAGCGCCCGACGACGTTCCCGCCGAGCTGCTGCGGCTATGGACGTGGCAGGCGAGCAGGTTCGGGGTGGAAGGCGAACTCATCGACCCCACCACCCGCACCCCGCGTCCAGCCGGCGACGCGTTGGCACCGTCGCATCGATCCTGCGGGACGGCTCGGGCGCCCGCCGTCAGCGCCTCGCCCGCGCTCTCCATGGGAGCCCGGAAGGTGCCGTGCAAGACGCACCGACGCAGCCGCCGGGGGCCCCCCCCCGGGGGGGGGGGTGGGGGGGCCGCGGGGGGGTGGGGGGGGTGGGGGGGGCGGGGGGGGCGCCCCCCGCCCCCCCCCCCCCCCCCCGGCCGCCGACCCCGGCCGCCGACCCGATCCGGCCGGTGACGACCCCGGACAGCGCTTTCTTCTGGGCCGGTGT
>NZ_JBQCGQ010000166.1:0-5745 GCF_051955515.1 Sinomonas sp.
CCCCCCCCCACACCCCCCCCCCCCCCCACCCGCGCGGGCGGCGCGCCCCCGGGTGGGGGCCCCCCCCGCCGGGGTGCCACCCCCCCCGGCCGGCCGGCCCCCCGCAAAGGTTTAGGCCTGAGGCGCCCGCTCAGAGCCCGAGGATCGAACGCGCCACGGCGTCTGCGTCCCGAAGGGTGCGCTGGGCGCTCGGGTAGGGGGCGCCGTCGGCCGCTTCCCCCGGCTCGGCGAAAGGGTGGGCCTCTGCAGCGATCGCGGTTCCCCACTGGACGGCGGAGAGCTGAAGCCCGAGGACGTACAGGCCCCCCACGGGGTGGCCGTTGACGTCGAGCGGGCGGTACGGAGGCGCGGTGACGTCGAGTCCGCTCCCGGGGCGCGGCACGCCGTCGGCCCCGGCGAGGTACTTGGGGCGCGCCAGCCCGTCGGCGAGGAGGCCCTCGAGCAGCGGAGAATCCGCCGCGGCGACGACGTTCGCCGGCGCGAGCGCCTCGACCAGGGCCGCTGCGTACACGGGCGGGCCCTCGACCCACGGCGACTCGGCGACGAAGCAGCCCGCGCCGCGGTCCACCCGGAAGCGCGGCTCCGGTCCCACGGTGCCCACGATGCCGGCTCGGACGAGGGCCGCGAGCTGCCGGATGCGAAGGGGCGGTGGCCCGCTCGCGAGGCCTTCGACGAGCCCCTCGAACCAGCCCCGCAGCCCGGCGACCCACGACTCCTCGGTGACGCCGCCGTCGGCCACTGCTTCCTTGAGCACCGCTCTGCCGCGGTGAAGTGCGGCGATGGCCATCTTGAGGGGGTCGTCCTCGCCACGCGCGGAGCTGGCGGCGTCCGCCTCGAGATACGCGAGGACGTCCGCGTCGAGGGCGGCGCGATGCCTGAAGTGCCGCCCGCCGAGGGGCGCCCCGAGCCCGCGCAGGTCGAGCCGATGCTGGGCGGGAACGGAGGCGGCCACAACCTTGTCGGCCAATTCCTCCCACGTCGGATCCGTCACGGACAGCGCCGCGTCGAGCTCCTCGAGGAACCCCGGGGGCAGCGCGTCGGGAGCTGTCCGCGCGAGCGTGGAGTAGTAGGCCCAGAGGGTGTCGCGGTGGAGGAGCGGCCAAAGGTCGGTATCGAACGACGGCGTGACCCCGGCCGCTCGGGGAGCGAGGGCGGCGGCGCGGGTGAGCCACCGCAGACGCACGCCGGCGGCGTAGTAGCCGGGAAGTTCCGCCTTGCCGCGATAGGGCACGCCGCGTCGCGAGGCCGCGACCAGCCGCGGTTCGCGCCCCGACGGCAAGTACTCGACGACGCCGTTGGGCCCCTCCTTGAACCGGCCTCCTCGACCCTCGGTCAGTCGGACCATGACGTCGAAGAAGTTCAGCCCCATGCCTCGGACCAGCACGGTCTGCCCGCTCGGCAGGACGTCCCAGTCGACGTCGGCGGGCGCGGCGGGCGGGAGGTAGGTCAGGCCGAGCCGCGCGGCGGCGTCTGCGAGCTCGCGCTGCGTGTGGCTGAGCCTGGCGGGCACGTGGCCCACAGCGAGGACGACGGCGTCGGCCTCCCGCGCGCGACCGTCGCCGGTGGTTACCGCCCACCCGTGCGGCGTCCGGCCGAGGCGGGTCACTTCGGCGGCGACGTGGGCCACGCGGGATCCCGCAGGCGTCGCTTCGAGCACGTCGGCGAACGTCTCCGCGAGGTACCGCCCGTAGAGGGCGCGGGGCGGGAAATCGGAGGAGCCAAGCGCGCCGAGCTCCGAACACTCCTCGTGGGAGAGCCCTGCGGGGACTCCCTGGTCGAGCTCGCGCCGGCGCGTCGCACGCCATTCGTCGAAGCTTCCGCCGGCACGGGGCGTCGCGAGCCCCGGCTCGGAGGGGATGAGCGTTGGGTAGCAGCTCGGCGTGTTCATGAGGAATTCGCGCGGCTGCGCGGTGCGCCAGACCTTGCCGGGGCCAGGCTCGAACGGATCGAACACCGTGATCTCGAGTTCGCGCGGGTCGCCGTGGTCCCCCAGCGCGGCCCAATTCGCGAGGAGGCGCTCGACGGCGGAAGCACCGCGCGGCCCGCCGCCCACCACCGCGACGCGCAGCGTGTCGCGTCTTCCTCGTGAAGTCATCCTTCGAGCTTAACTTGACGCCCATGGCCGACGGGGCTGCGTGCACCGGATGCGGTTGTCAGTGCCGGGTGCGAGGATGAGCGCATGACGGATGCCGCGCAGACCCTCACCCATGTCCCCGACGAGCCGGTGGACGAGAACCTCTGGCTCGAGGACATTCGCGGCGAAGCACAGCTCGCATGGGTGCGCGAGCAGAATGCCCGAACCGAGGAGCTGCTGGAAACGGGCGACTACCCCGAGCTCGAAACACGGATCCTCGAAGTCATGGATTCACAGGATCGCATTCCGATGGTCACCAAACGCGGCGACTGGTACTACAACTTCTGGCGCGACGCCGCGAACCCCAAGGGCCTCTGGCGGCGCACCCGCTGGGACAGCTACGTGACCGACTCGCCGGAGTGGGAGATCGTGCTCGACGTCGATGCCCTCGCCGCCGAGGAAGGCGTCGAGTGGGTCTGGGGCGGCGCGGGCTTCCTTCGGCCCGCCGACGGCAAGTCCTGGCGCCGCTGCATGGTGCGCCTCTCCCCCGATGGAGGGGACGCGGCGACGTTGCGCGAGTACGACGTCGAAGACCGAGCCTTCATCGCGCCCGGGGAGGGCGGCTTCACGCTCCCGACGGCCAAGGGCGGCGCGGACTGGCTCGACGCCGACACGCTGATCGTCTCCTCGACTCTCGGCGAGGACGCCGTGACGTCGTCGTCCTATCCGCGGATCGTCCGGAAGCTGCCGCGCGGGAGCGCCCTCGAGGACGCCGAGGTCATCTTCGAGGTCCCAGCGGACCATCTCATGGCCAGCGGGGGCTTCGACGACACCCCCGGTTTCGAACGGCTTCTCGCGAGCGACCGCATCAGCTTCTTCGACGTTCAGCACTCAGTCTGGCGGGACGGCGAATGGCAGCAGATTCCCGTGCCGACCGACGTCGACATCGATCTGCACCGCGAATGGCTCCTCTTCCGGCCCCAGCGGGACTGGGAGCTCGATGGCACCGTGCACCAGGCCGGTTCCCTCCTCGCCGCCGACTTCGAGGCCTTCATGGGCGGTTCGCGCGACCTCACCCTGCTGTTTGCCCCGGATGAGCACAGCTCGCTTCAGTCGTGGAGCTGGACTAAGAACCATCTCCTCGTGAATCTGCTCCGCGATGTGTCCTCGGACATCCGCGTGCTCACTCCGCCCGCTCCAGATGGTTCGGGCGATTGGGTCGCCGCCGAGCTCGATGCCTGCCCGCCGCTCCACACCGTGGAGAGCTACGCAGTCGATGACGAGGACCCGGATGCGGGCGACGACTACTGGCTCGTCGCATCGGGGTTCCTCACCCCGACCACCGTGCTGCGGGGCACGATCGGCGAGGGATCCTCCCCCGTCAAGCGGGCGCCGTCGTTCTTCGATGAAAGCCGCTTCAGCGTCGAGCAGCACTTTGCGACGTCCGACGACGGCACTCGCGTCCCGTACTTCCAGATCGGTCCCAAGGACCTCGAGCTCGACGGCGGGAACCCCACGCAGCTGAGCGGGTACGGCGGCTTCGAGGTCTCGCGCACGCCGGCGTACAGCGGCGTGATCGGGCGGTCGTGGCTCGAGCGCGGAGGTGTGTACGTGGTGGCCAATATCCGCGGCGGGGGCGAATACGGGCCCGCGTGGCATCAGGCGGCGCTCAAGGAGAACCGCCACCGCGCATACGAGGACTTCGCCGCGGTCGCCCGCGACCTGATTCGCCGGGACGTGACCTCGCCCGAGCACCTCGGGTGCACCGGCGGCTCGAACGGTGGCCTCCTCGTCGGGAACATGCTGGTGACGTATCCGGAGCTATTCGGCGCGATCTCGTGCGGCGTCCCCCTGCTCGACATGCGCCGGTACACGAAGCTCTCCGCCGGGACCTCGTGGATCGCCGAGTACGGGGACCCCGATGCGCCCGAGCAGTGGCAGTACATCAAGTCGTTCTCGCCCTATCACCTGCTGCGCGACGGCGTCGACTACCCCGACACGTTCATTTGGACCGCGACGTCCGACGATCGAGTCGGCCCAGTGCAGGCGCGGAAGATGGCGGCCCGCATGCTCGCCATGGGAATCCCGAACGTCTGGTACCACGAGGCTCTCGAGGGCGGTCACGCCGGGGCCTCCGACAACCGGCAGGCGGCATCGCTCCAGGCCCGGAGTCAGACGTTCCTCTGGCGGGCCCTGACCACGTAGGCGCGGCTCCGAATCGAACCGACCAAGGGGGAGTCACGAGTGGAACTACATGAGCATCCGGGCGTAGACGCAGCCCCGCCTGCCTTGAGAATCGGACCGTCACTGATTCCGCACACGGCCGTGGACTGGAAGGCGCCCGGACTCCCACCAGTCATGAAGGACGATTCGCACAACGTGTCGACGTTCACTTCCGTGGTGAGAGGTGACCGGCTGTCGTTCGAAGTAGCGTCTTTGGTGGCTCCCGCTGCGTTCGAGGTTTCGGTATTCCGCGGCAACTCAGCCGAGATCGACCCGGGTGGACCTCCCGCCGCGGTGATCGATCTCCTCGCAAGCGATCTCGTGACGAGAGAAACGCTTTCTCACGGCAGTCGGTATTCGGTCGATTGCTCGGCGCTGGGAATAGCGGGAGAAGCGACTTTGGGGATCTTCGCCCGGTACTATGCCAACCCCACCCTGGAGGGGGAGCGCTTCACCAGCACGGTCGGGTGGATCGTCTCGTTTCGCCCCTCCTGAGTGCGAGGCGGCTCCAACGGCCCGGCCGTTGCCGCCCGCCGTGCGGGGGCCTAGCCTGCTTGTGGGGAGGTTCCGCTCGAGGTGATAGCCAAAGGAAGCGATCCCCATGGGACACAGCACGAGGCTCGGTGAAGCCTCCGTTCACACCACCTTGCCCGCCCAGGATCTCGACCGAGCCCGGGCCTTCTACTGGGACAAACTCGGACTCGAACCGATCGAAGAAACGAACGGCGGTCTCCTGTACGAGATGCCCGGCGGAAGCCAGTTCTTCGTCTTCGAGACCGCAGGCAAACCGACCGGCGAATACACGCAGATCGGGTTCCGCATCGACGACCTTGACGCTACCGCGGCCGAGCTGCAAGCCCGGGGTGTGGAGTTCGAGGAGTACGGCATTCCTGGGCTGAAGTCGGTGGGAGGCATCGTGGACCTCCCCGGTCGACGTGCGGCCTGGCTCAAAGACAGCGAGGGCAACCTGCTGGGCCTCGTCCAGTTCACCTAGGTGCTTCACCTCTCGCAGGGAAGTTCCCGCGCCGTGAACTTCCTTGCGACAGGGGCACTGCATCCCGGACAGAACGGCACTTCTCGGCGAGAGGTGGACTCACCGGCAAAGGACGACGGCCCATTTCGGCAACAACACAAGGATAAATCAGAACGCCCCCGGTCCGAGGACTGGGGGCGTTCACGCTGCGGAGACGGGGGTGTGTGATCTCAGGACATAGGCGACACCTGTCTCGGGACATAGGCGACAGGTGATACGCGACAGGTGTCCCGCGACATCGGCGACGCTCCACGGCATGTCTCCCGTCATCGGAGACACCCCGGGCCCGAGCATGGGCCATGTCGAAGAACAAGGTCATCGTCCTCGCGGTCCTCGAGGGCGGGATGTCCAAGGCCGAGGCCGCCCGCCGCTACGGGGTCGGCCGCCAATGGGTCCATCAGCTCCTCGCCCGGTA
>NZ_JBQCGQ010000167.1:0-23675 GCF_051955515.1 Sinomonas sp.
TGCTCCCCCCCCCCCCCCCCCCCCCCACCCCCCGGCGGGCGCCCCCCCCGATGGGTTGGGGGGGGCCCCGCCGTCGTCGGTTGGCTACCGCAGGCGGGAGGTCAGGCGCCGAGCTCCTTCGAGCCGCCCCCCTTGGCCGCCGAGACGACCTCGGGGACGCGCGGACGCGGGGTACCGGCGAAGGTGAACTTCGCAAGGTCGCCCTCGCCCTCGACATCGACGAGGACGATGTCGCCCGCCGAGATGTCGCCGAAGAGGATCTTCTCGGACAGCTGGTCCTCGATCTCACTCTGGATCACGCGGCGCAGCGGTCGGGCGCCCATCGCAGGATCGTAGCCACGCGTGGCAAGGAGGACCTTCGCCTTCTGCGTGAGCTCAATGCCCATGTCCTTGTCCCGGAGGCGCTTCTCGAGCCGCTCGATCATGAGATCGACAATCTCGATGATCTCCTCCTGGGTCAGCTGCGGGAACACCACGATGTCGTCGACGCGGTTGAGGAACTCGGGGCGGAAGTGCTGCTTGAGCTCTTCTGTCACGCGGGCCTTCATCCGCTCGTACGTGGTCTTCGTGTCCGTGCCGGACTGGAAGCCAGTCATGACGCCCTTCGAGATGTCCCTCGTGCCCAGGTTGGTCGTCATGATGATGATCGTGTTCTTGAAGTCCACGACCCGGCCCTGGCTGTCCGTCAGGCGCCCGTCCTCAAGGATCTGCAGGAGCGAGTTGAAGAGGTCCGCGTGGGCCTTCTCCACCTCGTCGAACAGGACTACCGAGAACGGCCGGCGACGCACCTTCTCGGTGAGCTGGCCGCCCTCTTCGTAGCCGACGTAGCCCGGAGGGGCCCCGAACAGCCGCGAGACCGTGTGCTTCTCGGAGAACTCGGACATGTCCAGCGTGATGAGCGCGTCCTCCTCGCCGAAGAGGAACTCCGCGAGGGCCTTGGCGAGCTCGGTCTTGCCGACGCCGGTCGGGCCCGCGAAGATGAACGACCCACCCGGACGCTTGGGGTCCTTGAGGCCCGCACGGGTGCGGCGGATGGAGCGAGAGAGCGCCTTGATTGCGTCGTCCTGGCCGACGACCCGCTTGTGCAGCTCGTCCTCCATGTGCAGCAGGCGCGAGGACTCCTCCTCCGTCAGCTTGAACACCGGGATGCCGGTGGAGTTCGCGAGCACCTCGGCCACGAGCTCCTCGTCCACCTCGGCCACGCCGTCCATGTCGCCGGACTTCCAGGCGCGCTCGCGCTCGGCGCGCTCGGCAATGAGCTTCTGCTCCTTGTCCCGCAGCGCCGCGGCGCCCTCGAAGTCCTGCGCGTCGATCGCAGACTCCTTCTCGAGCTTGAGCCCCGCGATGCGCTCGTCGAGCGCCTTGAGCTCCGGTGGGGCCGTCATGCGGCGGATGCGCAGGCGCGCGCCCGCCTCGTCGATGAGGTCGATCGCCTTGTCCGTGAGGAAGCGGTCGCTGATGTACCGCTCGGACAGGTTCGCGGCGGCCGCGAGGGCGCTGTCCGTGATCGTCACGCGGTGGTGGGCCTCGTAGCGGTCGCGGAGGCCCTTCAGGATCTCGATGGTGAGCGCGACGGTCGGCTCGGCGACCTGGATCGGCTGGAAGCGTCGCTCGAGCGCAGCATCCTTCTCGATGTGCTTGCGGTACTCATCAAGCGTCGTGGCACCGATCGTCTGGAGCTCGCCGCGGGCCAGCATCGGCTTGAGGATGCTCGCCGCGTCGATCGCGCCCTCGGCCGCACCGGCACCGACGAGCGTGTGGATCTCGTCGATGAAGAGGATGATGTCGCCGCGCGTGCGGATCTCCTTGAGGACCTTCTTGAGGCGCTCTTCGAAGTCGCCGCGGTAGCGGGAGCCCGCCACGAGGGAGCCGAGGTCAAGCGTGTAGAGCTGCTTGTCCTTGATGGTCTCCGGGACGTCGCCGCGCACGATCGCCTGCGCGAGACCCTCGACGACGGCGGTCTTGCCGACGCCGGGCTCGCCGATGAGCACGGGGTTGTTCTTGGTGCGGCGCGAGAGGACCTGCATGACGCGTTCCATCTCATGCTCGCGTCCGATCACCGGATCGAGCTTGTTCTCGCGCGCCGCCTGGGTCAGGTTGCGGCCGAACTGGTCGAGGACCACCGAACCGGCCGGGCTGCCCTCGGGCTGGCCGGAACCGGTGCCCGCCGACGCCGTCTCCTTGCCCTGGTACCCGGAAAGCAGCTGGATGACCTGCTGGCGCACGCGATTGAGGTCCGCGCCCAGCTTGACGAGCACCTGAGCGGCAACGCCCTCGCCCTCACGGATGAGGCCGAGGAGGATGTGCTCGGTGCCGATGTAGTTGTGGCCGAGCTGAAGCGCTTCGCGCAAGGACAGCTCGAGCACCTTCTTGGCACGCGGTGTGAAGGGAATGTGGCCAGACGGAGCTTGCTGCCCCTGGCCGATGATCTCCTGCACCTGCTCCCGCACACCGTCCAAGGAGATACCAAGGGATTCGAGGGCCTTGGCGGCCACTCCCTCCCCCTCATGGATAAGACCCAGGAGGATGTGCTCGGTGCCGATGTAGTTGTGGTTGAGCATGCGGGCCTCTTCTTGGGCCAGCACGACCACGCGGCGGGCGCGGTCTGTGAATCTCTCGAACATCGCTCGAACTCCCCGGTGTTGCTGGTGGGTGCAGGGCTGCCGAAGACAGCACTGGCAAGTAGTTCGATGCTACGTGCCGGGACCTCTCCGCACACGGCTGTTCGCCACGGGGTGAACCGAGTCCACATCGGGTTCGGGATTAACGAACGGGGACCCGGCGCCGATCGCGCCAGGTCCCCGTTGTTCTTGTGGACTGAGAGAGATCTAGCCGTTCGCCTTGCGGTAGGCGTCCTGGATCTCGGCCTGGATTCGGCCGCGGCTGTTCACGCTGTAGCCGTTGTCCCGGGCCCACTGACGGATCTTCGCGGATTCCGAATTCCGGGAGGAGCCGCCGCCGGACGTTGCACGGGCGCGGGGCTGCTGCTGGCCGCCGCGCGAAGAGGACTTGCGGGCTGCAGAGACATAATCCTTGAGGGAGTCCCGGAGCTTCGAAGCATTCGCGTTCGAAAGGTCAATCTCGTAGCTCGTGCCATCGATCGCGAAGCGCACGGTCTCGTCCGCGGAACCGCCGTCGAGGTCGTCAACAAGGATGATCTTGACTTTTTGTGCCATGGGATTCTCTTCTCTGTCCGTGCTGGGGATCGGTATGTCTCTCAAGCCACTGCATGCACGCCGGCGCAAATACGGAATGAGCGCCCTTATCGCACTGCCATTATGCTTCGGCATCACCAGCACGTCAAAACGAATCAGGCCGCAGGGGGAGAACTTTTCCCTTCGTCCGCCGCTTGAGCTTCCCTTTCGGCTTGGGCGAGCGCTTCACGCTCCGACTTGTCCGCGTTGAATATCGCCCGGATCGCGAACCAGAAAATGAGTCCGACGAGTACAGGGGGCAGCAGGACTGCTACGTAATCCATATCAGTTGGTCTCCGGCTTGAGGAGCGGGAAGAGGATGGTCTCGCGAATGCCCGCCTGGGTGAACAGCATCACCAGACGGTCGATCCCGAGCCCGATACCGCCCATAGGCGGCGCCCCGTATTCGAGGGCTCGCAGGAAGTCTTCGTCGAGCTGCATAGCCTCGTCGTCGCCTTCCGCGGCAAGTCGCGACTGCTCGGTGAGCCGCTCGCGCTGGATCACCGGGTCGATGAGTTCGGAGAATGCCGTCCCGCGCTCCATTCCGCCGATAATCAGGTCCCACGCCTCAATGAGCCGTGGATCGTCGCGGTGCGGGCGCGCGAGCGGCTGGGCCGAGGGCGGGTAATCGTAGACAAACGTGGGATTCAGGAGAGTCGGTTCGACGATATCGCCGAACAGCTCCACAACTGCCTTTTCCGTGGTCCACAAAGGGTCCGTCTTCACACCGCGTTTGTCCCCGATCTCGAGGAGCCTTTCAAGTGGAGTATCCGGCGTGATCTCTTCGCCGACAGCTTCAGAGAGGCCGGGATACACGCCAAGCCAACGCCATTCGCCGTCAAGATCGATCGTGCCTTCAGGAGTCTCGATCTGACGCTTGCCCATGACATCTGCGACGTTGAGGATGATCTCCTTCATCCGCTCAGCCATCACGAATTGATCTGCATAGGCTTCATAGCATTCAAGAGTCGTAAATTCCGGGCTGTGCGTTGAATCCACACCCTCGTTCCGGAACACGCGCCCAATCTCATAGACGCGTTCGATTCCGCCCACAACCGCCCGCTTGAGATACAGCTCGGTGGCGATCCGAAGAGTCATCTCCTGATCGAAAGCATTGAGATGCGTCTCGAATGGGCGGGCCGTTGCACCACCGTGGATCAGATTGAGCATTGGCGTCTCGACTTCCACGTAGCCATGGGAGTCGAGGGTGTCGCGAACGGTCTTGGTGATCTTGGCTCGCGTGTACACCATCTGGCGTGCCTCGTCGCGGACCATGAGGTCCACGTAGCGCTGGCGGACGCGCGTCTCCTCACTCAGCTCGGTGTGCAGCGTGGGCAGCGGCCGCAGGGCCTTCGAGGCCATCTTCCAGTCGTCGGCCATGACGGACAGCTCGCCGCGGCGCGACGAGATGACTTCGCCATGGATGTAGACGTGATCGCCGAGGTCCACGAGCGACTTCCAGTCCGCGAGGCGCTCCTCGCCGACATTCGCGAGGCTCAGCATGGCCTGGAGCCGCGTCCCGTCGCCCTCCTGGAGCGTGGCGAAGCAGAGCTTGCCGGTGTTGCGCACGAACACCACGCGGCCGACGACGCCGACCACTTCTCCCGTGGCGGTATCCGGCTCGAGCTCGGGGTACTTCGCGCGGACGTCGGCGAGGGAATGACTGCGCTCGAGCTTGACCGGGTACGGTTCCTCGCCGCGGGCGAGGAGCTTGCCGCGCTTCTCCATCCGCACATGCATCTGTTCGCTCGCGTCGGCTGGCTCGATGCCGGTCTTGGTCTCCGGCTCTGCCCCTTGGGCGGTGTTCTGCGCAGTCACAGCATTCAATTCTAGGCCAGCGGCCTGTGGGCTAGGCTCATGCCCATGGCAGCCACCCAGATCCTCGGCTCTTCCGTTCAGACCCCTGACGGCGCGGTCCTCGAGCTGTTCACAGCCGCCGGCGACGGGCAGACCGAAGGCGGCGTCGTCGTCGTCCATGGCTCGATGGTGACCGCCGAACTCTACCGCGACTTTGCCCAGCGGCTCGCGGAATCCCTCCACGCCCCCGTCCACCTCTACAACCGCAGGGGCCGGGGAGCATCGTCGGGGCAGCCGGAGGACTACTCGCTCGCCGTCGAAATCTCGGATCTGGGGGCTGTGCTCGCCCACACCGGCTCGCAGGCCGTGTTCGGCCATAACTACGGCGGGTGCATTGCGCTGCACGGCGGGCGCACGCTCGACATCGCCCAGCTCGCCGTCTACGACCCCATCATCTCGTTCAACGGCAGCTACAGCGCTGGGTGGCTCGACGACTACGAGGCCGCGCTCTCCCACGGCGACGAGGAGAAGGCCCTCGCCGTGCTGCTGCGGGGCCTCCAGACGGCTGGCCCGGTCTCCAAGCTGCCGCTGCCGATCCTGACCGTGCTCAACCGGATCGGCAGCCGGACGCAGCCCGGCAAAGTCCTCACCCGCCTGCTGCCGACGGGCCCCCGCGAGATCCGTGCGGTCCTCGCCGCAGATTCCAAGGCCGAGCCGTTCGACGCCCTGCCGCTTGAGACGCTGTTCCTCGTGGGCGGGGCGAGCCCGGAGTACTTCGCGGAGGCGGCCCAGAAGCTCGACGGCGTCTTGCCCGCCTCCGATTTCGACGTCCTCCCGAAGCTCGCCCACGACGCTCCCGAACGGCCCGCCCGGGCCCTCATCGAGCGGCTGGCAGAGTTCTTCTCTTCCTGACTGACCCCCACCCCTCCCGTTTCGGGTACGCCAACTCGCCCCTCTCCGCGTTTCGGGTACAGATACTGACCTGCCCGCGGCCGGGCTCGGAAGTATCTGCACCCGAGATGGCCCAGGAGGGAAATTGGCGTACCCGAAACGGTGTAGGGCGGTAGTTGGTGTACCCGAAACGGTGGTGGGGTTAGCGGGCCTTGAGGGGCATGTTGTCGATCAGCCGGACGTCGCCAACACGGGCCGCGACAATCGCGAGGGCCTCCCCGGTGAACGGGGTCTCGCGGCAGTTGAACGCGAGCGGCTCGAGCGTGTCCGGGTCGACGACCTCGAAATAGTCGAGCTCGACACCGGGCTGGGAGTTGATGAGGTCGACGGCGTCGTCGGGCTCAAGCGGTTCGTGCGCCGTGGCGCGCTCATCCACGAGCCGGAGCGCCCGGGACAGCACGAGGGCCGCCTCGCGCTGTTCGGCGCTGAGGAACTGGTTGCGGCTCGAGAGCGCGAGCCCATCCTCGGCGCGGACGATCGGCACTCCGACCACCTCGACCGGGAAGTCGAGATCCTTGACCATGCGGCGCACGATCGCGAGCTGCTGGGCATCCTTCTGCCCGAAATACGCGCGGAACGAGGTGGGCTGACCTGCGGCCGGGCCCGGGATCGCGAGGTGGAACAGCTTGGAGACGACCGTGAGGACGCCGTCGAAATGGCCCGGCCTCGACGCCCCCTCCCACTTGCCAGCGAGCGGCCCGGCCGTCACGCGGACGAGCGGGTCGCCGCCGGGGTACATCTCCTCCACCGAGGGCGCGAAGGCCAGGTCCACCCCCACGTGCTCAAGGAGCGCGGCGTCGGCCTCGAGCGTGCGCGGATAGCGCTCGAGGTCCTTCGGATCGCCGAACTGCAGCGGGTTGACGAAGATGCTGGCAACGACGACGTCGTTCGCCGCAACCGCTGCCTCGGCGAGGCGACCATGTCCGCTGTGGAGGGCACCCATAGTGGGGACGAGGCCGAGCGATGGCGCGGACCCTCGGCGACCCGCGTGCTCCTCCAGAAGCCGCGCGATCCCGGACCTCAGCTCGGCCTTCGTGCGAACCACCGTGATGGGCATCTAGAGTTCCTCCCTCGGGTTCTCGTCCTCGCCCGGCTCGAGGGCTTCCTCGAGCCGCTCCCGCATTTCCGGCCCGTACAGGCCTCGGCGCTCCGCGCGGCGCGCTGTGGCGAGCGCCATCGCACGGTAGGCCTCGAGGATGTCGGAGGCTCCGCCGTCGGCCGCCGCTGGGTCCGCGAGCTCCGCCAGCGCCTCGGCGTGCGCTGCCACTGTCCCGACGTCGCCACGCGCGACGGGGCCGGTCAGCGCAGCCTCGCCTGCGGCAAGCGCGTTGTCGAGCGAGGCGCGGAGGAGCGGACCCAGGAGATGGTCGGGCTCGTCGACGCCGATCCGGCCGAGGATCTCGGCTGCCTGCGCCACGAGCGTGACGAGGTGATTCGACCCGTGCGCGAGTGCCGCGTGGTACGCCACCCGGTCCCCCTCGGCGATGACCACCGGCTCGGCGCCCATCTCGACGACGAGGGCCTGGGCGATCGGCAGCATCGCCGGGTCGGCCGTGACGCCGAAGCGGCAGTCCAGGATGCGCCCCAGATCGAGGCTCATCCCCGTGAACGTCATGGCGGGGTGGATCGCGAGCGGAATCGCTCCGGCCGCGCGCACCGGGGCCAGGACGCCCACGCCGTGGCGCCCGGAGGTGTGCGCAACGAGCTGCCCCGGCTGCCACGCCCCGAGCTTCGCGAGGCCCTCCACGAGCGGGGCGAGCGCGTCGTCCGGCACCGCGAGGAGCACGAGCTCGGCACGCTCGACGACGTCGGGAATCTCGAGGATAGGCACCCCCGGAAGCAGGGTCTCGGCGCGCTCCCGGCTCGCCTCGGAGACTGCGGAGACGCCGACGACGGCGTGCTCGGCCGCGCGCAAGGCCGCACCGAGGACCGCACCCACCTTGCCCGCACCTATGATGCCGACTCCAAGCCGTCCGGGACGGGTCACGCGAAGCCGCCCTCGGCGTCACCCGCGCGCGTGGGGCCTGAGCCCCCGCCCTCGGCCTCGTCGTTGTCCTCGGGAGGGACGCGGCAGAAGCGCTCGACCAGAAGGCCGATTGCCACCATGATCACGCCGCCTCCCATCATGGCCACGGCCTGCAGGACCACGGGGCTCGTGGCCCTTACCGCCCAGACCGGAATCTGGTTCGCCACGACTCCGGCGTGCCAGCCGAGGAGCACGGCTCCCGCGTACGCGCAGGCGTGGGCGAGGACGAGCGTGCGGGCCGCGAAGATCGGGTCGATCATCCGCTTGCGCTTCTTCTCGTTCCGCCAGCGCAGCACGCGGATGCCGAGTGCGAGCGTGAAGACGGCGATGACCGCCATGCTCCCGAGTGCGCTGTAGGGCAGGACCGGCGTCGTCGCAGAGGCCCGGTCGGACAGCTCGGTGGCCGCGAAGCCCAAAAGGCCGAGGACCACGCCGATGAGAGCGAGGACGGTGAGACGGAGTGGCTTCATGCAAGCCCCTCGTCCAGCAGCATGTCGTAGTCCTCGATTCCGCTGGAATCCGAGCAGTCTTCGAGGAGCTCAACGAGCGGATGCCCCTCGAGGACCGCCGTGGGGTCGATGAGGAGCCAGGGGAACAGCACGAACGCGCGCTCGGCGGCGCGAGGATGCGGGAGGGTCAGGACCGGATCGTCCTGGACGAGGTTGCCGTAGACGATGATGTCGACGTCGAGGGTGCGCGGCCCCCAGCGCACCTCGCGCGTGCGCAGGTGCTTGGCCTCGACGGCTTGGCAATGGGCGAGCAGTTCGTAAGGCCCGAGACTCGTCTGGACGATCATGACCATGTTCAGGAAGTCCGGCTGGCCCTCGGGGCCGCCCACGGCCTTCGTCTGGATGACGGGCGAGACGTCGACGAGCCGGACCTCTGGCCGATCGACCAGATCGGAGACGGCCTCGGCGAGAGTCTCGGCGCGCTCCCCGAGGTTGCTGCCGAGCGCGAGCACCGCACGCGTGTACTCGGACTGCTGGGCGGACAGGTCGGCGCTCATGTCAACGGCCCCGGAACACGGTGACGGCGACATCGTCGAAAGGCACGTCGATGGGCGCCTTGGGCTTGTGCACGGTCACCTCGGCTGAAGCGATGGCGTCGAACTCCGACAGGATCATCTCGGCGATGCGGACCGCGAGTGTCTCGATGAGGTTCACCGGCTCCCCGGATACGACGTGCGTAATCCGCTCGGCGATCTCTGCGTAGCTCGCAGTCTTCGCGAGATCGTCCGAGCTGGCGGCCTCCGCGAAATCGGACTCGAGCACGGCGTCGACCACAAACGGCTGCCCGTCGCGGCGCTCGAAGTCAAGCACGCCATGATGCCCGATGGCGGAGACGCCCCGGAGCGTGATGAGGTCGGCTCGCGTGCCCACTCGCCCTGCCTCAGGCCCTCGCCCGGGCGGCGACCTTGACGGCGTCGAGGTTCGGGGCGACGTCGTGCACGCGCACGCCCCACGCGCCCCGCGACGCGACAACTGCGGTGATCGCAGCGGTCGCTGCATCCCGCTGCTCGGGCTCCGCCGCTTTGCCTGCCGTCGTCAGGAGCTCGCCGAGGAAGCGCTTGCGGGACGCCGCGACGAGCACTTTGTGACCAAGATCGAGAAAGCTCTCGATTCCCCTGATCAGCGTCCAGTTCTGCTCGCCCGTCTTGGCGAAGCCCAGACCAGGATCGAGAATGATCTTCTCGTCGCGGACCCCAGCGGCCCGCAGCCGGTCGCGGACCGACACCGTCTCCGCGAGCACGTCCTCGAGGACGTCCGCGTAGTCGGTGAGGGACGTCATGACGCGCGAGTTGCCGCGGTTGTGCATGAGCACGTAGTAGGCGCCCCGGTCGGCCACGAGATCGATCATCTCCTGGCTCGCCTCAAGTCCCGAGACGTCATTGATGATGGCAGCGCCGGCGTCGAGCGCCTTGGCCGCCGTGGTGGCCCGCCGCGTGTCCACGGAAACAAGAGCACCCGCTTTGGCGAGCGCCTCGACCACGGGAAGGACCCTCCGCTGCTCCTCGTCCTCGGGAACCTCGTCGGCCCCGGGCCGGGTCGATTCGCCGCCGACGTCGATGATGTCCGCACCGCCGTAGAACATGCGCAGGCCCGCGGCGATCGCCGCGTCCACCGAGGCGTGCTGGCCACCGTCGCTGAAAGAGTCCGGGGTCACGTTGAGGATGCCCATCACCACGGCGCGGTCCGTCGGGAGGGATTCGAAAGTCGCCCGCGGAAGGGGCTTGCGGAGAACGGGAAGTGGCGTGGTGTTGGGCCCGGTTCCGGGCGCGGCGGCGAGAGTGTCCATGGTCTTTTACCTTCCGAGGATGAGGCTCATGGCTTCGGCGCGGGTCGCAGGATCGTGCAGCTGCCCGCGGACGGCACTGGTGACGGTCTTCGCTCCCGGCTTCCGGACTCCCCGCATGGACATGCACATGTGCTCGCACTCCACCACGACGATCACGCCGCGCGGCTTGAGATGCTTCACGAGGGCTTCCGCGACGTCCGTGGTCAGCCGCTCCTGCACCTGGGGCCGTCGGGCGTAGATGTCCACGAGCCGCGCGAGCTTGCTGAGTCCTGTCACCCGCCCGTCGTGGGAAGGGATGTACCCGACGTGGGCCACCCCGTGGAACGGGACCAGATGGTGCTCGCACGTCGAGTAGAACGGGATGTCCTTGACGAGCACGAGCTCCTCGTGGTCGAGGTCGAACGTGACGCCGAGGACGTCCTCGGGGATCTGGTGGAGGCCCGCGAAGGTCTCGGCGTAGGCCTTGGCTACTCGCTTCGGAGTGTCCCGGAGCCCGCTGCGGTCGGGGTCCTCCCCGACCGCGAGCAGAATCTCCCGGACAGCTGCCTCGATCCTCGGCAAGTCCATGCGCGGGTCGAAGTCGGCGGCGGCGGCAACGTCGTCGTCGTCAATATGGGTCACGGCATGATCCTATCGGGGGCTTCTCACGCCCCGTGCCGCGGGGTCCCCGTATGACCGTCATGCGGAGGCTGGCCGTTGCCTGTGAACTCCTGCTCGCCCCCTGTGTGGACGTGCGGGTGCTGGGCGTCGAGCGGCTGGTTGCGCCGCGCGTCGTTCGCTTCCTCCTGCGCCTGGCGTTCGGCATCCGTCGCCTCGTGATCGTGGCGTGCCTTGGCCTCGAGCTCTTCGCGCTGGCGCCGCTCGTTCTCCGTCTCCACGGGCGGCAGGTACTGCACCGGGCGGCTCTCCTTCGACAGCCACACCTCACGGAAGTCGCGCTTGCGAACATCCGAGAAGATCTCGGCGATCTCCCTCTGGTTGAGGGTCTCGTGCTCGAGCAGCGAGGCCGCGAGCCTGTCGAGGATGTCGCGGTTCTCGGTCAGGATTGCGTAGGCCTCGTCGTGGGCCTGGTCCATGAGGCGACGCACCTCTTCGTCGACCACGTAGGCGACCTGATCCGAGTAGTTGCGCTCGTGAGCCGCGTCGCGGCCGAGGAACGGCTCGCCGCCGCCCTGGCCGAGCTTCACGGCACCCACCCGCTCGCTCATGCCGAACTGCGTGACCATCTTGCGCGCAGTGGACGTGGCCTTCTCGATGTCGTTGGACGCGCCGGTCGAGGGATCGTGGAACACGATCTCTTCGGCGACGCGGCCACCCATCGCGTAGGCGAGCTGGTCGAGGAGCTCGTTGCGGGTCACCGAATACTTGTCGTCCTCCGGGACCACCATGGTGTAGCCGAGAGCGCGGCCGCGCGGAAGGATCGTGATCTTCGTCACCGGGGCAGAGTTGCGGAGCGCCGCGGCCACGAGAGCGTGGCCACCCTCGTGGTAGGCCGTGATCTTGCGCTCGAGGTCCTTCATCACGCGGCTTCTCTTCTGCGGTCCGGCCATGACGCGGTCGATCGCCTCGTCGAGCGCTCGGTCATCGATCAGCTGGGCGTTGGAACGCGCGGTGAGGAGGGCGGCCTCGTTCAGGACGTTCGCGAGATCGGCACCCGTGTACCCGGGGGTCTTCTTGGCGACCGCCTTGAGGTCCACGTTGCCCGCCATGGGCTTGCCCTTCGCGTGCACTGCGAGGATCTGCTCGCGGCCCACGAGATCCGGCGCCTCCACGGGCACCTGTCGGTCGAAGCGCCCCGGGCGCAGCAGCGCGGGGTCCAGGACGTCCGGCCGGTTGGTCGCAGCGATGAGGATGACATTGGTCTTCGGATCGAAGCCGTCCATCTCCACGAGGAGCTGGTTCAGCGTCTGCTCACGCTCGTCGTTGCCGCCGCCGATGCCAGCACCGCGATGGCGGCCGACGGCGTCGATCTCGTCGACGAACACGATCGACGGCGCGTTCGACTTCGCCTGCTCGAAGAGGTCACGGACGCGGGACGCGCCGACGCCGACGAACATCTCGACGAAGTCCGAGCCGGAGATCGAGAAGAACGGGACGCCTGCCTCGCCGGCAACGGCTCGCGCGAGCAGGGTCTTGCCGGTTCCGGGAGGACCGTAGAGGAGCACGCCCTTCGGGATCTTCGCGCCCACGGCCTGGAACTTGCCCGGCTCCTGGAGGAACTCCTTGATCTCGTGGAGCTCCTCGACGGCCTCGTCCGCGCCCGCCACATCGGCGAACGTCACCTGCGGCATGTCCTTGGTGATCATCTTCGCCCGGGACTTGCCGAACTTCATGACCTGCGAGCCGCCGCCCTGCATGCGCGAGAGCAGGAACCAGAACAGGGCGCCGAGGAGGAGGACCGGGATGATGAGCGACAGGATCGACCCGAACCAGTTGTTGCCGGTCGGGACGTCGTTGTAGCCGCCAGGGAGGTTGGCGTTGTCGACCGCCTGCACGACCTCATTGCCGCGCGGGTCCACGTAGTAGAACTGGACGTTCTTGCCCTTGTTCTGGCCGTTGTCGACGTAGTCGTCCTTGAGCGTGAGATCCACGCGCTCTTCGCCGTTGTAGATCTTCGCGGCTTGGACTTTGCCGTCCTTGATCAGCTCAAGGCCGACTTTCGTGTCGATCGTGGCGCTCCCCCCCGGAGCCAGTGTGCCGAAGGCGATGAGGAGGAGGGCGATCACGACGAGGATCCAGATCCCGGGACCCTTGACGAAGCTTTTGACGTTCATGAACTCGGGGCCGAGCCCCGTCCCTTCTGTTGTGCCGCGGCGCCATTCACCGCAGAGGTCCCCCGCCCCTGCTGTCCCCTGCTCTCGAGCAGTACCGCAACAAGCTATACCGTTCGGACAGCATCACGCACGGTGGGAGGCAAAAGTTCCCCCGAACTTCCGGCGCGCATTCAACGAAGGAGATTCGGGCTATTCGTAGACGTGCGGAGCGAGCGTCCCGACGAAGTCGAGGTTGCGGTACTTCTCCGCGTAGTCGAGCCCGTAGCCCACCACGAACTCGTTGGGGATGTCGAAGCCGACGTACTTCACGTCGATCTTCACCTTGGCGGCCTCCGGCTTCCGGAACGCCGTGCAGATCTCCACCGACGCAGTGCCGCGCGACTCGAGGTTGGTCTTGAGCCAGGAGAGAGTCAGGCCGGAGTCGATGATGTCCTCGACGATCAGCACGTGCTTGCCCATGAGGTCGGTGTCGAGGTCCTTGAGGATCCGCACCACTCCGGAGGACTGGGTTCCCGAGCCGTACGATGAGACGGCCATCCAGTCCATCGTGACATGACTGTGCAGCGCGCGGGCGAGGTCGGCCATCACCATGACCGCACCCTTGAGAACACCGACGATCAGCAGGTCCCTGCCCTCGTAGTCACGGTCGATCTGCGCCGCGAGTTCGGCGACTCGCTGCTGGATCTGCTCCCGGCCGTAGAGGACGTGCTTGAGGTCTGCCTGGACGTCGTGAGAATCCACCTGGGCTCCTGGAACTCGGTCTCAGCTGCCGCCAGGCCCGTGCCACATGGGCTCAGGCGCCAGCTCAGCATCAGCGGTGCGATACAAAGACTAGCTTCCCATACTCCGCACCCGGCGCCGCATCCTTCCGGCGGGGCTGCCGGCGCACGCTCACGTGGCCGGGGACTTCGATGGGACCCGCGGATCCGCGGCGCTCAAGGAGGCGTTCGACGGCGGCCAAGCGCTCGAAGGTGGGCTGCCCGCCGAGTTCGACGACGGCGAGGGCCAGCACGCGGCTGCGCAGTGCGGCGGGGAGGGCCCGGACTTCCTCGCCGGGCAGGAGGATCGTAGGCCCGACCTCGGCAGCAGGAGACCCGACCTCGGCGGCAGGGGACCCGACCTCGGCGGGAGGGGCCGGGCGCTCGGCGAGCGACTCGTACACCCGCAGGGCTTCGGCGTCGAGATAGTCGGCATCCTGGCCGAGGATCGCCGCGGTCCGCGCGAGTCCCTCCGCAACGCCAGGGCCGAGTTCCGATTCGAGGAACGGCATGACTCCGACCCGCACCCGCGAGCGCATGAACCGGGGGTCCTCGTTGCTCGGATCGAACCACGGCTCGAGGCCCTCGGCGAAGCAGACGTCTATGGTCTCAGCGCGCCGCAGGCCAAGGAACGGCCGGAGATACAGTCCCCGCACGGAGCGCATGCCCCCCAGCGACCGGGTCCCCGAGCCGCGGGCGAGCCCGAGCAGCACCTGTTCGGCCTGGTCGTCGAGGGTGTGTCCGAGCAGCACGGCCTCGGCTCCCCACGACTGGGCCTCTGCCTCGAGCGCCCCGAGCCGGGCGTTGCGGGCCGCGGCCTCCGGCCCCTCTCCCACCTGCTGCACCTCGACGGCGACCACCCGCACCGGTGAGAGGCCAAGCTCGGCGAGGGTGGCCGCCGTCGTCCGCGCAATCTCGCCCGAGCCTTCTTGGAGCCCGTGGTCGACGACGACGGCGCCCGCCTCGAGCCGGTGCCCAGCGACGGCGCCACGCCGCGCAAAGTGGGCGACGGCGGCCGCGAGGGCGAGCGAGTCGGGACCGCCGGAGCATCCAACGAGCACGCGCGGAGGCCAGCCTGCCTCAGCCAGGGCGGCCTTGACCGCATTCCGGGCGCGGCCTACCGCGGGGTGGAGCCGGCGGCGGGCCGGCGAGGCGAAGTCCCTGGAGCTCACCCCATCCTCGCGACCCAGCGCTCAGGGGCGTGGATCTCCTCCTCGGTCGGAAGGTTCTCGGGACGCTCCCAGATGCGGTTGAACCCCTCCATGCCAACGCTCTCGACCACCGCGTTCACGAACTTCGCGCCGTCCGTGTACTGGCGCATCTTCGCCTCGAGGCCGAGGAGGCGGCGGATGAACGTCTCGAGCACTCCCCGGTTCTGGTTCCGCGCGTTGTAGCGCTGGCGGATCGTCTTCACGGTCGGGACCACCTCGCCATCGATCGCATCCATGACGACCGTCGCGTGGCCCTCGAGGAGGCTCATGATCGCCGTGAGGTGCGAGATGGCGGCCTTCTCAGCCGGGTCCTGGAGCAGGTCGAGAATCGCGCCCCGGCTCGGGAGCGGCTCGCCGGAGCTGACCCAGGGGCGCTCGCGCAGGGACTTCGCGGCCGCCGCGGCACGCTCCATGAGCGAGTCCATGTTGCCGATGAGGCTCTCCGACAGCTGGCCCACCTGCTCGAGGATGTGGGCCCGGAGCCACGGCGCCGCGGCGAACTGCACCCGGTGCGTCTGCTCGTGGAGGCATACCCAGAGCCTGAAGTCGTCGGGCTCGACGTTCAGCTCACGCTCGATTTGGACGATGTTCGGCGCCACGAGCAGCAGCCGCCCGCCCTCGGGGATCGTCGAATCGGAGGCGAGCGCCGCATACGGCTCGTACTGTCCGAGGACCTTGCTCGAGAGGAAGGCGAGGACGGCCCCGAGCTGGGCGCCGGTGAGCGCACCGCCAACTCGGGCGGCGGAGGGCGTGATCTCACTGGCCCGCTTCTCCACAAGCTGGGTCAGGACCGGTCCGAGCATGACCTCGAAGCCCTGAGTGTTCGCCTTGGCCCACGAGCCCCTGTCGACAATGAGCACCTGCGAGTCACGCAGATCCTTGGCGGCGGCCAGGCCGGTGATCCGGTGGACGTGCGGGACGGCCTCGTCGGCCAGGCGCCGGAGGCTCGCGACGGCTTCCGCAGCCTCCCACGGTTCAAGCTGCGGTCCGGGAGGCGCGAGACGCGCTGCCGTCGCGGCGGCGAGGTCCCAGTTGACAAGCTGCGGTGCCGACTCGTGGACATCCATAGACCCCATCAGATCACACGGGGCCGCGCGAAGTCTCTACCGGCAGCCGCACCCGGCGAGCGCGGAGGCTGCCGCGTCGACGGCCGCCGCGTTCGACTTGCTGCCGGGGACCAGGCCGTTGCCCACAAAGGAGAAGACGAGGAGGCGGCCATCGGTGTCGACCACGTAACCGGTCAGGCCCGTGACCGTGTTGAGCGTCCCCGTCTTGGCTCGGACGAAGCCGGCACCCGGAGACGTCGGCCCGTAGCGCGACGCGAGCGTCCCGGTGAGTCCGGCGATCGGGAAGCCGTCGAGCGCGCGGCGGAGGCGGCCGTCGTCGCCCATTGCCATGATCCGCACGAGCGCCGCGAGCTGCGCCGTCGAAATCCGGTCCGAGATCGCGAGCCCAGAGGCGTCGGAGAGCTCGATCCCCTCGGTCGTCCCGAGGAGCTTCTGGGCCGTCTCCTCGAGCACCGCTCGAGCGCCCTCGATGCTCGCAGGCTTCCCAGCCGCCGCCGCGGCGAGCCGGGCGAGCGTTTCCGCCGCGTAGTTGTCGGACTCGCTGAGGGTGTAGGCGAGTTGGTCGCCGATCGGCGCGGACGCAACGCTCGCGAGCTCGGGGCCACCGCCCGCCGAGGCGCGGGCGACCGTCGTCGACACCGAGGCAGCTGGACCCAGCGCTGTGGCGAAGGCGTCGCGGAAGGCAACCGCGGCGGCCATCGCCGGGTCGGAAGGTCGCGAGCTCGAATCGCCCGGCTGCGTCCGCGCGATGTTGAGCGCGATGGGGGCGATCGGGGCGACCTCGCCCGCGGCGATGTCCTCCGCCGCCCATGCAGGATTGAGCGCGGGACCGGAGAAGAGCGAATCGTCGAGCTGGACGGTGATCGGGCCGCTCATCGGGCCGAGGGCTGCGGCGGCCTGACGGGCGAGGCTCGCGAGGCCGGCCCGTCCCGGCACCGTGTCGGGTGCAGACTCCCCAGCGCCGAGGAAGACGTCGCCGCCCGCGACGAGCACCACGCTGTTCGGCGCGCCACCGCGGACCACCTTCGTGTGGAGGACGGCGTCGGGGCCGAGGGTCGTGAGGACGGCGGCCGCGGTCAGCAGCTTGAGGTTCGACGCCGGCGCCACCGGCTGCCCGCCCGCTCGGCTGTAGAGCGTCTGCCCCGTAGCGCCGTCGAGCACCGTAGCGGGGAAGCTGCCGCCGTCGGCGACCAGCCGCGCGTCCAGCTCCTTCGCGAGCGACTCCGGCAGCGGCTGAAGGGCTGCCGTGCCCAGCGGCGTCGCCCCTGAGAGCGGCGCGGGCGACGACGGCGGTTGGAGCCACGCAGGGGTCGTCGCCGACGGCGTGGGCTGGACCAGGAGGGGCGCCGGGAACACGGGTGCAAGGGTTGCGCCCCCTAGCACCGCGAAGACGAGCGCGAGAAACGCGACGAGGGACCACGTCACAGCACGCTGGGCGCGGCTGGGCGAGGAGTTCATGCGGGCGCATCCTGGGGGTCGGGCTGTTCGGGCGGCGGGCGCGGTGGGAGAGCGCGCCCCCAGTGCGGATATCCTCAATACTAGTTGCCGCCGACCAGCGGGCCCGCCGCCCGCGCGAACACTGAGAGTGCGGCCGCCCTGAACGCTGCCAGCCAAGGAGCACCATGAAGCACGACGTCACCATCGAGATCCCGCGCGGTTCCCGCGTCAAGTACGAAGTGGACCACGAGACCGGCCGCGTCCGCCTGGACCGCGTCCTCTTCACCTCGATGCAGTACCCGACGCACTACGGCTACTTCGAGAACACGCTCGGCGAAGACGGCGATCCGCTCGACGCGCTCGTGTTCTACCCGGACGTCGACCTTTTCCCCGGCATCCTCCTCGAGGCACGCCCCATCGCGATCTTCAACATGGAGGACGAGTCCGGCGGGGACGCCAAGCTCGTGTGCGTCCCGGCAGACAAGCGATTCGACCACATCCAGGAGAAGGAAGACCTCGACGAGTGGCTCGTCAAGGAGATCGAGCACTTCTTCACGCGCTACAAGGACCTGGAGCCCGGCAAGTGGGTCAAGCCCGCCGGCTGGGCCGATCGCGCCGCGGCCGAGGCCGAGCTCGAGGCCTCGATCAAGCGCTTCGGCGAGGGGCACTAGCACACAGGCGTTGCGCCCCCACGTCTTCCCAGCTCAGACGCGGTTGCCCGGTTAGGCTCGGGCCATGTACACGGTCACGATCAATCAGCGCGACCGCGAACCGGGTGACCGCGTTCCGCAGCTCCTCCGCGCCCTCGACCGCGCGACCCCGGACATCCCCTTCTCGCGCACCGTCGGGGACGAGGTCCAAGCCGTGTTCTCCATGCCGGAGCAGGCCGTCGACGTCGGACTCGCCGCCATGCGATCCGACGCCTGCGGCGGGGTGCGCTGGAACGTCGGCATCGGCGTCGGACCTCTCAGCGAACCGCTGCCCAGCGAGATGCAGGACGTGACTGGCCTAGGGCTCGTCTACTCGCGCCGCGCCGTCGAACGCGCGCAGCACATCAAGGACGAGGCCGCCATCGCCGTCGACGGCCCGGACCGCGCGCTTGCCTCGGAGGCCGCCGCAGTCCTCCGCCTGCTCGCGCTCACCGTGGCGAGGCGGACGACGGCGGAATGGCGGGTTCTCGAGCTGCTGACCCCTGGGGTGCGGGGCCAGCAGAAGGCGGTCGCCGAGGCGTTGGGCATCACGGCTCAGGCCGTGTCGAAGGCCATAGCGAGAGCCCATTGGAACGAGGAGTTCGACGCGCGTCCGGCTGCCGCCCATCTGCTCCGGCTCATGGTCGAGGCGCGCTGACCTGCGCTCGGCCCCGCTGACCTCTCAGAGCAGGGAGCGCAGGACGGCGACCAGGCCGTCCTCCTCGACCCTCGCCGTCACCTCGTCCGCGGCGGCCTTGACCTCGTCGGGGGCCTGACCCATGGCCACGCCGCGCCAGGCCCACTGGAGCATCTCGATGTCGTTCCGGCCGTCGCCGACGGCCACCGTCTGCTCGACCTCGATGCCCGTGAGCGATCGCACGACCTCGAGGCCGCTGGCCTTCGTGACGCCCTGAGCCGCGATGTCGAGCCACGGGGTCCAGCCCACGGAGTACGTCACCCCATGCAGGCCGATGGCCTCGACGGCTTCGCCGAACTCCTCCGCCGTGGCGTCCGTTGAGAAGACGACCAGGCGCACCGCGTGGATGTCGAGGAGCTCCTCGAAGGCCACGCCGCTCGCCTCGACGCCGAAGCTGGGGTCCTGAAACCGTTCGGTGGAGAAGAAGTTGCCTTCCGAGTCCTCGATCGCGTACTTGGCGCCCGGGAGTCGGTGGCGGAGAGCCAAAAGAGCAGGCGCGGGATCGAACACTTGGCGGTCGATCACGGTGTAGCCGCCGTTGGAGCCTGCCTCGATCCGTGTGATCACCCCACCGTTCGAGGAGACGGCGTAGCCTCGCTCGATCCCCAGCAGCTCGACGATCGGCAGGGTTGCGCCGAGGGAACGTCCCGTGGCCACGACGATCTCGTGCCCCGCGGCAACCAGGCTCTGCCCCACCTCGCGCACGGCGGGGCTCATATGCCCGTCATGGTCGACGAGGGTTCCGTCCACGTCGAGGCACACGAGCTTGCGTCCGATAAATGAAAGCTGGTCATCGATGCCAGCATTGAGCGTTGTTGTCATCTATCTAGTGAACCACTCCTCGCCGACAGCCTTCCTTACAAGAAGGACACGAACCGTGAACGGTGCGTGAAGTTCCGCCCCGCATTTCGGACATTGCCCTATGTCCGCATCCCAGGGCAATGACCGAATGCCGAGGTGGCGCTGCTACGACATCCTCGGCACACCCGCTCGATGCAGGATCGCCGCAAACCGTTCAGGCCGGACGAGGTCCTCCCACCCCCAACGGACCACCCGCTCCCCTGTCGCTCGGATGGCATCCTCCCGACGCTTTTCGGCCACGACTGTCTGGGCGGCGTCCCGAGCACCCAGGTACTTGGTCAGACCGTCGAATTCCCCGACAAGGCGGAGCCTAGGCCAATAGAAATCGACTCGGGCGATCCGGCGCCCATCAGCGTGGATCCACACCTGAAGCTGGGGAGGTTCGAAACCGAGCTCGTGCATCAGGGCTCGACTGTACGACTCCCCCACCGACTCCGATTGGCCATCTGCGAAATTCACGATGGCGTTCAGCCGTCGGCGGGCGGCGGCGGACCGCAACCCGTCAGCCAATCTCACCAACGCTTCTCTGCTCCGATCCACCGCCAGTTCGCCTCGGCCGGCCAAGAGGGCATCGCTGAGGATGACCGCGTCAACGAAGGGAAGCCTATGCAACGTGTCGGTCAGCGCCACATCCAGCGGCTCAACCGGGAGGCTCAGGCCCAAGTGAGGGACAAGCAGCTTCTGGGTTCCGGGGGAGGTGGCAAAGTGACGTGCGTCCGGGAATCCCTGTGGGAGCCGACGAGCCCCAGGGCGAAGCCGGGCATAGGCCCCCGCGGCGGAGGAAGGATCGCCGTAGAGGTCGGCCGGAGGAACTGAACCAACCGCTGATCGACGCGGTGTCCGGTACCGGACGTGGGAGGGCACGCTGCGGAATTCGAGTCCCCACGCCATGAGAGCGGTCTCTCGGCAGAGGACGGGCGCCGGTCCCTGCACTGCGAGCGACGCGGTCGTGAGGGCGTATCTATCGGCCGCTGTCCCCGCCAGCCAAGCTTCGGTCGGCACATAGACGCCCCTGCGGATTCTCACGGCTCTGCCGGACGCGAAGTCGCGGCTCAGCTGACGCGAGTCTCTGCCCGCACGTGCCTCACCAGCCGAACTCCGGAAACTGACTCTCGGAAATTTCATATCCTCAGCCAATAGCCCGGCTGGACAGATCTCCACCGGCACCGCGTCCTATGTGGAGAACCTAAAGAAATACCCCCTCTTTCGGACTTCGTCACACGCCGTAGCAAGGGGCAAAGTCCGAAAGAGTGGGCACGTGCCGGGGGTTAGAGGACCGGGAGGATCTCCAGGCCGCCGAGGTAAGGCCGGAGGGCAGCGGGGACGTTCACGGAGCCGTCGGGGTTCTGGTGGTGCTCGAGGATCGCCACGAGCCAGCGTGTCGTGGCGAGCGTGCCGTTGAGCGTCGCGGCGCTGCGCGTGCCCTTGGGGGCTCCGTCGTCGTCGAACATTCGCTCGCGGATGTTGAGCCGCCGCGCCTGGAAGCCCGTGCAGTTGGACGTGGAGGTCAGCTCGCGGTAGCGGCCCTGCGTGGGGACCCACGCTTCGCAGTCGAACTTGCGGGCAGCGCTCATGCCGAGGTCTCCGGCGGCGGTGTCGATGACACGGTACGGGAGCTCGACCTTCGCCAGCATCTCCTCCTCCCACGCGAGCAGGCGGGCGTGCTCGGCCTCGGCCTGATCGAGCGGGACGTAGGAGAACATCTCGACCTTGTTGAACTGGTGCACGCGGATGATGCCCCGGGTGTCCTTACCGTGCGACCCGGCCTCGCGGCGGTAGCACGAAGACCAGCCGGCGTACCGGATCGGGCCGCCGGAGAGGTCGAGGATCTCATCCGAGTGGTACCCCGCGAGCGAGACTTCCGAGGTCCCGACGAGGTAGAGGTCGTCCTCGGCGAGGCGGTAGATCTCGGCGTCGTGCTTCACGTCGAACCCAGTGCCCTGCATGGTCTCGGGGCGGACGAGCGTCGGGGTGATCATCGGGGTGAAACCCGCGGCGATGGCCTGGTCGAGGGCCATCTGCAGGAGCGCGAGCTCGAGACGGGCCCCGACTCCCTTGAGGAAGTAGAAGCGGGCGCCGGAAACCTTCGCTCCGCGCTCCATGTCGATCGCCCCGAGGAGCTCGCCGATCTCGAGGTGATCGCGCGGCTCGAAGCCCTCGGCAGCGAAGTCGCGTGGAGTTCCCACGGTCTTGACGACGACGTAGTCATCCTCGCCGCCGGCCGGAACCCCCTCGATGACGAGGTTGGGGAAGATGCGCATCAGCTCGTCCTGCTCGGCCTGAGCCTCGTCCGCATCGCTCGAGGCAGACTTCACCTTGGCGGCCAGATCCTTCACCTCGGCGAGCAGCACCTGCTTCTCCTCGCCCTTCGCGGCCGCGACCTTCTTGCCGAAGGCGTTCTGCTCCGCGCGCAGCGACTCGTACTGGGTGAGAGCAGCACGGCGGCGGGAATCGGCAGCGAGGAGCCGGTCCACGAGGGACTCGTCGGCACCCCGCGCGCGCTGGCTGGCCCGGAACTTCTCGGGGTTCTCGCTGAGTTCTCTGACGTCGATCACGCCCCCTAGCCTAACCGTCGGGGCGTACGGACCGCGGCGTCAGGTGCACAAGACGGCGGGATAGAGTGAAGGCACCATGCGCAACTGGATCGTCGGTGGAAGCATCGCTGCGGCTGGTGCCTTCGCGGTGACCAGCTGGTGGGGCGTGCGCAGGCTGAGGGAACAGCACAGCCGCAGCGCCGTCGGCGAGCCGGCCCAGTCCCCTCCACCAGGACCACAGCAGGTGGCCGTGGTCCTCAATCCCATCAAGGCCCGCGCCGCCGAAGCCGAGATGCTGATCGAAGCGGCCTGCCGCGGGGCTGGTTGGCCCAAGCCGATGGTGTTCGAAACGCTCGTGGACGACCCGGGGCATTCGATGGCGCGCCAGGCGCTCGAGGCGGGGGCCGACGTCGTCATCCCCTGCGGCGGCGACGGCACCGTGCGGGTGGTGGCGGAAGCCCTCGCGGGCACGGATGTGGCGCTGGGCCTAGTCCCCCTCGGGACCGGCAACCTGCTCGCTCGGAACCTGGATCTCGACGTCAGCAACCTCTCCCAGTGCGTCCACACGGCGTTGTTCGGCCGGCAGCGCCGCATCGACACGGCGAGGATGGAACTCAAGAACCGCGTGACAGGCGAGACGTCCGAGCACACGTTCCTGGTCATCGCGGGGATGGGCATGGATGCCGAGATCCTGAGCGATACCAACGAAGACCTCAAGCGCGCGGTGGGCTGGATCGCCTACACCGAGGCCGGAATCCGCCACATGCCGGGGCGTCGCCGCAAGCGCGTGGAGATCTCACTGAACGACGGCGAATTCCAGACCCGTCGTGTGCGCAGCGTCCTGTTCGCGAACTGCGGCAAGCTGCCCGGGGGCGTCGACTTCATCCCCGAGGCATATGTGGACGACGGGGTTCTGGACATCGTGGTGATGAGCCCCCGTACCCTGATCGGCTGGATCGCGATGTACCTCAAGGTGACGTTCCAGCACAATCGGCCGGTTCCGGCGATGTCGTTCTACGGCGCGCAGAACGTTCGCATCAGGAGCGCGGAGCCAGTCGAGACACAGGCGGACGGCGACCCCACGGGGCCCGCGACAGATATCCGCGTCGAGGTCAATCCACTCTCGCTGCTGGCGCGCGTGGCGCACTGAAGCCTCATCCGAGGATCGAGCGCACCCAGGCTTCGCTGGCCTCGAACGCCTCGTCGGCGTTGTGCGGGAGCACGGTCGGCCGGACTGCGTCGGCCCTGGGATAGGAGCCCAGGAATCGGGTCTCGGGGCTCAGCCGGTACAGGCCACCGAGGGCGTCGGCGACCCGGGCATCCCGTAGGTGGCCTTCGGCGTCGATGCTGAAGAAGTAGTGGCCGAGGTACTCGCCCGTGGGCC
>NZ_JBQCGQ010000168.1:0-8415 GCF_051955515.1 Sinomonas sp.
GGCGGGATCGAGTTCTCCGGCCGCTTCCCGGTCGAGTGAGCCGCGCCCTGACGGTCCGCGAGGCCACCGAAGCGGATTATGCGGAGATCGCCCGCATCACTCGGGCCGCCTATCTGGGTGCGGGCTATTTCGAGGACGCCAGTCACCCGTACATGCAACAGGTGGTTGACGTCGCGTATCGGGCGGCCCGCGGGACGGTACTCGTCGCGGAGCGAGAAGGCCGCCTGGTCGGTTCTGTCACGCTCATGGCATCTGGCGATGGTTTCGAGCAGGTCGCCCGTGCGGGGGAGTTCGAGTTCCGGCTGCTCGTCGTCGATCCGCAGGTCCAGCGCACCGGTGCTGCGACCGCCCTGGTCGCCGAGGTCGAGGCGAGGGCGAAGCGCGCGGGGGCTTCCGCCGTCGTGCTCACCACCGGGTCGGACTGGGAGGCGCCGCACGCGCTGTATGCGCGGCTCGGCTACGCGCGCGCTCCTGAGCGCGACTGGCCCATCCCGCACACAGACATCTGGCTTCCGGTATACCGGAAGGAGCTGTAGCCTCACCCGCGCAGCCCGTAGCGGTGCTCGGGGCGCCCCGTGGAGCCGTACCGGAGCTGGATCTCCACGGAGCCGTCGTCGGCGAGGGCAGCGAGATAGCGCTGTGCTGTGGCGCGGGAGACGCCGACGACGGCGGCCACCTCCGCAGCGGACAGGAGGTCTCCGGATCCGAGGGCCTCGAGGACAGCAGTTTCTGTACCCGAGCGAGGTCTTGTTGCGGTGGTGGCCTCGCGCCCGCCGAACAGCGCTCGCCGCGCCCGGTCCACGGCGGCTTGGTCGAGGGTCCCGGGGCCCCGAAGCAGACGGCGGTAGCGGGCGTAGCCCCGAAGCACCGCCTCGAGGTCTTCGGCCGTGAACGGCTTGATGAGGTAGCCGAGCGCGCCCCGGCGGAGGGCCAGGCGGATCGAATCGGGATCGGCGGCCGCGGTGAGGATGAAGGTGTCGACGTCGAGGGTGCGCAGCAGCTCGAGGCCAGGCGTGTCGGGGAGGTAGACGTCGAGCAGTACGAGGTCCGGGCGCAGAGCGTGCACCGCATGGAGCGCCAGCGAGGCGGTCCCTACCGGCGCGAGGGCTGAGAAGCCTGGGACACCGTCCACGTACGTCGCGTGCAATCGGGCCACGTGGAAGTCGTCGTCGACGATGAGCACCCTGAAGTCGGTCATGCAGAACTCCTCCCCACAATGCGCGCCCCGAAGACGGCGCCGGGGCCGCCGGGCCGTCCGGGCGAGATGAGCCAGACGTCTCCTCCGCGCCGCCGGGCCAGCTGCCGGGCCAGGGGAAGGCCGATCCCGTGGCCCGAGGGCGGCTCGAGCCGGTCCGTCTCAGCCCCTGCAATCGCGGGCCGCGTCGTGTAGCCGGGCTCGAAGAGCTGCTCCGGGGCCGCCGCGCCGATCCCGTCCCCGGAATCCGCGACCACGAGGTGAAGGGTGGGGCCGTCGTCGAGAAGCTCGACCTCCACCCACCGTTCTCCGTTCTCGTCCTGAGCGCCGGCCACGGCGGCACGCACGGCGTTGTCGACCAGGTTCCCCAAGACTGTGGTCACGTCCTGTGGGGCGGCAACCGGTTGGCGGACCAGGGTCTCGGCACCCAGGCGAAGGACCACGCCGCGCTCGGCGGCTTCGATCCCCTTCGCGCCAAGGAAGGCCTTGAGCGAGGGGTCGCCCAGCAGCTCAGCCTGCTCGAGCGGATAGTCGAGCGGACCTGAGGCGGCGAGCCGACCCAAGTAGCCCCGGGCTTGCTCGGCCTCCCCGATATCCAGAAGACCGGCGACGGTGTGGAGCTGGTTGCTGAACTCGTGGCGCTGGGCGCGGAGCGCCTCGGTGAGGGCGCCCACCGCGTCGAGCTGGCGGGTCAGCCGCTGCAGCTCCGTCCGGTCCCGGAGCATGACGACCCAGCCGAGTTCCTGCGAGCCGCGCACCACCCGGCGGGCGCTGGCCACAAGGACGCGGTCTCCGGCGACGAGCTCGCGCGTGGGGCCGTCCGTGTCGGGCGTGGTGAGGGCGCGCAGCGCCTCGGGCACCGGCGCGGCCGCCCAATCCGTGCCCGTGAAGTCTTCGGGCCCGAGGAGGAGTCGGCGCGCCGCATCGTTGACGACTGACACCCGGCCGTCGCGCGAGATCCCGATGACTCCCTCGTCGATCCCGCGGAGCACGGCCTCCTGATCCTGGACCAGGGTGCCGATGTCCTCTGGCTCGAGCCCCAGGGTCAGGTGCGACAGGCGCCGGCGGAGGGCGAGGGAAGCCAGTGCCCCGGCCGCCAGAGCGAGCGTCGCGGTCCCCGCGACGGCGAGGCCGTCACGGCCCAGGCCGTCGACCACGCTCGAGCGCGCGAAGCCCGTGCTGACCTCCCCGACCACCGCTCCCGCCTTCTGCGCCGCGCCCTCGGGCGCGAGGATGGGCACCTTGGCGCCGACCGAGGGGCCGAGCGTTCCCGTGTTGCGGGCGGTCTCCTCACCTCCCGCGAGGGCCACGTCCGGGGCCGTGCTCACCTTCTCGCCGAGCCGCGCGGGGTCGGGGTGGGCGAGACGAAGGCCCTGCTCATCGGTGACGACGACGAAGAGCGCCCCGGTGCGCTGTCTCGCCGCCTCCGCCGAGGCCATGATCGGGCCCGCCGCGAGCTGAGCCGGCGGGGGAGTGCCCGGCTGGGCCGCGATCGAGGCGACTTCCCGGCGCACGTCGGGATCGGCCGCGACGGCCCGCGCGAGGGTGAGGGCGTTGTCCTCGGCCTCCGTCCAGAGGCGCTCGTACGCCAGCCAGAGGTGGGATCCGGCCGCGAGGACGACGGCGAGCGCCACGGCTGCCAGTTGGAGCAGCAGGATTCGGGTGGAGAACCGCAATCCCCGCCGCGCTCCCACGCCATGGGCGCGCTCCGTCGTCGTGCTCATCTGCTCATGCTATGCATGCGCAGAATGCGCAGAACCCGAAGAATGCGCAGTACTTCGGCCAATTCACGGAAACCCCGGTTCGGTCCCGGAGCCCGGCTACGTTCTGTAGCGCGCATCACAGCGGAGTGATGCCTTTCACAGAGAGGAGCCAGCGATGCTGGTACTGCTCGGCTTCGGGATGATCGCCGTCTTCATGGCGCTCATCATGACCAAGAAGCTCACCCCGGTGCTCGCGCTGATCATCGTGCCCACCGTCTTCGGCCTCTTCGCCGGCGCAGGGCTCGGCATCGGAGACATGGTCCTCACGTCCATGAAGTCCATGGCGTCGACGGCCGCCCTGCTGATGTTCGCCATCATCTACTTCGGCCTGATGATCGATGTTGGCCTCTTCGACCCCCTCGTCAAGTTCATCCTGCGCAAGCTCGGCAACGACCCGGCCAAGGTGGTCCTCGGCACGGCGCTGCTCGCGGCCGCCGTCTCCCTCGACGGCGACGGATCGACCACCTTCATCCTCACGACCGCGGCGATGCTGCCCATCTACCTGCGTCTTGGCCTGAGCCCCGTGGTGCTCACCTGCGTCGCCGGCCTGGCCAACGGGACCATGAACATCCTCCCCTGGGGCGGCCCTACGGCCCGTGCGGCCGCCGCACTCAAGATCGATGTCAACGACGTCTTCGTCCCCATGGTCCCCTCGCTTCTCGCCGGCCTCGTGCTCGTGATCCTCTTCTCGTGGCAGCTCGGTCTGCGGGAGCGCCGCCGCCTCGCCGCGGAGCGTCCCGAAGTGTGGGGCCCCGGCGGCTCTGGTTTCTCCGGGAGCGCCTTCACCGCGGAGCGGGGCGGACAGCGGACGACGCCGGGCGGCGGGCTCGCGCTCGCAGAGTCGGCTGAGCCGGTGCTCACCCTCGAGAATGAGTCGATGGGCGGCACCGCCCTCGACCCGACGCGCTCCACGCTGCGCCCGAAGCTGTTCTGGTTCAACCTCGCGCTGACCGTCGGCATCATGGTGCTGCTCGTGGCCAACGTCCTGCCGCTGCCGTACGTCTTCATGGTCGGCGCCGCCGTGGCCCTCGTGGTCAACTTCCCGAGGGTCAAGGACCAGGCCGCGCAGTTGGTGGCGCACGCGCCCTCGATCGTCGCCGTCGTCTCGATGGTGATGGCGGCCGCCGTCCTCACTGGCGTGCTGACCGGCAAGATGAACGGCACGACGATCGTCCAGGAGATGTCGTCCTGGCTCGTGTCGATCATCCCGGCCGAGGCCGGCCCGTTCATGGCAGTCATCACGGGCGTCCTCTCCATCCCGATGACCTTCTTCATGAGCAATGACGCGTTCTACTTCGGCGTCCTGCCGATCCTCTCCGAGACCGCGGGCCACTACGGCATCGGCGCCGCGGAGATGGCACGTGCTTCGATCACGGGCCAGCCGTTCCACCTCCAGAGCCCGCTGGTGCCGGCGATCCTCCTGCTCGTCTCCCTCGCCAAGGTCGAGCTCGGCGACCACCACAAGCTGGTCCTCTGGCGCACGGCGGCGATCTCGCTCGTTATGCTCGCCGTCGGTGTGCTGATCGGCGTCATCGGAATCGGGTAGCTCCCTCGGCCCACGGCCCCGGGTTTCGGACATCGCCCTCGCGCTTCTGCGGGGGGCAATGTCTGGATCCCCGGGGCATTTCCGTTCTCGCCGCGCGACTAGACTGGACGGCGATACCTAACCACCGCACAGGGGAGATCCATGGCTGAGATCACTCGTGACGACGTTGCGCACTTGGCGCAGCTTGCGCGCATCGAGATGAGTGCAGAAGAGCTGGACCGGATGGCGGGAGAGCTCGCCCACATCGTCGACGCCGTCAAATCGGTGAGCGAGGCCGCGGGCCCGGATGTCCCTGCAACCTCCCACCCGATCGCGCTCAGCAACGTCTTCCGTGAGGACGTCGTGGGTCATGTGCTGACGCCCGAGGAGGCGCTGTCCGGCGCGCCCGACGCAGAGGACAGCCGTTTCAAGGTCCCGGCCATCCTGGACGAGGAGTGAGCGCCCGAATGAACGAGCTGATTACGAGCACGGCCACGCAGCTGGCCGAGAAGCTATCCGCGAAAGAGGTCTCCTCCGAGGAGGTCACGCAGGCGCACCTCGACCGGATTGCCGAGGTCGATGAGCAGGTCCACGCCTTCCTGCACGTCAACACCGAGGAGGCGCTCGCCGTCGCCCGCGAGGTCGACTCGGTCCGCGCCGCGGGCGGGGATGACGCCGCCGCCCTCCATCCGCTGGCCGGCGTGCCGATCGCGATCAAGGACCTCATCGTCACCGTCGGCCAGCCGACGACGGCGGGCTCCCGCATCCTGGAGGGCTGGAAGAGCCCCTATGACGCGACCGTCATCCGCAAGATCAGGGCCGCCAAGCTTCCGATGCTCGGCAAGACGAACCTCGACGAGTTCGCGATGGGCTCCTCCACCGAGCACTCCGCCTTCGGTCCCACGCGCAACCCGTGGGACCTCGACCGGATCCCCGGCGGTTCCGGTGGCGGCTCCGCGGCTGCGGTGGCCGCCTTCGAAGCGCCACTTGCCCTCGGCACGGACACGGGCGGGTCCATTCGCCAGCCCGGCGCGGTCACCGGAACGGTCGGCGTGAAGCCGACGTACGGCGCGGTGTCCCGCTACGGCGCGATCGCGATGGCATCGAGCCTCGACCAGATCGGCCCGGTCTCCCGGTCGATTCTTGACGCCGCCCTCCTGCAGGAGCTCATCGGCGGCCATGATCCGTTCGACTCGACCTCCCTGACCGACTCGTTCGACAACCTCGCCGAAGCTGCCCGGAGCGGCAGCGTCAAGGGGCTGCGCATCGGCATCGTGAAGGAACTCGGCGGCGAGGGCTTCCAAGCCGGCGTCGAGGCGCGCTTCCGCGACGCCGTGGAGCTGCTCCGCGGCGCGGGCGCGGAGATCGTCGAGGTCTCGTGCCCCAACTTCAAGTACGCCCTCGGCGCGTACTACCTCATCATGCCGTCTGAGGTCTCCTCGAACCTCGCGAAGTTCGATGGCGTCCGCTACGGCCTGCGGGTCCTGCCCAAGGACGGCCCGCTCACGATCGAGCGCGTCATGGGTGCCACTCGCGCCGCTGGGTTCGGCGACGAGGCGAAGCGCCGTATCATCCTCGGGACCTACGCGCTCTCGGCCGGCTACTACGACGCCTACTACGGTTCGGCCCAGAAGGTCCGCACGCTCATCCAGCGCGACTTCGACGCGGCGTTCGCTCAGGCGGACGTGCTCATTTCCCCGACGGCGCCCACCACGGCGTTCCCGCTCGGCGAGAAGCTCGATGATCCATTAGCTATGTATCTAAACGACGTCGCAACCATCCCGGCGAATCTCGCGGGCGTCCCCGGCCTGTCCCTCCCGGGCGGTCTCGCGGACGAGGACGGCCTGCCCGTCGGCGTCCAGCTCCTCGCGCCTGCCCGCGAGGACGCCCGCCTGTACAAGGTCGGCGCCGTCCTGGAATCCCTGCTCGAGGCGCAGTGGGGCAGCCCGCTGCTGGCGAAGGCTCCGGTCCTCGGGACCGAGAAGACCGGAGGTGTGAAGTAATGGCTGACCAGATCCTGTCTTTCGATGAGGCCATGGAGCAGTTCGACCCGGTCCTCGGCTTCGAGGTCCACGTCGAGCTCAACACGAAGACCAAGATGTTCTCCTCGGCTCCGAACGCGTTCGGCGACGACCCGAACACGAACGTCAACGAGGTCGACCTCGGCATGCCCGGTGTGCTCCCCGTGGTCAACAGGGCTGCCGTCGAGTCGTCGATCAAGATCGGCCTCGCCCTCAACTGCGAGATCGCCGAGTCCTGCCGCTTCGCCCGGAAGAACTACTTCTACCCGGACACGCCGAAGAACTTCCAGACGTCGCAGTACGACGAGCCCATCGCCCATGATGGCTGGATCGACATCGAGCTCGAGGACGGGGAAGTGTTCCGCGTAGAGATCGAGCGCGCGCACATGGAGGAGGACGCCGGCAAGCTGACCCATCTGGGCGGGGCAACCGGTCGCATCCAGGGAGCAGACTACTCGCTCGTCGACTACAACCGTGCGGGCGTCCCGCTTGTCGAGATCGTCACGAAGCCGATCGTCGGGGCCGGCCGTCGCGCCCCCGAACTGGCTCGCGCCTACGTCTCGGCGATCCGCGAGATCGTGAAGAACCTCGGGGTGTCGGATGCCCGCATGGAGCGCGGCAACGTCCGATGCGACGCGAACGTCTCCCTCATGCCGAAGGGCGCCACGAAGTTCGGCATCCGCTCGGAGACCAAGAACGTCAACTCGCTGCGGTCCGTCGAGCACGCCGTGCGCTTCGAGATCCAGCGCCACGCGGCGGTTCTCGCGGCGGGGGAGAAGGTCACCCAGGAGACGCGCCACTGGCACGAGGACACGCGGACGACGACGTCGGGTCGCCCCAAGAGCGATGCAGACGACTACCGCTACTTCCCCGAGCCAGACCTCGTGCCGGTCGTCGCAACCCGTGAGTGGGTGGAGTCGCTCCGTGCGCAGCTTCCCGAGCCCCCGGCCGAGCGTCGCAAGCGCCTGAAGGCTGCGTGGGGCTACTCCGATCCCGAGTTCCGGGACGTGGTGAACGCTGGCGTGATGGACTCGATCGAGGAGACGATCGCGGCGGGCGCGAGCCCGGCCGCTGCGCGCAAGTGGTGGATGGGCGAGATCGTCGGGCGGGCAAAGGTCGCCGACGTCGATCCTGCGGAGCTCGGCGTGAGCCCGGAGGCGATCGTCGAGCTCAACGGCCTCGTCGAGGGCGGAAAGCTCAACAACAAGATGGCCGGCCAGGTGCTCGACGGCGTCATCGCCGGCGAGGGCACGCCCACGCAGGTCATGGAGTCCCGCGGGCTGGTCCTCGTGTCCGACGACGGCCCCCTCCTTGAGGCGATCGACGCGGCTCTCGCCGCGCAGCCCGACGTGGCGGACAAGATCCGCGGTGGCAAGACTCAGGCCGTGGGCGCGATCGTCGGCGGGGTCATGAAGGCCACTCGTGGCCAGGCCGACGCGAACCGAGTGCGCGAGCTCATCCTCGAGAAGCTGGGCGTCAACGCGTAGCTGCGCTGTCTGACCGCGAAAGGGAGCCGCGAGGACCGAAAGGCCCTCGCGGCTCCCTTCGTTCCGAGCAGTTCCGCGGCTTTCCCGCACCTCCGCGCTGGGTCCGGCGCGGAGGTGCGGGTCCGGCGCGGAAACGCGGTGAGCGGACCCTCGTCGTCGCCTCGAACCGGCCCTAGGCTGATCGCCATGAGTTCGCCGATCACGTTTCAGGCCACAGTCCTCGGAGCACCCGACCCTCAGGAGCTCGCACGTTTCTACGCCAATCTCCTCGGATGGGAGCTGGGGGAGGACAGCCGGGAGTGGTGCACGGTGCTGAACCCCGCGGGCGGCCCGAAGCTCTCCTTCCAGGTCGAGGACAACTTCGAAGCCCCGGCCTGGCCCGAGCAGCCGGGAAAGCAGCAGATGATGATGCACCTTGACCTCA
>NZ_JBQCGQ010000169.1:0-16869 GCF_051955515.1 Sinomonas sp.
GTTGTCGACGTCGGGGTGACCCGCGCGGACGATCCCGAGGGCGGCAACCCGTAGGTCTTTGGCGACGTCCACCCTCACGTCGCGCAGGGGGCGGCCAACCTCTCGCCGAACCGGGGCGGAGTGGGGCCCATGACCGTCGCCCTCTGCTATGGGCAGGCTAGACCTGTGCAGGTGCCTTCACAGACACCGCCTGCGGTCCGAAGACCGTGGCGCCGGTGGCTTGCTCGGTCTCGTGGTCCGGGCCCAGCGGGATGCCGCGGCGGTCGCGGAGGCAGAGGACGGCGGCGATCGAGACGACCGTGACGATCAGCAGGTAGCTCGAGATCGAAGCGGTCGAGCCGGTGGCCTGGAGAAGGGCCTGGGCAATCGTCGGGGCGAACGCGCCGCCGAGGATCGCGCCGATCGCGTAGGAGATCGAGACACCGGAGAACCGGACCGACGCGGGGAAGATCTCAGAGTACCAGGCTGCCTGCGGGCCGTAGGTGAGGCCGAGCCCGATCGAGAACAGGATCAGCCCGACATAGAGGCCGCCCAGGGTGCCCGTGTTCACGAAGAAGAACAGGGGGAACACCATGAGGCCCTGCAGGACGAAGCCGATGAGGTAGGTCTTCTTCCGGCCGATCGCGTCGGCGAGGATGCCCGAGACCCACGTGGCCACAAACCACATCGCGGCACCGACCGTCGTCGCGACGAGCACGCCGGTGGCGTCCATCTTGAGCTTGCCGGTCGCGTAGCCCTGGATGAAGCCGCCGGTGGTCATGTAGCCGGCCGCGTTGTTGCCCACGAAGACGAGTGCGGCGAGGATCACGAGGTGCCAGTGCTTGCGGAAGAGCTGGACGATCGGAACCTTGACCTGCCGTCCGCGCTCGGCGAGCTCGGCGAACACGGGGCTCTCCTCGACGGCGCGGCGGACGAAGAAGCCGATCACGATCAGCACGACGCTCAGCAGGAACGGCACGCGCCATCCCCACTCGAGGAAGGCCTTGCCCGGTGAGATGACCCCGGTCATGAGGGCCATGACGCCGGAGGCGATGAGCATGCCGAGGGGCACGCCGAGCTGGGGGAACGAGCCGGCGCGCCCGCGGCGGTTCGCCGGTGCATGCTCGACGGCCATGAGGACCGCCCCGCCCCACTCGCCGCCCGCGGAGATGCCCTGGATGACCCGGAGCACCAGCAGGAGGATGGGGGCGCCCATGCCGATCTGGCTATAGGTCGGCAGCGCGCCGATCAGGGTGGTCGCACCGCCCATGAGGATGAGGGTCAGGACGAGCATGGCCCGGCGACCGATGATGTCGCCGAAGTGGCCCGCGAGGAAGGCGCCGAGGGGACGGAACAGGAAGCTGATGCCCACGGTCGCGAACGAGAGCAGGAGGGCGATGTTCTCGCCGGCCGGCTTGAAGAAGAGCTCGGCGAACACGAGGGCTGCGCCTGTGGCGTAGATGAAGTAGTCGTACCACTCGATGGTGGTGCCGATGATGGTGGCCAGCGCGACGCGGCGCTGGGTTGTGGCGGCGGATGCGGCGCCGGGATTGTTCATCTCTGTCCTTGCATGAAACGGCATCAGCTCTGATGCCTCACTGGACGGCTTGTGGCCGCGAGGGGGATGGGCGCTCCGCGCCAGATGCGCGGCGAGCCGTTGGAGAGTGAGGGATACCACTATCGTGGCTCCCCAACTTCCGGTTGTAAACTTCAGAAAAGCGGCAAACTAATTCAGTTCTGCTTATAGATCTAGGGAGGGCGCACGCGAGAATGCCCGAGATCACACTCCGTCAACTCGAGCTGTTCACGGCGCTCGTCGACGTCTCGACCCTCAGCGAGGCGGCGGAACGCCTGCACATCTCCGAGTCCGCGCTCTCCCAAGCGGTCACGGCTCTCGAGAAGGCTGTGGGGGAGCAGCTGTGCGTGCGCAGGAAGGGACGTGGGCTGCAGCTCACGCCGGCTGGGCAGCATTTCGCGGCTCGCTCGCTGGGCATCCTGCGCGGCGCTCAGGACCTGGTCCTCGCACCCCGGAACGGCGAGGCGCTCCGCGGGCCGGTCAACCTCGGTTGCTTCGCGAGCTTCGCGACGAGTGTGATCCCCGAGATCCTCGACCGGTTCCCCCAGCGACACCCAGGCGTCACGGTGGATGTCACCGTGGGGACCCACGAGGAGCTGCTTCCCGCCCTCGAATCGGGCCGGCTCGACGTCGCCATCGTGTACGACATGCTCTTGCCCCTCGGTTACGCCCAACGGGAGATCTACGGCACCGAGCTTGAGGCCGTCCTCCATCCGGACCACCCGCTCGCGCAGGACGATGCCGTGGATCTCGCGGAGCTCGCTGACGAGCCGCTCATCATGTATGAGTCGAGCCCGAGCACCATGAACACGCACGAGGCCTTCGCGTCGCGAGGCCTGCGCCCTCGGATCGTGGCGAGCGTCCCGCAGGTGATCCTCGTCCAGGCCCTCGTGGGGCGCGGCGTGGGGTATGGCCTGCTCATGTCCCGCCCGAACAGCGCCCCCGTGAGCGTCGAGGGTCTCCCGCTCGCCGTGCGGCCCCTGCGGCCCCCGGCCACCCGGACGCACGTCGTGGCGATCTGGCCCGAGGACATGACGCTCACCCCTCGGGCCGCGGCCCTTGTCGACTTCGCCGTCGAAGCGCTGGGCGACGGTCATGCGGGCACCGGAGCCGAGCGGGAGTAGGCCTTGAGGTCGAACGCGGAATCGGCTGCTTCGTCCGGAGACAGAGGGGTGCCGACGGCCAGCAGGCGCCGGGCCGCCAGGTGATCCGCTGGGCTGTTCACGGACTCGACGCTCACGAGCGCCCCGTCGTCGAACGCGAATACCGAGAACTTGCCCGACGCCGGATCTCCGCGCAGGACCGTCGACGCGCCGGGCCTGGAGAGGCCGGCGATCTGCAGTTTGACCTTCCCCTGATGGCTCCAGAACCACGGGAGCTCGGCATAGGGCCCGGCGTCCTGCCCGAGGAGGGCGGCCGCGGCGTGCCGCGCGTGATCCGTCGCGTTCTGCACCGACTCGAGCCTCACCCGGCGACCCGCGTGGGGGCTCGGGAAGCTCGCGCAGTCACCGATGGCGAAGATCGCCGGGTCCGAGGTGCGCAGGCTGCCATCGACGGCGATGCCGCCGTCGTCCTCGACGGCCAGCCCGGCGTCGGCCGCGAGGGCCGAAGCGGGGGTGACGCCGACGCCGACGACGACCAGATCCGCCGGCAGCGCCCGACCCGAGGCCAGAACGACGGCGGCAACCCGGCCGGCGTCGTCGTCCACGCCTGAGATCGCGGAGACTCCCTCGCAAAGCTCGAAGCGCACGCCGTCGAGCTCGTGGCGGTCGACGAGGTAGGCGGACACGGCAGGGGAGACGGATCGGCGCAGCGGGCGGGCCGTCGGCGAGATGACCGTGACGTCGAGCCCCCTGGCCCGCGCCGCCGCGGCGAACTCGAGGCCGATGAAGCCCGCGCCCACTACGGCCACGCGACGGGCCGACGCGAGCCCGGCGGACGCCGCTCGCGCATCGTCGAGCGTGCGCAGCCGGTGGACGCCGCCGAGGTGCTCACCGGGGACCCCCAGCGCGCGGCTGTCGGCGCCCGTGGCGAGCACGAGTGCGTCGTACGCGAGCCACTCGCCGTCGCTCGTCCGGACGCGCCGGCGAGCACGGTCGATGGCGACGGCGGAGACTCCCCACCGCGCATCGACCCCGGCGTCATCGAAGAACGACTCGCCACGGAGCCGCAGCGGTTCGGCCTGGGAGCCTCCCGCCACGAAGTCCTTCGAGAGGGGCGGCCGCTGGTAGGGCCGCTCGGACTCGCGGGAGAGCACCGTGAGCCGACCGCCGTACCCGCCGGCGCGGAGGGAGTCGACGAGCTGGACCCCCGCCTGTCCCGCGCCGACGACGACGATGTGGCCGGGCCGCTTGTCCTGTCCGGTCATCGGGTCACACCTGGCCCGCGGGAACCTCGACCACGAGCGAGGCGCGCGCGCCGCACGCGATCTGGCAGCCCAGCCGGCTCCGCTCGGGGTCCCGCGGAGCGGACGTGCACTCGAGCATCTCGTCCTCCTCGTCGTTGATCTCAGGCAGCCCTTCGAGCGAATCGTGGCTCACATAGACGTGGCACGTGGCGCACATCGCCTGGCCGCCGCATTCGCCGACGATGCCGGGCACCCCCGCGTTGACGGCCGCGCGCATGACCGAGGTCTCGGGGGCTGCGTCGAGGGTCAGCTCTGCTCCGTCGGGCTGGATGTAGGTGATGGTGGGCATGGTTCTCCTTCAGGTCTGGTCGGTGTTCAGTTCCAGGCCACGGGCAGTTCGAGCATTCCGCGGAACACCCAGCCGCCCTCCCGCGCCGGCCGATCGGTCAGGCGGAGTCCCGGGAGGCTCGCGAAGAGCTTCGGGAGGGCGACCTGCGCCACCGAAGTCCGCGCGACCCAAGCGCCGGCGCAGAAGTGCGCCCCGCCGCCGAACGCGAGGTGCGGCTTCTTCTCGCGATTGATGTCGAAGGCCTCGGGGTTCTCGAACTGTTCTGGGTCCCGATTGGCGGCGCCGAGGACCACGCCGAGCCGGGCACCTGCGGGCAGCGTCGCTCCGCCGATCTCGACCTCGCGCGTGGTCTGCCGCGGGTACATCCCGATCGGCGCAACCCACCGCACGGCCTCTTCGAACGCCGTGGCCCACAGCGCAGGGTCGGCGAGGACCTGCGCCAGCTGCTCCGGGTTGGACAGCAGTGCCCACACCGCCGTCCCGAGCACGTCGCGGGGTTCGTTCAGCCCGCCGCCGATCGTCATCTTCATGTTGGCTTGGATGGCCTCGATCGGCATGCCGGCATTGACGACGGCGGAGAGCAGGCTCGCATCAGGCTCGGCCTTGAGCGCGGGGACGAGTTCGTCGATGGCTGCATCCACTTCGGCGCTCGAGGCGGCGGCCTTGGCCCAGACCTCGGGATCGTCCGCGTAGTTGCCGGTCCCATCGATCATGGTCTGCGACCAGCGCTGCAGGTCCTGCTGCGTCGCGTTGCGGAAGCCCATGATCTCGCGGAGGTTCTCCGCCGCAAACGGGGCTGCGAAGCCGAGATGGAGGTCGGCGCCCGGCCCCTTCGCCCGGAATTCCTCGAGGTACTTCTCGGCGTTCTTCTCGAAGACGGCGGTCCATGTCTCCTTGATGGCCTTCGGGCGCAGCACGGGTCCGTAAGCCGCGCGGTCCGTCTGGTGGTCGGGGTCGTCTTTGCGGAGCATCGAGTGCCCCATGGACCGCTTCATGAGCGAGCCCTCTTCGTTCGCGGAGAACGTTTCGGCGTCCTGCTCGATCCGGTGGCACGCCTCGAAGCTCGTCACCAGGTAACGGCCCACGGCCGGCACCCACGCCACGGGGGATTCTTCCCGCAGCCGGCGGTAGATCGGGTACGGGTTCTCGTAGAGATCCTCGATGCGGACCCAGTCCGCCATGGGCGCGGTGATCTCTGCTTCTGCTGCCGTCATCTGCCACTTCCTCGTGTCGTCTGTGCTGCTGGCTCCCTCGAGTGTGGGCTGGGCCATATGGTCAGGTAAAGTTCAAATAAGCTGCGAACTAGGCAACAAAAAGTTTCTATGGGGAGGTGTCGAATGCAGGAGGCGACCCTCGCCGCTCTGGCCGCGGACGACGTCGTGCGCGCGCCGAGCAGGTTCACCCTCCGCCAGCTGGGCTACTTGGTCGCGGTCGCGGACACGGGCTCGATCCGCGCCGCCGCCACGCGGCTGCACGTGACCCAGACCGCCGTCGGCGCGGCGCTCAATGACCTCGAACGGGCGCTCGGCACCCAACTCCTGGTCCGCCGTCGTGCTCACGGCGCACTGCTCACGCCCGCCGGGCAGTACGTGTGCGACCGCGCCCGGGCGCTCCTGGTCGAGGCGGCAGACCTGGAGCTCTCGGCGCGGGACGCGGGGGATGCCCTGCGCGGGCCCGTCGCGCTCGGCTGCTATTCGACCCTTGCCGTCACCCTCATCCCGCCGATCCTCCAGGGCTTCGGAGAGCTGCACCCGGAGGTCGAGCTCGACTTCGTTGCCGACCAGCAGGTTCCGCTCGAGCGCAGGCTCCTCGAAGGCGACCTCGACGCCGCCCTCATGTACGACATGAACCTCCCCATGGGCCTCGCCGCCCGGACGCTCTACGAATCCCGCGTCTACGTGCTCCTGCCCGCCTCGCACCGGCTCGCCACCGGCGAGCCCGTCGACCTCGCGGCGCTCGCCGAGGATCCGCTCGTCTTCCTCGACCTGCACCCGAGCGGCGAGCACACCATGGCCGTGTTCCGGGCTGCCGGTGTCGAGCCGCGGATCCGCTACCGGACCACCGACTTCGAGCTGACGCGCTCCCTCGTGGGGCGAGGGCTCGGCTATGCACTGCTCGTGCAGCGGCCGCGGCGGAGTGAGACCTACGAGGGGCTTCCAGTCATCGCCGCGGAGATCACCCCTCCGCCGGCACCCGTGCGCATCCTGCTCGCCTGGTCCGCGGGCGTTCGCCCCACACGCCGAGCGCAAGCCCTCATGGACTTCGCAGCTGACCTCTTCGCGCCGTCGCAGTAACCGGAAGTGCCGCACTCACTCTGAAAGAAGCGTTGCATAAACTCTTCCGGTGCCGGGCCTCGTCGGCTAGTGTGCGGTGAGTGTCGCAGGAAGCACCAGGCCGTGCCAAGGGAACTGCCGTGGCCGGTGCTCGCACCGTTCGGCCGCCAGTGATCAGTGCTCGGAATCTCGTCAAGACGTACGGAAACGTCAACGCCGTCGACGGCATCAGCTTCGAGGTGCCGGCGGGGGAGTCGTTCGGCCTGCTCGGGCCCAACGGCGCCGGGAAGTCGACCACCATGAGGATGATCGGCGGCGTGACCCAGAGGACCAGCGGCGAGCTCAGCATCATGGGCCTCGACCCGGAGAAGCAGGGTCCGGAGGTACGAGCCCACCTCGGCGTGGTCCCGCAACAGGACAATCTCGACGAGGAGCTGCGCGTCCGGGACAACCTCATCGTCTACGGGCGGTACTTCGGCCTCTCGCGCTCCTACCTCGCCCAGAGGGCGGACGAGCTCCTCGACTTCGCCCAGCTGGCGGACAAGGCGAAGGCCCGCGTCGATTCGCTCTCGGGCGGCATGAAGCGGCGCCTCACGATCGCCCGCTCGCTCATCAACGACCCGCGGATCCTCCTCCTCGACGAGCCGACCACCGGCCTCGATCCCCAGGCCCGCCACGTCCTCTGGGACCGTCTGTTCCGGCTCAAGGAGCAGGGCGTGACCCTTGTGCTCACGACGCACTACATGGATGAGGCGGAGCAGCTGTGCGACCGGCTCATCGTCGTGGACAAGGGCAAGATCATGGCGGAGGGGTCGCCCTCCGCGCTCATCCGCGAGCACTCGAGCCGGGAGGTGCTCGAGGTGCGCTTCGGCACAGACCGGAATGCCGCCGTCGCCCCTCGGCTCGAAGGCGTGGGGGAGCGCATCGAGGTGCTGCCCGATCGGGTCCTCGTCTACACGGACAACGGCGAGGCCTCGCTCGAGCAGATCAGCGCGCGCCAGCTCCACCCCATCACCTCGCTCGTGCGGCGGGCCTCGCTTGAGGACGTGTTCCTGCGCCTCACGGGGCGGTCCCTCATTGACTGAGACCCAGCCCCGCCTCCGAGCCCAGTCCCCCGAAGTCTCCGCGGCCAAGGCCAGGCGCTGGGGCTCGTTCTACTTCATGGAGCACATGCTGCGCAGCATGCGCGCCTACGCGGTGACCATCGTGGTGACGAGCGTGGGGAACCCGCTCCTGTACCTCTTCTCGATGGGGGTCGGCCTCGCGTCCATCGTGGACCGCAGCCCGTCCGCCCATTTCGCGGGCGTCGGCTATCTCGCGTACGCCGCGCCGGCGCTCCTCGTCTCCAGCGCGGTCATGACGTGCGCGAACGAGATGATGTTCCCCGTCATGGACGGCTTCAAGTGGCGGCGCGTCTACTACGGCCCCCACGTCACTCCGCTCGTGCCGGGGCAGCTCGCCGCGGGGCACGTCATGGCCGTGGGCGTCCGGCTCCTCGTCCAGTGCGTCGTGTTCTTCCTCATCATGCTCGCGTTCGGCGCGGCCCGGAGCCCGGCTTCATGGCTCGTGGTGCCGATCGGGGTCCTCGCCGGCATGGCCTTCGGGACGCCCCTCATGGCCTATGCGGCGAGGATCGAGAAGGAGAACTTCCAGTTCTCCATGATCCAGCGCTTCATCGTGATGCCGCTGTTCCTGTTCTCCGGGACGTTCTATCCGCTCGAGGTGATGCCCGCCGGCATGCAGTGGATCGGCTGGATCTCACCGTTATGGCATGGGAACCAGCTCGGGCGGCTCGCTACCATCGGCCTCACTGAGCCTGTCTGGCTCGTCGCCGTGCACGTCCTCTACCTCGCGGCGCTCGGCCTTTTCGGCATCGGCTGGGCCCGCCGCAATTACGCGAGGCGGATGGGCGCATGAAGGCGCTGACCGACCAGAACCCCGACGGCGACTACGTCCTCTCCGCCGACCACCGCCCTCTGAGCGCGCTCTACGCACGCAACGCCCGCGCGGTGATCGAACGCGGCTTCCGCGTCATCAAGAGCCAAAACTGGGTCATCCTGATCTCGGGCTTCTTCGAGCCCGTCTTCTACCTGCTGTCCCTCGGCATAGGACTCGGCGGGCTCGTCGGCTCCGTAGCCGGTCCTGGGGGAGCCCCGATCAGCTATGCCGCGTACATTGCGCCCGCCCTGCTCGCCGTCTCCGCGATGAACGGTGCGATCTACGACTCGACGTGGAACATCTTCTTCAAGATGCATTTCGGCAAGCTCTACCAGAGCATGCTCTACACGTCCCTCGGGCCGTTCGACATCGCCGTCGGCGAGATCTTCATGGCCCTCTTCCGCGGCTTCCTCTATGCGTTGGGGTTCACCGGAGTCATGGGCCTCATGGGGCTCATCACCACGCCGTGGGCCCTTCTGCTCGTTCCTACGTCCGTTATGGTTGCGTTCGGCTTCGCGAGCTTCGGGATGGCGATCACGAGCTACATGAAGACGTTCCAGCAGATGGACATCATCACGTTCGTCATGCTGCCCATGTTCCTGTTCTCCGCGACGTTCTACCCGCTCAGCGTCTACCCCGAGCCGGTGCAGTGGGTCATCCAGGCACTTCCCCTGTGGCATGGGGTCGAGCTCATGCGGCAGATCAGCATCGGCGTGTTCAGCGCGGCCACGTGGATCCACCTCACGTACTACGTCGTGATGATCCTCATCGGCCTCGCCTTCACCACGCGGCGCCTGCGGGCGCTGTTCCTGCGGTAGCCTTCTCCGGCGGTAGCCTCGCCCGCGGGCGGCTGCTGGCCGCCGCTTCCGCACGAGCGGCGACGCGCGTCTGGGAGAATGGCCCCATGCAGTCAATCGGCTCCCAGAACCCTGCCCCGGCGCGCTCCGGCATCCGCATCGGCGCGCTCGGGTTGTCCGTCCTCGTCCTCGCGTTCCTCATTGCCGTGATCTTCGCGGCGAACCGGAACGAGGTCATCGGCTGGATCGTCGCGGTGATCTCGCTGGGCTGGCTGGTGTTCGCGGTCTTCGTGTTCGTCTCGGTGCGCAATGCGGGCCGCCGAACGCAGGCCAAGTTCGAGGAGGCAGCGCAGCGCCTAGGCGGCAGGGCTCCGGCGATGACGGGATCCACGGCAGGGGAGGCCCGCACCGTCGACGACGTCCGCGACCTCAAGCTCGACCATTCCTTCAAGATCATCCAGGTCCAGGAGCGCGTGGTCCGCGAGAACCTCGGCAAGGACCCCGAGCAGGTTGCCCGCGCTCTCGAGACGATCCAGATCACCGCCGCCAACGCACGGGACATGCTGCGTCCCGACGGCGGGGAGCCCGTCACCGGAACCATCGTTGACGAAGGGTAGAGTATTCCGGTGACCCTCGAAGCTGCTATGACGACTTCCGCGTATGCGCCGAAAGGTGGAGCGCTGCGCATCGCCACAGTGAATGTCAATGGCCTGCGGGCTGCTTGGCGCAAGGGCATGCCGGAGTGGCTTGAGCCGCGCGATCTGGACATCCTGTGCCTGCAGGAGGTGCGCGCGCCCGACGACGTGGTCAACGAGTACTTCGACGGCTGGCATGTGCTGCACGCAGAGGCGGACGCGAAGGGGCGCGCCGGAGTGGCCATCGCCTCCCGGCAGGAGCCGACCGCAACGCGCGTGGGCATCGGCGACGACTACTTTGCGACCGCCGGCCGCTGGGTCGAGGCCGACTTCGCGCTTCCGAGCGGCAAACAGCTGACCGTGGTGAGCGCCTACGTGCACTCGGGCGAAGTGGACACGCCGAAGCAGGTGGACAAGTACCGGTTCCTCGACGTGATGCTCAAGCGGCTTCCCGAACTTGCGGAGCAGAGCGACTTCGCCCTCGTGGTGGGGGACCTCAACGTGGGCCACACCCCGCTCGACATCCGGAACTGGAAGTCGAACCAGAAGCGCGCGGGCTTCCTGCCCGAGGAGCGCGCCTACTTCGACCGCTTCTTCGGCGACGAGATCGGCTGGAAGGACGTGCACCGGGAGCTCTCCGGTCAGGTTGATGGACCGTACACCTGGTGGTCTCAGCGCGGCCGCGCCTTCGACAACGATGCCGGCTGGCGCATTGACTACCACATGGCGACGGCGGAGCTCGCCGCGGCGGCGAGGAACGCCGTCGTCGACCGCGCCACCGCGTGGGACACACGGTTCTCGGACCATGCCCCGCTTGTCATCGACTACCAGCTCTAGACCCCGGAAGAACGCCCACCCATGACCACTGACTCCACGTCTGCCGTGACCGCTCCTGCAGGCCGCCAGCGCCTCGTGTCCGGGATGCAGCCCTCGGGCGACTCGCTGCACCTCGGGAACTACCTCGGCGCCCTTGTCAACATGGTGAAGCAGCAGGACGAGTACGACTGCTTCTACTTCATCCCCGACCTGCACGCGATCACCGTGCCGCAGGACCCCGCGGAACTGCGAGGGCGCACCCGCCTCACGGCTGCGCAGTTCATCGCGGCCGGCATCGACCCCGAGCGGTCCACGCTGTACGTACAGTCCCACGTGCCCGAGCATGCCCAGCTCGCGTGGGTCCTGAACTGCCTCACGGGCTTCGGCGAAGCCTCGCGGATGACGCAGTTCAAGGACAAGATGGCCCGCCAGGGGCAGGACGCGGCCAGTGCAGGCCTCTTCACGTACCCGATGCTCATGGCGGCAGACATCCTGCTCTACAAGCCCTACGGCGTGCCGGTGGGCGAGGACCAGCGCCAACACCTCGAGCTCGCGCGGACTCTTGCGCACCGCTTCAACACCCGCTTCGGAGACACGTTCGTGGTGCCGGAGGCGCTCATCCCGCCGGTCGCGGCCAAGATCTACGATCTGCAGAACCCCGTGTCCAAGATGTCGAAGTCCGCGGATTCGCCGAACGGCCTCATCAACATCCTCGACGACCCCAAGGTGACCGCGAAGCGCATCAAGTCGGCCGTCACGGATGCCGAGACCGAGATCCGGTTCGACCGCGAGGCGAAGCCGGGCGTCTCCAACCTCCTGACGATCATCTCCACGATCACGGGCCGCGGCATCGACGAGCTCGTGGCTTCCTACGAGGGCAAGATGTACGGGCACCTCAAGGCGGACGTCGCGCAGACTGTGGTGGACGCCGTCGCGCCGATCAAGGCACGCACCGAGGAGCTCCTCGAGGACCCGGCGGAACTGGACCGGCTCCTGGCCGTCGGCGCGGGGAAGGCGCGGGAGATCGCGGCCGAGACCCTCGCAGAGGTCTATCAAAAGGTGGGGTTCCTTCCCGCCATGGCCCCCGCCGCTGCATCCGTCTGAGGCAATGACGGGCCGATTCGACGATCACGTCGCCGAGAGGGACGGGAACGCCCCACTCGTGGGCGTCATTCTGGGCTTCCCGGACGACGTCGCTGCGGAGCTGCGCAAGTGGCGCGCGTCCTTCGGGGATCCGATGGCGGAGTCGATTCCGGCTCACATCACCCTCGTGACCACCACCGAGACCCGCGATTGGGACGCGGCCGTCGAGCACGTCCGCAGCGTGGCGGCGCGGCAAGCGCCATTCCGTGTGACGATCTCCGGGACGGGCTCGTTCCGCCCGGTCTCAGAGGTCGTCTACCTGAACGTGGCCGAGGGCTTCGAGGCGTGCATGAAGCTGCACTCCGACCTTCAGCGGGGTCCCCTCGAGCGTGAACTCCCGTTCCCGTATCATCCGCACGTCACGGTGGCCCACGACGTCGATCCCGAGCGCCTCGACGAGGCCGAACTCGCCCTCAAGAACTACAGCACCTCTTTCACAGTGGCTAGCATGGGGCTGTATGAGCACGATTCCGACGGCCTCTGGCAACTCCGGGAAGAGCTCGACTTCGGGGGAGAGGCGCCGCGCGGCTCTTGACCGCTCGCGGTCGGGTCAGCCCCTCCCTACCGAACTGGACCAGCTCAAGCTCGCTGCCGTGAGGGCGCGACAGGCGTGGGGCCGGGCAAAGCTCGACGGCGTAGGTGCGCCCAAGCGCTATCTGGCTCTCCTGCAGTGGGTCATCGCCCAGATCAGCACGTGGCGGCCCGTTCGGACCTTCCAGCTTTACGGCCTGCGCTACGGCCCATTGCTGAGCGCCGGTATCGGCTTCAACATGTTCTTCTCGGTCGCTGGCCTCCTGACCACCGGATTCTCGGTCGCCGGCCTCGTGCTCGCAGGTCAGCCGGAGCTGGTCGACAAGATCGTTCAGCTCGTGGCGCACTCCGCGCCGGGTCTTCTCAAGGTGGACGGCCACGACGGGCTCGCCGACCCCCACGCGCTGCTGAACCCGTCGGGGTTGGGGCTCACGGCGATCATCGCCGCCATCGTGACCGTGCTGACCTCCCTCGGATGGATCAGCAGCATTCGCGACGGCCTCCGGGGCGTGGTCGACGAACGGCCTCTGCAGGTCAACCCGGTGCTCATGCGGCTGCGGGACACGGGGACCCTTCTGCTCCTCGGGGTCGTCCTGGTGCTCACCTCCGGCGTCAGCATCCTATTCACGGGCGCCGTCGGCTTCATCGCTGACCTCCTGAGCCTCGACAAGGCTGTCGTGGCCCCCGTCAGCTGGCTCATCGGCATCGTTGTTCCGCTCCTGCTGAACTGGGCCACTGCACTGATCCTGTTCCGCCTCGCCGCGGGTCTATCGCTCTCCCGCCGCGCCCTGCTCGAGAGCACGGCGATCGCGGGCGCGGGCACCACGATCCTCCAGCTCTTCAGCAGCCAACTCCTTGCCCGCGCCGGCGCGAATCCGCTCCTGGCGTCCTTCGCCGTCATCATCGGGCTGCTCATCTGGTTCAACCTCGTAAGCCAGGTCTACCTCGTCTCCGGCGCCTGGGCCGCCATCCGCGAGGCCGACGGCGCTGCCCTCCCCGAGCGCAAGACCGCGGCCTTCGGCTCCTCCCGCCCCGCGCGCAGGCCTTCGAGGCCACTCGCCCACCGGGGCTGAGGCAGGACGCGAAGGGGGCGCTGCTGCAGACTGCAGCAGCGCCCCCTTGCCGTGCGGCCTCTTTGGGCCGGTAAGGCTAGAACTGGCGGGCCAGAATGGCCTGCTTGACCTCGGAGATGGCCTTCGTGACCTGGATGCCGCGCGGGCAGGCCTCGGAGCAGTTGAAGATCGTGCGGCAGCGCCACACGCCTTCCTTGTCGTTGAGGATCTCAAGGCGCATGTCGCCGGCATCGTCGCGCGAGTCGAAGATGAAGCGGTGCGCGTTGACGATCGCCGCGGGACCGAAGTACTGGCCGTCGGTCCAGAACACCGGGCACGACGACGTGCACGCGGCGCACAGGATGCACTTCGTGGTGTCGTCGAAGCGCTCGCGATCCTCGGGGGACTGGAGGCGCTCCTTCGTGGGCTCGTGGCCCTTGGCCACGAGGAAGGGCATGATCTCCCGGTAGGACTGGAAGAACGGCTCCATGTCCACGATGAGGTCCTTCTCCACCGGAAGACCCTTGATGGGCTCGACCGTGATGGGCTTGGACGTGTCGAGGTCCTTGAGCAGCGTCTTGCAGGCGAGACGGTTGCGGCCGTTGATCCGCATGGCGTCCGAGCCGCACACGCCGTGCGCGCACGAGCGGCGGAATGAGAGGGACCCGTCGTGCTCCCACTTGACCTTGTGCAGGGCGTCCAGCACGCGGTCCGTGCCGTACATGGTGAGCTTGAACTCGTCCCAGTGGGACTCTTCCGAGACCTCTGGGTTGTAGCGGCGCACCCGGAGCGTGATGTCGAAGGTCGGGATCTCGCCCCCGCCGCCGACGCTCGCGGGCAGCTCGACCTTCGAGGCTGGCTCTGCAGTTGACGCGGTCATCAGTACTTACGCTCCATCGGCTCGTAACGGGTGAAGACAACCGGCTTCGTACCGAAGCGGATGCCCTTGACGCCCTCGGTCTCCGCCGCGGGGTCCCTGTAGAGCATCGAGTGCTTCATGAAGTTGGCGTCGTCGCGGTCGGGGAAGTCCTCGCGGTAGTGGCCGCCGCGCGATTCCTTGCGGTGGAGCGCAGCGACCGTCATGACCTCGGCGAGGTCCAGGAGGAAGCCCAGTTCGACGGCCTCGAGGAGGTCGAGGTTGAAGCGCTTGCCCTTGTCCTGGATACCGATGTTCCGGTACCGCTCGCGCAGGGCCTCGATGTCAGCCAGGGCCTTGGCGATGGAGTCCTTGGTGCGGAACACCTGCATGTTCGCGTCCATGGTCTCCTGCAGGTCCGCCCGGATCGAGGCGATCCGCTCGTTGCCCGCGGAGTTGCGGACGGCACCCAGCAGCGCCTCGGTCTCCGCAGCCGGGTTCTCCGGGAGTTCCACGAACTCCGCCGTCTTGGCGTATTCGGCGGCCGAGATGCCCGAGCGCTTGCCGAACACGTTGATGTCGAGGAGCGAGTTCGTGCCGAGGCGGTTCGAGCCGTGGACGGACACGCAGGCGACCTCGCCGGCGGCGTAGAGGCCTGGCACCACGGTGTCGTTGTCCTGGAGGACCTCGCCCTTGATGTTGGTCGGGACTCCGCCCATCACGTAGTGCGCGGTGGGGTACACGGGGACGGGCTCGGTGTAGGGCTCCACGCCGAGGTAGGTCCGCGCGAACTCGGTGATGTCCGGAAGCTTCGCGTCGATGTGCGCGGGCTCGAGGTGAGTCAGGTCGAGGAGCACGTAGTCCTTGTTCGGGCCGGCTCCGCGGCCCTCGCGCACCTCGTTGGCCATGGAGCGGGCCACGATGTCGCGGGGAGCGAGGTCCTTGATGGTCGGCGCGTAGCGCTCCATGAAGCGCTCGCCCTCCGAGTTGCGAAGGATGGCACCCTCGCCACGGGCCGCCTCGGAGAGGAGGATGCCGAGTCCGGCGAGGCCGGTCGGGTGGAACTGGATGAACTCCATGTCCTCGAGCGGGATGCCCCGGCGGAACGCGATGCCCATGCCGTCACCGGTCAGGGTGTGGGCATTCGAGGTGGTCTTGAAGACCTTGCCGGCGCCGCCCGTGGCGAACACGATCGCCTTGGCCTGGAAGACGTGAATCTCGCCGGAGGCGAGGTCGTAGCTGACCACGCCTGCGGCGCGCTTCTGCTTGAACGGCGTGCCGTCCTCGCGGACTGCGTCCTCCTCGACCATGAGGAGGTCCAGCACGTAGTACTCGTTGTAGAACTCGACGTTGTGCTTGACGCAGTTCTGGTAGAGCGTCTGCAGGATCATGTGGCCCGTGCGGTCCGCGGCGTAGCAGGCGCGGCGAACCGGAGCCTTGCCGTGGTCACGCGTGTGGCCGCCGAAGCGACGCTGGTCGATGCGGCCCTCCGGCGTGCGGTTGAAGGGCAGGCCCATCTTCTCGAGGTCGAGGACGGCGTCGATCGCCTCCTTTGCCATGACCTCAGCGGCGTCCTGGTCGACGAGGTAGTCGCCGCCCTTGACGGTGTCGAAGGTGTGCCATTCCCAGTTGTCCTCTTCGACGTTGGCCAGGGCTGCGCACATGCCGCCCTGGGCCGCGCCGGTGTGGGACCGGGTGGGGTACAGCTTGGTCAGTACAGCGGTGCGGGCGCGCTGGCCGGACTCGATGGCCGCGCGCATGCCGGCGCCACCGGCACCGACGATCACCACGTCATACTTGTGGACCTGCATACTGGATGCTTCTCTCTCTCGCGCAAGTCTGCGGCACCGCTCGCTGGGGCGCCGCTCGGAATGCCTGCTACGGCTTGGGGCAGAAGTCGGCGCCTGTCTGGACGCCGTTGATCACCGGGCACGGGTCGAACGTGAAGATGACCAGCGTGCCGAGGATGACGATCGCGGTAGCCGCGGCGTAGAGCACCACGAGGAGCCAGAAGCGAACCGTGTCGCGATCGGCGTAGTCGTTCACGATCGTCCGGACGCCGTTGGTGCCGTGGAGCATGGCGAGCCAGAGCATCGCGAGGTCCCACCACTGCCAGAACGGACTGGCCCACTTGCCGGCGACGAAGCCGAAATCGATGGCGTGGACGCCATTCCCGACCATGAGGTTGACGAACAGGTGGCCGAAGATCAGGACCACGAGGACGATGCCGGAGAGGCGCATGAAGAGCCATGCGGCCATCTCGAAGCCGCCCTTCGTACCGCCGCCGTGGCGCGTGTACTTCGGGGCGATCCGGCCTGTCTCCGTGCTGCTGCGCGGGAAGCGGATGTCAGGAGTGGTGCTCATGGCGGTCAGCCTCCGAACACGATCGAGAGTTGGCGGATGGCGAAGGCCACGAACACGACGGCCCAGACCACCAGGACGGTCCACAGCATCTGCCGCTGGTACTTCGGGCCGCTCTTCCAGAAGTCCACGGCAATGATTCGCAGGCCGTTGAACGCGTGGAAGAGGATGGCCGCGACGAGGGCAGTCTCGCCGAGCCCCATGACCGGGTTCTTG
>NZ_JBQCGQ010000170.1:0-11986 GCF_051955515.1 Sinomonas sp.
CGAAGCCTCCAACCGTGAGCTGCTCTGGAAGGGCCTCGAGGACGGCGTGATCGACTGCATTGTCTCGGACCACTCCCCCAGCACGGTTGACCTGAAGGACCTCGAGAACGGTGACTTCGGCGTGGCCTGGGGTGGCGTCGCGTCGCTCCAGCTGGGGCTGCCGATCATCTGGACCGAGGCTCGTCGGCGCGGCCTCCCGCTCGAACGCGTCGTCGAGTGGATGGGGCGCAAGCCTGCCGAGCTCGCACGGCTCCAGCGCAAGGGGACCCTTGCGCCGGGGTACGATGCGGACCTCGCGATCTTCGCGGCGGACGAGGCGTTCGTCGTCGACGCGGACAAGCTTCACCACAAGAACCACATCACGCCGTATCAGGGAAAGACCCTCTCCGGCGTGGTGCGCCGCACCTTCGTGCGCGGCACCGAGGTGGACTTCAGCGATCCGAAGGGGCAGCTGATCCGCCGCGGCACGGCCTGATTCGATCTTCCCAGGAGGAACTATGACAACCACCACGAAGCTCGCTGCGGCGCAGCAGGCACCGGACTTCACGCTCCCGGACGCGTCCGGGAAGGATGTCTCGCTCTCGGACTACCGCGGCCGGCGCGTCGTCGTGTACTTCTACCCCAAGGCCGCGACGCCGGGCTGCACCACGGAGGCCTGCGACTTCCGCGACAGCCTCGACGCGCTCAACGCCGCCGGCGTGAGCGTTGTGGGCATCTCGCCCGATCCCGTGGAGGCGATCGCCTCGTTCGCCGACGACTACAGCCTCACCTTCCCGCTTCTCGCGGACGACGGCGCTGCCGTCGCCAAGGAGTGGGGCGCGTGGGGCGAGAAGATCGTCAAGGGCGAGGTCGTGGACGGGATCCTCCGTTCGACCGCTGTGGTGGCCCCCGACGGGACCATCGAGTCAGTCGACTACAACGTGAAGGCGGACGGCCACGTCGCCGCCCTGAGGGAGCGTCTGGGCGTCTAGCCCTTTCCCGTGTTCACACAAGCGGCCCTCACCCGCTTGATACGGTGCTCACCAGCGCCGGTCAAGCGGGTGGGGCCGCCGTCGTCTTCCCTGGGTTATCCACATACGAGGGAATCTGCTGGCGGGGCCTCGCCCGGCCCCGCCAGACTTGTCGGCATGGAGCCTGGGGTAATCCGTTCGATCGTGGAAGAACGCTGGCCGCCGGGCGTGGTTGCGTCGACGTCAGTGCTGGCTGAGGCGGGAATCGGCGACCGCCTTCTCACCGCCGCGGTCCGGGGACGAATCGTGATCCGCCTGCGCCGGGGTGCCTACATCCTTGGCAGGGTGTGGCGCTCCTCGAGTCCTTGGGATCGGGACTTGTACCGGATCTATGCCCATGCTGCCTCGACACGACGGCAGTCCGTTTATAGCCACGTCTCTGCCGCCCGGCTGGCTGGTTGCAGCACGTGGTCAGCTGGGGACAGGGTCCACGTCACCGTGCCGTATTCGTCATCTCCTACCAGCCACGGCGCCGACGTTGCCTCCCACTCGGCACCGGTCGGCGACGCGGACCTGGCGGAACTCGTGCGAGAAGGCCGAGTCTTGAGGCTGACGTCGTTGAATCGTACCGTGGCGGATTGCGCGCGGATTCTCGCTCTCGAGCCTGCTGCCATCATCGGAGACCATGCCCTCCGCCTCGGCGCCACACTCGACGGCATCGCGGAAGCCGCTGAGCGGACGGGCGCGATCAGGGGATATCGCCGAGTCGAACGGCTGCTCTCCGCGTTAGATCCTCGTTCCGAGTCCCCCGGAGAGACCAGAACCCGCCTCATGCTCGCGGCGGCCGGGATGGCCCAGCCCGAGCTGCAGTTCGAGATCCGCACCGAGGAAGGGCTCTTCCGAGCCGATTTCGCTTGGCCGGAACTCCGGGTAATTCTCGAGTTCGACGGCGATACGAAGTACTTCGACTATCGACCCGCCGCCGAAGTTCTCCTGGCGGAGCGGCGCCGGGAGAATGCCCTGATCGCCGCCGGATGGATCGTGGTCCGGATCAGGTGGTCCGAGCTGGCTACGCCCGGGGTCGTCGAGGCCAAGCTTCGGGCAGCTTTCGCACGGGCCGCCAAGCTCGCAGGCTGAGCACCGATATGACAGGCCCCGGGCCGCTCAACCGGTGTTGGTCAGCACAGGTTAAGCGGCCCCGGGCCGGTCATCGAGGCCAAGAGCGGGGTGGATCACACGATAGGGTGTTGACAATCACATCCGCGTCCCTCAGACTATTTACACATGCTGAAATAACAGTTCCACGATGCGGAACCAAAGAAACCGACGTTCCGTATAGCCGTCACCGTGGATGCCAGCATTGAGCAGTTGAGGACCCGACAAGCCATGTTGCTTGAACAGTTCAACGCCGCCCCCGCCGAAAAGGCACGAGAGCTCCTGAAGCCTTGCCTTGACGTGCCCCGCTGGATCGATGAGATCACCTCCGCCCGCCCCTTCGCGAGCCTGGACGATCTCCTCGACACCGCGCGCGGCGCGGCCGACCCCTTCACCTCTGCGGAACTCGAGGGCGCTCTCGCTCACCATCCCCGCATTGGCGAAAGGGTCAGCGGCCAGTCCACCGAGGCATCGATGTCCCGCAACGAGCAGTCCGGTGTGGACGAGCGCGATGCCGGAACGATCGCTGCGCTGGCCGAGGGGAACCGCGCCTATGAAGAGAAATTCGGCCGGGTCTTCCTGATCCGCGCCGCTGGCCGAACGGCCGACGAGATGCTCACAGCCCTCCACGAGCGCCTGGGCCACACGCCCGAGCAGGAGGAGCCCGTCGTCGGGCAGCAGCTCCGCGAGATCGCACTGCTTCGGCTGAAGGAGAGCCTGCTGGAGCAAAGCCTCCTGGAGCAAAAAGCCTCCTGGAGCAGAGCGTGTCCGACGAGAGGAGCATGAGCTCATGAGCGTCTCCCACGTGACCACCCACATTCTGGATACCGCAGCCGGGAAGCCGGCAGCAGGTGTCGCCGTCGAACTCTACGCCCGCGACGGCGAGGCATGGTCCCAGATTGGAACGGGCACCACCGATGCCGACGGGCGGGTGAAAGACCTCGGCCCGGAGCGTCTGCAGAGCGGCTCGTACCGCCTGCAGTTCGCGACTGGGGCCTACTTCGCCGGCATCGGGCAGGAGACCTTCTTCCCGGAGGTTTCTCTGACCTTCACGGTCAACGAGAACGAGGCGCACTACCACGTGCCGCTCCTGCTGAGTCCATTCGCCTTTTCTACGTACCGAGGGAGCTGAAGCGCCATGGCGCAGAACACCACTGAGAACAGCAAAGTCATCCTGGGCAAGAACCAGTACGGCAAGGCAGAGGTCCGGGTCGTCAAGATCACCCGCGACACCGCCCGCCACGAGATCGAGGACCTGAACGTCACGTCGCAGCTCCGCGGCGATTTCGAGTCGGCCCATCTCGACGGCGACAACGCCCACGTCGTGCCGACCGACACCCAGAAGAACACCGTCTACGGCTTCGCCCGTGAGGGCATCGGCTCCCCCGAGGAGTTCCTGATCCGGCTCGCGAACCACTTCACGTCGGAGTTCGCGTGGGTCACCGGGGGCCGCTGGGAGGCCGAGCAGTACGCCTGGGAGCGCATCATCGCGCACGGCGAGGGCCACGATCACTCGTTCGTGCGGAAGGGCCAAGAGGTCCGCAACGCGGTCGTCACCAAGGACGGCGACAGCATCTACGTCATCTCGGGCCTCAACGACCTCACGGTCCTGAAGTCCACCGAGTCCGGCTTCGTCGGCTACCCGAAGGACCGGTTCACTACCCTTCAGGAGACCACGGACCGCATCCTCGCGACTGATGTCTCGGCCCGCTGGCGCTACAACAACGAGGCCATCGCCGCCGGCGGCATCGATTTCAACAAGGCGTACGACGACGTCAAGGCCCTCCTTCTCGAGGGCTTCACCGAGGGGTACTCCTACGCGCTCCAGCAGACGCTGTTCCAGATGGCCCAGAAGGTCCTGGACGCGCACCCGGAGATCGACGAGATCCGCTTCTCGACACCGAACAAGCATCACTTCGTCGTCGACCTGACGCCGTTCGGGCTCGACAACCCAAATGAGGTCTTCTACGCGGCGGACCGCCCGTACGGGCTCATCGAGGCGAACTTCCAGCGCGAGACGATCTCGGACGCAGGAAACGCCTGGGACGGCATCGCCGGCTTCTGCTGAGCCGCCGCTCCCAGCCATAGCGCCCAGAAAGGACGACGGCGGTGAACTCCGGCCGCCGTCGTCCTCCTTTGGGGCCCGCTCGCCAAGCCCAGGCGCTAGCCAAATCCACCCCATCCCAAGTTGCGCACTCGGTATTCAAAGCTGACAAGGAGGTCTGCTGTGTCCCGAAAGACCGCACCCGCCCCCACCGCCGTCGAGCAAGCGGCAGTGAGCCCCGAAAATCAGAAGCTGCCCGTCCTCACGGCGTTCGCGTACGGCTTCCAGCACGTGCTCACGATGTACGGCGGCATCATCGCCCCGCCGCTCATCATCGGTTCGGCCGCTGGCCTCAAAGGCCCGGACCTGGCGCTGCTGATCACCGCCTGTCTCTTCATCGGCGGCCTCGCGACCCTGCTCCAGACTCTGGGCATCAAATGGTTCGGTTCGCGCCTCCCGCTCGTCCAGGGCACGTCCTTTGCCTCGGTTGCCACGCTGCTCGCAATCGTCAACGGAGGCGGTGGGCTTCCGGCGGTGTTCGGTGCCGTCATGACGGCTTCGCTGATCGGGCTGCTCGTCGCGCCGTTCTTCGCGAAGATCATCCATTTCTTCCCGCCCGTCGTCACCGGGGTCGTCATCACGACCATCGGCCTCTCGCTCGTCCCGGTCGCAGCCGGATGGTCCCTCGGGGGGAACGCGAAGGCGCCGGACTACGGTGACCCGGCCAACATCGGCATGACCGCGCTGACGCTGGTGATCATCATGCTCCTGAGCAAGCTCGGCAGCGGCATGGTCTCGCGCCTCTCCATCCTCCTCAGCATCGTCATCGGCACGATCATCGCCGTCATCCTCGGGCGGGCCGACTTCTCCCAGGTCCTCAACGGCCCGATCTTCGCCTTCCCCGAGCCGTTCCACTTCGGCCTCCCGACGTTCGAGCCCGCGGGCATCATCTCCATGGTCATCGTGGTGCTGGTCATCCTGACCGAGACCACCGCCGACATCCTGGCCGTCGGCGAGGTCACCGGCGCCAAGGTGGATTCGAAGCGGATCGCCGACGGTCTGCGCGCCGACATGCTCTCCTCGGCCATCTCGCCCGTCTTCAACGGCTTCACCCAGAGCGCGTTCGCGCAGAACGTCGGCCTCGTCGCTGTGACGGGCATCAAGAGCCGCTTCGCCGTCGCCGCAGGCGGCGGGGTCCTCATGATCCTCGGCCTTCTCCCCATCCTCGGGCGAGTCGTGGCAGCGGTGCCCATGCCGGTACTCGGCGGCGCCGGGATCGTCCTCTTCGGCACGGTTGCGGCGTCCGGCATCCGGACGCTCTCGAAGGTCGATTACAAGGACAGCATGAACCTCATCATCGTGGCGACATCGATCGCGTTCGGCCTCGTCCCCGTGGTGAGCCCGAGCTTCTACGCGAAGTTCCCCACCTGGGTCCAGGTCATCTTCGACTCCGGAATCAGCTCGGCAGCCATCATGGCCGTCCTGCTGAACATCCTCTTCAACGTCATCAAGCGGGGTACCCCAAAGAGCCCCTCCGTGTTCGCGGCCGCCCCGACGCGGATGATCCCGCTCGTGGTGCTCGATGCCCTCGAGGACGGCGATCGCTGCGAGAACGGCAAGATCGTGGACAAGGACGGCAACGAGGTCAAGGTGACGTCGGCGAACGCCGGGCACGACCACTGAGGCCCTGAAGCTCCACAACACTGAGGTCGGTCCCGTTCTCCACGGAGAGGACGGGACCGGCCTTTATGCTTTTCGAAACGCCAGCTCAGCCGAAGTTCTTTCGATAGTCCCTCGGCTCAATTCCCGTGCTCGCAATGATGGCCTTTCTCATGGCTCGGCCGTCGAGAAAGCCACTGCTCCTCGCAACGCGTTCAAGACTCGCGTCGCGGATAGAGCCCGAGCTGAGAAGTCTGAGGGCTTCTTGAGTGCGATATGCGCGAATTGTGTGCGTCATTCCTCCGCGCCCTGCAAACGCGCGCTGGAGTGCGCGAATCGAGATGCCGAGGGATTTCGCGACTTCGGCTGGGGACAGGTCCTTGTTGCGGTAATCCTGGGCAATGATCCTCGTGGCCTCGGCCACGAGTGCCTCGTCCCGGTCCTCCGACCACGCCTCGATCGAGGCCTCCACGAGTACTGCCGCACTCAGGCTCACGAGAAGATCAGCGGCGGCGGCGTCGTCCTCGCCCGAGCGGAAGACCACCTCCGCCACGGCGCGGACCGCCGACATGCTCGCCGACGGTCCGCTGAGGAGATAGGGACTCTCCACGGAGAACACAAGCCGCCCCGGAGGCACCCCGCGCGTGAGGCTCACCACGATCACTCTGCCTGTTGACTCCATCCGCAGCCGGAGCGGGGAGCTCTCGGCGTAGGCGATCATGCCGCCCGCGGGAATGCCCCGCTCTGCGAAGTCCTCGACGAACAATTGCGCGTCGAAGGGGAAGACGAGGTGGACGCAGGCATCCTCCCCGCTGAAGATCGCCTTTGCGGTGGTGCGGGAAGGGGCGACGGCGGCATATGTCACCAAGACGTCGCGTGCCCGCACGGACCTCATGCGGAGGCCGAACTCTCCCGGTTCGCCGAGCGGGGCGATGAAGCCCTCAAGCTCGGCAAGGCCTTCCGCGCCCAGGAAATCATGCTGGGCCCCGTCCGCCCATTCACTCACAGTCGTCCCCCAAAATGTGGTTCCTCACCGATTGCAGGCTCCCAAGATAGCTCCGGCTGTGGACCACGGAGATCGGCACGGAGAGCACTTAATGCTGCACGTCTGGCGCTGAAATGCCTTTTCAACGACGGCGAATCGCGAAGCCCTCTACGGTTCAGAATGACCGGTTTCCTTCTGAGGCCGCCCAGCGAATCCCATGAGAAAGAGGCAGCATGACTGAGCCCAATGTCCCCGGCGGCCCGAACGGAGAAAATGCCGCCCAGGAAGAGGGAATTTCCCGCCGCGCGGTGACGCGGACCGCGGCCTGGTCCGTACCCGTGGCGCTTGCCGTCGCCGCGGCTCCGCTCGCCGCGGCGTCTCCCACCGGCGGCACGATCGTGTTCGACTACCCCGAGTACATCGTGGGTCCCGGCATGACCTACGGATCCATCACGGGCAAGGTCATTCCCAACGTCGGCACGTCGCTCCCGGCAACCGTCACCCTCACCTACCCGCCGGGCTGGAGCGGTCCGCTGACAGCCGGAGTGGATCCGGTCACCGGGACCTTCAGCCTCAACGGTGTCGTGGCTCCCTCGTCGGCGGGCAGCGGGACGCTCACGGCCAGTTCGTCCGGCTTCACGCCGGGCACCACCACGCTCACCGTTGCACTGAACCCGGTGCCTCCCGCGACCGATGGCATCGTGTGGGGCGAGAACCTCGGGACCACCCTCTACCGGTCGGGCAGCGTCATCCAGACCTACGCAGTGACGCCGGACAACCTAAACGGGCCTGGCACGCTCGGGGCCACCTCCATCATCGCGATGGCTGGCGGCTACCGCGACCACAACAGCTACCTCATCCGCAGCGACAACACTCTGTGGAGCCACGGCGCTGGGTCCAACGCGTGCGCACCGGGGACAAATTTCATGACGGCAGGCATCTTCGGCTTTGGGGGAGCCTCTGCGCTCCTCCCCGGCGAGCGCTTCGTGGACACGGTCGCCTTCACGGGCGGAGGCTACGTGCTCACGACTCACGGTCGCATCTTCTCGTGGGGCTTCAACACGGCCACCGGTTCGCTCGGCAACGGTACCTACGGCCCTGACACCAACGTGCCGAAGGTTGTGCTGATCTCCGGACCGGACGTGTTCATCAAGGCGATCTCTGCCAGCTACACGGGCGGCATCGCGCTAGACACGAAGGGCCGCGTCTGGACGTGGGGCATCAATGACCAGTCCGACCTCGGTGCAGGGCTGAGCGGGAACCAGTCGGTCATGAAACCCGTCATCCTCCAGGACGGCACACCGCTATCGGGTGTCAGCCAGATCCGGGGGCGTTTCAAGGGCGGCCTCGCGCTCCGCAACGGCATGGTCTACAGCTGGGGCTACGGCGCCGGAGGCATGAACGCCAACGGAAGCCTCTCGAATCAGAACTATGCGGCGCCAGTGCTCACCGGCCCGGGGACTCCTCTGAGCGGCATCGCCCAGCTGCCGAAGTTCTACCACGAGGCCTACCACAGCGCCGCTCTGGGCAGCAACAACACTGTCTACACATGGGGCTTCGGCTCGTACTACGTGCATTCCCCCGCGAGCCAGGCCAATCGTCAGTACGCCGCTCCTTATGCCGGAACCATCCCCTCGGGGACGATCAAGGAGATGGCCGTCAGCTACTACGGGGTGCACGTGCTCCTGGCCGACGGCTCAGTGTGGAACTGGGGCTACGGCGCTTACGGCCAGGGCGCCGACGGCACTATGACGGTGTACCAACGGAACCCAGTGCGCGCTCTCTCCGGCCCCGGTTCCCCGATCGCGGCAGGCGGGTTCTTCCCGAACAGCCACGGCGGTGTCTTCGCTCACAAGTAGCAGCTCAGAAGGATATGCCGCGTCCCGTACAACCCGGTACGGGACGCGGCGGTTCGTCCGACTCGGTACGCTAGAGACATGCCCTCGCAACGCCAGATCACCGTCCGCCGCGCGCCGAAGTTCGTGCCGTTCCTCGTCACGGGCGGCCTCCTTGGCGTGATCGCCGCGGCGATTTTCGGCTACGGCGGGACCATCCCGGACGGCTACACACGCGAAGCCGTGTTCGGCTACTTCCTCGTCCTCTTCGTCGCCGCGGGAGTCCTGGTGGGCGGCGTCGTCGTCCTCATCATCGATCGTGTGAGCGTCCGCCGAGCCCGGCGCGCGACCGTCGAGGAACTCCCTGACGACGACGACGGCGAGGGCTCGGCGTCCTGAGCCAAGGCGCCGCCGCGGCCATGAGACAATTGACCAGTGGTACGCGGTGACGGACTCCTCTCACTTGACCTAGACCCTGTTGACAAAGGCCCCAAGGACGCCTGTGGCGTCTTCGGGGTGTGGGCACCCGGCGAAGAAGTCGCCAAGCTCACCTACTACGGTCTCTACGCTCTGCAGCATCGCGGCCAGGAATCCGCGGGCATCGCAGCGAGCGACGGAACGCGCATCAGCGTGTATAAGGACATGGGGCTTGTTTCCCAAGTCTTCGACGAATCGACGCTCAATACGCTGACCGGGCACATCGCCGTCGGCCACTGCCGCTACTCGACTACGGGTGCGAGCCACTGGGCCAACGCGCAGCCCACGCTGGGCGCCACGGCCAACGGCACGGTCGCGCTCGCCCACAACGGCAACCTGACGAACACCGCCGAACTCCGCGACATGATCGAGGAGCTCACGGGCGGCCAGCTCACAGGCGAGATGAAGCAGGGCAACACGTCGGACACGGCTCTGGTCACGGCACTCCTGCAGGGCGAGAAGGGCCAGACCCTCGAACAGACCGCGATGGCTCTCCTGCCCAAGATCCGTGGCGGCTTCTGCTTCGTGTTCATGGACGAGGGCACACTCTACGCCGCGCGGGACACCTTCGGCGTTCGCCCCCGCGGTCTGGGGCGTCTCGAGCGCGGTTGGGTCGTGGCGTCGGAGCAGTCGGCGCTCGCCACCGTCGGCGCGAGCTTCATCCGTGAAATCGAGCCCGGTGAGTTCATCGCCATCGACGAGCAGGGAGTTCGGTCGCGGCGCTTCGGCGAGGCAACCCCCGCTGGCTGCGTCTTCGAATACGTCTACCTCGCGCGCCCGGATGCCAGCATTGCCGGCCGTTCGGTCTACGAGTCGAGGGTCGAGATGGGCCGCCAGCTCGCCCGCGAGAACACCCATGCCGCAGACATCGTGATTCCGGTACCCGAATCGGGTACGCCGGCTGCAGTCGGCTACGCCGAGGAGTCGGGTATCCCCTTCGCCCACGGCTTCGTGAAGAACTCCTACGTGGGGCGGACGTTCATCCAGCCATCCCAGACGCTCCGCCAGCTGGGCATCCGGCTCAAGCTCAACGCCCTCGAATCCGTGATCCGCGGCAAGCGCGTCGTCGTGGTGGATGACTCGATCGTCCGCGGCAACACCCAGCGCGCGATCGTCCGGATGCTCCGGGAAGCCGGCGCGAAGGAAGTGCACGTCAAGATCTCCTCCCCGCCTGTGAAGTGGCCGTGCTTCTACGGCATCGACTTCGCCTCGCGCGCAGAGCTCATTGCCAACGGGGCCACCGTCGAGGAGATCTCGCAGGCGATTGGCGCCGACTCGCTCGGCTACATCTCGGAGGACGGGATGATCGCCGCGACCCAGCAACCGCGCGCGCGGCTCTGCACGGCGTGCTTCACCGGAAAGTACCCGATCGAGCTGCCGAGCGCGGACAAGCTGGGCAAGAACCTGCTCGAGCGCGAGGCCACGGTCGAGGCCACGGAGGACGGGGCCACTGCCGACCCCGCCGACCGGCCCGGCGCCGCCGGCTGCGATCCTGGGCCGGGCTCTGAACTCGAATCACTCCTGACCCAGGCAGAAGAACCCAACGAGGCCAACGTATGACGAACTCCGCTCCCCAGCCCATCGCACCCCCCGCCGCGAGCCCCTCGGCCGGAATCACCTATGCCGCCGCAGGCGTCGATGTGGAAGCCGGGGACCGCGCCGTCGAACTCATGAAAGACGCCGTCAAGGCGACGCACAGCGCCTCGGTGCTCGGCGGCGTCGGCGGATTCGCCGGGCTGTTCGACGTGAGTCGCCTCCTCACGTACCGCCGCCCGCTGCTTGCGACGTCGACCGACGGCGTCGGAACGAAGGTCGCCATTGCGCAGGCGATGGATGTGCACGACACGATCGGCTTTGACCTCGTGGGCATGGTGGTGGACGACATCGTCGTGGTGGGGGCCGAGCCGCTCTACATGACCGACTACATCGCATGCGGCAAGGTCGTCCCCGAGCGGATCGCCGACATCGTCCGCGGCATCGCCGCCGCGTGCTCGGTGGCTGGAACGGCGCTCGTCGGCGGGGAGACTGCCGAGCATCCCGGCCTCCTCGGCGAGAGCGAGTACGACGTCGCCGGCGCGGCTACGGGGGTTGTCGAGGCCGACGCGCTGTTGGGCCCGGAGCGGGTTCGCGCGGGCGATGTCGTCATCGGCATGGCTTCCTCGGGCATCCATTCGAACGGCTACTCTCTGGTCCGACGCGTAATCAACCACGCCGGCTGGGCGCTTGACCGTCAGGTCTCCGAGCTTGGCCGGACCCTCGGCGAGGAACTGCTCGAGCCTACGCGGGTCTATGCCTCCGACTGCCTGGACCTGGTTCGCTCCCTCAACACCGCCCCCGAGGCGGGTGCCGACCTCCCGCTCCGCGGGTTCAGCCATGTCACGGGCGGCGGCCTCGCGGCCAATCTCGCGCGGGTCCTGCCGAAGGGACTCCTCGCCACGGTCGACCGCTCCACGTGGGAACTCCCGGCGGTCTTCAAGCTCGTGGCCGAGCTCGGCGGCGTGCCCCAGGCCGATCTCGAGCGGACCCTCAATCTCGGCGTCGGCATGGTGGCCATCGTGGCGCCCGACGCGGCCGACAGCGCGTTGGCCAGGCTCACCGAACGCGGCGTCCCGGCGTGGACCATGGGAACGGTGAGCACGGACGACGGCTCGGCCGCTGCCAGCGGCCTCGACTACGTCCAGGGTGCGAAGGGTGTGGATGGCGGGGCGGTACGCCTCGTCAACTCCTACGCCTGACGTCTCGGGTACGCCAACTTCCCCTCCCGGTCGCTGTCAAGCTGCTTGGAGTCGGTTCGGGGCTGTTTGTTGGGGTGGGTCGGTGAGGTTGATGCCGACGGTACCTGGCGGGGCGGGGGTCTGGGGCCGGCGGTGGAAGCGTTCGG
>NZ_JBQCGQ010000171.1:0-15952 GCF_051955515.1 Sinomonas sp.
AAGGGCAGGTTGCTCACGTGTTACTCACCCGTTCGCCACTAATCCACCCCGAAGGGCATCATCGTCCGACTTGCATGTGTTAAGCACGCCGCCAGCGTTCATCCTGAGCCAGGATCAAACTCTCCGTCAAAAAACGAAAAAACAAAGAAAACCAGGACGAAAGCGGAAAACCCCGCCCCGGCAATCCGATCCCAGCCGAAAAACCCAGCCCACCTGCACGGGGGTGCAGGCAACCAGGCCAATCAGCCATCAAAAAAATGGCATCGAAATCGAACATGGCACACTATTGAGTTCTCAAACAACCGGTCCACCAGGAATACCGGATATTTTCTCCGGCATCGCCCCTGCGGAACGAGGTTCTAATTTACCTTCCCAATCGCCTTTTCGCAAATCCGCGGATCATCCGAAAATTATGCGTCGTGGCCGACCAGTGAAGGATTTTCGTCTCCGCTCAGCGGCGACTCGAAATACTGTACACGCAGCCGTCAGAGGCAGCAAATCCGCCCAGACTCCCGGGCGTGTCGCGCAGGAGTCTGGGCGGATCAGGTGCTAGGACCACCACTCAGAGCAGAGCTGCTCAGCTCGTCAGGACCGCCGTCGCGAGGTTCTTCTTGCCACGGCGGACCAGGAAGTACCGGCCGTGGAGGGCCTGTTCCGAATCAACGATCGCCTCCGGATCAGTGACCTTGACGTTGTTCACGTAAGCACCGCCTTCGCCCACGGTCCGGCGCGCGGCGGACTTGCTGTCAGAGAGGCCGGTGGCGACGAGAAGGTCGATGATCCCCAACTGCGACGGCGTGACGGCCGCAGTGGTGAGCTCCGCCGTCGCCGCCTCCAGAGTGCTCTCATCGAGCACGCCGAGGTCACCATTGCCGAACAGCGCGGCCGATGCCGCGATCACCTTCTCCGTGGCGTCGACGCCATGGACGGTGGAGGTCACCTCGAATGCGAGACGACGCTGCGCCTCCCGCGCGAAGGGCCGATCCTTCACCGCGGATTCGAGCTCCTCGATCTCGGCGCGCGTGAGGAAGGTGAAGACCTTGAGGCGATCGATCACATCCGCATCAGAAGTGTTGAGCCAGAACTGGTAGAACGTGTACGGCGAGCACATGGATGGGTCGAGCCAGATGGCGTTGCCCTCGCTCTTGCCGAACTTCGTCCCGTCGGCATTGGTGATGAGCGGCGTGCCGAACGCGTGCACGCGCTCCCCCTCGACCTTCCGGATCAGCTCGGTGCCGCTCGTGAGATTGCCCCACTGATCAGACCCGCCCGTCTGCAGCAGGCAGTGGTACTGGCGGAACAGCTCGAGGAAGTCCATCCCCTGAAGGATCTGGTAGCTGAACTCCGTGTACGAGATGCCCTCATCAGAGGCGAGCCGGGACGCGACGGCGTCCTTGCCCAGCATTGTTCCCACGCGGAAGTGCTTGCCGACGTCCCGAAGGAAGTCGATCGCCGAGAGCGGCGCGGTCCAGTCCAGGTTGTTGACCATGCGCGCGGCGTTCTCGCCATGAAAGCTCAGGAAACGCTGGACTTGGGCCTTGAGGTAGCCAACCCACTCCGCAACCGTGTCCTTCGTGTTCAAGGTGCGCTCCGCCGTCGGCCGCGGATCACCGATGAGGCCCGTGGAGCCGCCCACGAGTCCCAAGGGCTTGTGGCCCGCGAGCTGAAGTCTGCGGAGCACGAGCAGCTGGACCAGGTTGCCGAGGTGGAGGCTCGGTGCGGTGGGGTCGAAGCCGCAGTAATACGTGATCGGATCCCCCGCCAGAAGGGCCTCAAGCTCGGCCTCATCGGTGGAAACGTGGACCAGGCCACGCCACTTGAGCTCCTGCCAGATATTCGGGAAGCTCGGATCGTTCTTCTGCGTATCGAGTACTGTCTGCGGCACGGCTTCTACGGTATCAGTGACCGGCTCCCCGTCAGCGGGCTGCGAATTCCGCCTCGATCCCCGCCGGCAGAGCCTCCGAGGCGATGAGCCGCAGGCGCTGCGTGGGGCGGGTCATCGCGACGTAGAGATCGCCGACGCGGCCATGGTGCTCGTCCACCATCCGTCCCGGCTCGAGCACCACGACGCCGTCGAACTCGAGGCCCTTCGCCTCCCGGGGGTCGATCACCACGATGTCCTGCTCGAAGCTCCCAGCGCCGGAGCCAACCCGGCGCCCATAGACCTCGCTCAGGGCGGAACGGGCCCTCTCGACGAGCTCCTCCGGCGCAATCACGGCGACCAGACCGCCGTCGGCCGCCTCGAGCTCCTCCGGCATCGTCTGAACCAGGCGGCCCACCACATCGCCGTCGCCCACACGATCCACGATCGGCGGCCACTGGCCCTCGCGCACCGCCTTCGGGGCGGAAACAGTCAATCCTGCGGCGGCCGCCATGCGGGCCGCCGCCTCCGCGATCTGGCTCGGAGTCCTGTAGTTGACGGTGAGTTCCTCAAGCCTCCAGCGGTCGTCGAAGAATGGCGTCAGCGCGCCGCTCCACGACGAGGCGCCAGCGGCGGCGCTCGTCTGGGCGATGTCGCCCACGATGGTGAAGGACTTCAGCGGGCACCTCCGCACCAGGAGACGCCACTGCATGTAGGAAAGCTCCTGCGCCTCATCCACGATGATGTGGCCGTACGCCCAGGTGCGGTCCCCCACTGCACGTTCGGCCGCCGTGAGCCTCGCGTCGCGCGACTCCTGGAGGTCGGCGAGGTCCTCGGCGCTGACCACCCCGTCGATCCCCTGCTCCCGCAGCGTGCTGTCGAGGTTCGCGAGCGTCCGCTCGGCGTTCTCGAGATCCCGCTTCCGTTCCGCCTCCCTCCGGGCGGCTTCCGTTCCGCTGCTCGCATCCATCTCCCCGAGGAGCTCCGCGGCTTCGTCGAGCAGCGGCACATCCGCTTCCGTCCAGGGGGCATCGGCTGGGCGCACCAGGAGTTCGCGCTCCTCCGGCGTGAGGCCCGAGCCGACAGTGTCGAGGATCGCGCGCTTCGAGAACAATTCGGTCAGGAGCTTCTGCGGCGTCATCGGCATCCAGCACAGGTTGAGAGCCACCCGGACGTCCCGTGACTGGCGCACGTCCTCCGCCAGATACGAACGGTCCGCGTTGTTGCCGACGCTGGACGCTTCCAACTTGGTCTGCAACTGCTCGGTGAGCTCGCGCAGGAGGATCTTCACGAACGTATTGCGGGCCTCGTTGTACGGCTTGCCCGTTGCTCGGGCCTTGTCGCGGGCGCGGCGGACCTGGCGGGGCGTCAGCACGAGCTTCTGGCCCTCGACGTCGACGGTCCGATCCGAGGCCGGGATGCGCTGCCGGTTCGCGACCGCGGCGCTCACGAGATCCACCATCCGCTTGCTGCCCTTGAGCTTCGCGACGCGCGGATCCTCCTCCTGGACGGCGTTGATGCCGGGCATGAGGCGGCCGAGGCTCGACATGACGACGCCGGTCTCGCCGAGTGAGGGGAGCACGCGCTCGATGTACTTCATGAACGACGGCGACGGCCCCACAAGGAGCACGCCGGCGGACCTGAGCCGCTCTCGGTGGCTGTAGAGGAGATAGGCCGCGCGATGCAGGGCCACGGCGGTCTTGCCCGTGCCCGGGCCGCCCTGAACGACGAGGGCCCCCGGCATGGGTGCGCGGATGATGCGGTCCTGCTCTGCCTGGATCGTGCTGACGATGTCTGCCATGCGGCCGGTGCGCTTTGAATTGAGTGCGGCGAGCAGGGCGCCTTCGCCCTGATGGTGCCCGGCCTCCTCGAGCATGTCGGCATCGAGGATGTCGTCCTCGATGGCCTTGACGTCCCTGCCCTGGAGGATGAGGTGCCGTCGCCGCCTCACTCCTTGGCGGTCGAACGCCGTCGCCTGATAGAAATGGCTCGCTTCGGGAGCCCGCCAGTCGACCATGAGGCGGCGCAGGTCCTCGGTGCTGAGCCCGATGCGGCCGATGTACTGTGCCTCGCCGCTGTCCAGATCGAGCCGACCGAAGACAAGCCGGTCCTCCACCGCATCGAGCTGCGCGAGTCGGTCCTCATACATCGCCGCGAACGCGTCACGCTCTGAAATGTTCTGCACGGAACCGATCGCTCCCGCCTTGCGCACGGCAGCGAGCTGGGCGCGCTTCTCATCGCGCAGCTCATCGAGCCGGTGGTACAGCCCCTTCACGTAGTCGCGTTCGTGGGCCAGATCGGCGTCGGGCATCGGCACGTTCCCCTTACTGCAATGACGGACCGTCCATTTTACAGCGATTTGAGTGAACATGCCGCTAACCGCATGGTGCGGCGCGCTCGCTCCCGCCTCACGCCGATCAGAGGTCGATACGCTGGAGGGAGTGGACCTCGTGTCCGGCCAGCACTGCCCGGCCGCCGAGCGCTGTGAGTTCGAGGACGACGCCGATGCCCACCACGTGCGCGCCTGTGCGCTCCATGAGGCGGGTCGCCGCCGAAAGGGTTCCGCCCGTGGCGAGGACGTCGTCGAGCAGGAGGATGCGGGATCCGGCCGGCACGTCGTCCTCGTGCACCTCGATCGTCGCGTTGCCGTACTCGAGCGCGTAGTCCTCGGCGAGGGTGGTTCGCGGGAGCTTCCCCTTCTTCCGTACCGTGATCACGCCCGTCCCGGTGGCGTAGGCCGCGGCCGCCGCCAGAAGGAATCCGCGGGCCTCGACACCGGCCACGAGGTCGAACTGGCCCACGAAGGGCTCGGTCAGCGCGTCCACCATGGCCCGCAGCCCCTCGCCGTCGGCGAAGACCGGAGTGAGGTCCTTGAAGGTGATTCCGGGCTTCGGATAGTCCTCCACAGTGGCGCACAAGCGGTCGAGGATGGCGTGGACGGGCTCCCGTGCTGCGGATTCGGCGGTCACCGTCCCACGTTAGTCGAAAGTTCATTTCCACATAGGCCCGTTCGGCCATCCGGACGCCGTAGGCGAGTGCTTCAATGTCCGCATGCATCACACCGTGGCCCTTTCGGCGCATGGGATCGGCCTGCTTCCGCTCGCGCCCCTGCACGCCGAGCAGCTCTTCCCGCTCATCGACGCGGAGCTGTGGTCCGGCATGGCGGCACCGCACCCAGGAAGCCCCGAAGCTCTCGCACGGCTCTTCGCCTCGCGCCTCGATGATCCCGCGGCCGTGCCCTTCGCCATTGAAGTCGGAAGCAGTGGCGAGCTTATCGGCACGACCGGGCTGTACGAGCTGAATCTCGACCACGGCCGAGCCGAGGCCGGTGGCACCTTCTTCGCGCGGGCCTGGTGGGGAACCGGCGCCAACGACGCCTCCAAGCTCCTGCTCCTCGGCCACGCCTTCGACGCCCTCGGCCTCCACAGGGTCGGGTTCCGGGTGGATACCCGCAATGTGCGCAGCGCCAAGGCCCTGCTCCGGATGGGTGCCCAGCACGAGGGAACGCTGCGCTCGCACCGCGCGATGCACGGGTGGTCTGGCAGCGATGCGACGCGCATCGACACGGCCGTGTTCTCAGTGCTCGCTCACGAGTGGCCCCCGGTCCGGATGCGGCTCCTCGACCGGCTGGCCCTCCGTCCAGCAGCGTGATTCCGGTTCGACCCGCCGATGGAGGTCGTGGCGCCGTTCAGCGGACGACGGCGTTCCCCGCTGTGCGCGCTCGAGTCCGCGGCTTCGCGGCCCGATAGGCGGAAACGCTCGGCTCGCCCGGGATCCAGAAGCGCCATGGGTACTCGGCCGATCCTCCCGCGCCGGCAACGCCCACCCGAGGGCCACTCAGCATCCCGACTAACCGGTGGGAGGGTGGCTCGAGCCTGAACTCCCCGCCGTCGAGCGCTGCGCCATTGTGCTCGCGTCCGATGGCGAGGGCCTGCGCAAGCCGGGCAGGGCCCCGCGCGAGCTCGGCGTCCCGGCGCGCCGCGGCCCTGCGGGAACGCGCAAGATCGATCCCCTCCACGATCTCGCCGGCCCGCAGCAGGCACCCTGAGGAACGGTCGACGGGGCCGCACACGATGTTCGCGCAGTAGTGCATCCCGTACGTGAAATACACGTAGAGCCGCCCGGGCGGGCCCCACATGACCTCGTTCCGGGCCGTTCTGCCGTTGTACGAATGCGAGCCCGGGTCGGCGTGCTCCGAGTCCCGGTGGCCGCGGTATGCCTCCACCTCGGTGAGCCGGACGCCCACGGTTCCCTCCGCCGTCGTATGCGTGAGAACGCTGCCCAGCAGGTCAGGGGCGACCGCCACTGGGTCTCGGCGGAGCCAGTGGACGAGCTCGTCGAAGTCCATAGATGGGGGGCCTACTTGAACGCGAAGGCCGACGGCCAGGGTCCGATCTCTGGCAGCGGAACGGCCTGACCCTCGTGCTCGGCCCGGACCGACCCCCGGCCTATCTCGCGTCCCGCGAGCCACGCCGCGAGGTCTTGGAGCCTGCCCTCGACGATCACGCCGTCCGAGCCCTCCCCGAGGCTGATGTGCTCGCCGCCCTGCGTGCGGAGAAGGAACGTCTCCCCCTCGGGAACCCGAGGCTCGAGGAAATCGAGGAGATGGTGGCAGAAGTCACCGGTCCACTCCTGCTGGGTACAGCCCGTCCCCAAGTCGCTGTGATGGATCACGAGCTCGCGCCAGAGCGCGAAGGCAGCATCCCGGACCACTCCGTTCCGGAATCGCACCGGCGCGTCCCACTGCTCCGGCTCGAGCGACTCGAAGGCCGCCAGCACCCGGTCGAGAGCGGACCCCACGCGCTCGCGATACTGGTCCGCGCTCGCTCCTGCTCCTTCGTCGATCGCCCGGTCGCGGGCCACTTGCCCGCCGTCGTAGAGGTCGACTTTCTCCCCCCGCTGCGCGTATTCGACCTGCCGTGCAAGGGCTAGGCAGATTCCCTCGAGATGCGCCAGCACATGACCGCGGCTCCAGCCGGGGAGCTCGGAGGGATGCGCCACTGCATCGTCGGAGAGGCGGTCGAGCTCATGACGCACCCCCTGCACGGCGGTGCGCAGTTCATCCAGGAGACGTTCGTCGGTGAGGGCAGCAGCTTCGGTTCCCATGCCTTCAGGGTAGCTACTCCAGCCCCTCGAAGATGTCCTTCAGGAGAGGCAGACCGCGTTCGCGGGGCGGCCAGGCCTGGACGAAGTACTCGCGGGACGCGATCGAGAGCCACGTCTGTCGGGTCACCGGGCCTTCGAAGAGGGAAAGACGCTGGCTGCGGTGCTCGGCGATGCCATCGACGACATGCTCCACGACAGCGCGGGTATCCACCCGGATATCGATGAGCTCGTCGGGGATTCCGCGGAAATGATAGACGAGCGTGGGATCCCAAGGCGACATCCCGGCGCGCACACGGGCGCGGTTGACCCGCTCCCACGCGGACTGCTTGATGGCGGCGTGAAGCAGCCGCCTGAGCCCGCAGCCGCCGTCGCCCGCCACCGACGCGAAGGCGACGTCCGTCGCGTGGCCCACGACGATGTGATCCGGGTGTCCGGTGATGCCGTCCGGCCCGAAGGTGAAGACGACGTCCGGGCGCTCATCCAGGAGGAGCGATCTGATGGTGGAGACGAGGGCGCCGAAATCGGCTCTCGCCATCGCGCCGTCATCGTAGCCGAGCCACACATGGCGGTCCGGGACACGCCCGTGGGCCTTCCACGCCCGCTGAGCCTCGAGCCGGCGGACCACTCCGAGGGTCGCCGGGGTGGCGTTCACCTCTGGAGCGATCTGTCCCGCGGCCCCGTCTGTCGCGTGGACCAGCACAAAACGAAACGCCGGCTCGTCGCCGTGGAGGGCGACCGAGCCGGCGATGCCGAAGGCGTCATCGTCGGGATGGGCGACGACGAGCATGAGCGTGCGCGATGTCGGGTGCGACGACATGCCACTGATGATGCGCCGGTGTTCCGCCCGAGGAAAGGGCGGAACACCTCAGTTCACGAACCGGCGCGCCTCCACGAGCTGGGCCTTGAGCGACTCGAGCTGGCGGGCAACGGCCGACGGCGCCGTGCCGCCCTGCGCGCTGCGGCTCGCAAGCGAGCCTCCCGTGCTCAGCACCGACCGCACCTCGGGGGTGAGGGCCGCGCTGATGTCCGCATACTCCTCGTCCGTGAGGTCCCAGAGCTCGACGCCACGGCTCTCAGCCCTCCGCACGGCCGCCCCCGAGAGCTCATGCGCCTCGCGGAACGGGACCCCTTGGCGGACGAGCCACTCGGCGATGTCTGTCGCGAGGGCGAACCCCTGCGGCGCGAGCGAGGCCATGCGCTCGGTGTTGAACGTGAGCGTGGCGATCATCCCGGACACGGCTGGGAGGAGGAGCTCAAGGGTGTCAGCCGCGTCGAAGACGGGCTCCTTGTCCTCCTGCAGGTCGCGGTTGTACGCGAGCGGGAGGCCCTTGAGAGTCGCGAGGAGCCCCGTGAGGTCGCCGATCAGTCGCCCCGCCTTGCCGCGCGCGAGCTCGGCGACGTCGGGGTTCTTCTTCTGCGGCATGATCGACGATCCCGTGGAGAAGGCGTCGTCGAGCGTGACGAAGGAGAACTCCTTCGTGGCCCAGAGGATGACCTCCTCGCTGATCCTCGAGAGGTCGACGCCGATCATCGCCGCGACCCATGCGAACTCGGCGAACACGTCCCGCGAGGCGGTGCCGTCGATCGAGTTGTGCACGGCCGAGTCGAAGCCGAGGTCCGCGGCGACCGCCTCGGGATCGAGGCCCAGCGACGAGCCCGCGAGCGCGCCCGAGCCGTAGGGCGAGACCGCCGCGCGCTTGTCCCAGTCCTGGAGCCGCTGCACGTCCCGCAGGAGGGCCCACGCGTGGGCGAGGAGGTGGTGGCTCAGGAGTACCGGTTGCGCGTGCTGCAGATGGGTCCGGCCGGGCATGGCCGCGTCGGAGTGTGCCTCGGCCTGGGCGACGAGCGCGTCGACGGTGTCGAGGACACCGCGCGCGACGATCCTCGCGTGGTCCCGGAGGAACATGCGCCCGAGGGTGGCGACCTGGTCATTGCGGGAGCGCCCCGCCCGGAGCTTGCCGCCGAGCTGGGCGCCCGCGCGCTCGATGAGGCCGCGCTCCAGCGAGCCGTGCACGTCCTCGTCGGACTCGGCCGGCTGGTACGCGCCCGAGGCGACGTCGGCGTCGAGCTCATCGAGCGCCGCCAGCATCCCGGCGAGTTCGACCTCGTCGAGCAGGCCCGCGCTGTGGAGGACGCGCGCGTGCGCGCGGGACCCCGCGATGTCGTACCGGGCGAGCCGCCAGTCGAAGTGCGTCGACTTGCTCAGCGCGGCGAGCGCGTCCGCCGGTCCCCCGGCGAAGCGCCCACCCCACAGCGCACCTACGTTTGTTGCCGACTTTTCCTCGGCCACGTCACTCCCCCGTGACCCGCTGGTCGCGGCCCGAGGCCACCTTGGAGGCCATGCCCCAGATGTCGATGAAGCCCTTCGCGCTCGACTGGTCGAACGTGTCGCCCGTGTCGTAGGTCGCGAGGCTGAAGTCATAGAGCGAGGTATCGGACCGGCGGCCGTTCACCACGGCCGTACCGGCGTGGAGGACCATGCGGATGTCGCCCGAGACGTACTTCTGGCTGTCGTCGATGAAGACGTCGAGCGCGCGCTTCAGCGGCGAGAACCACTGGCCGTCATACACGAGTTCGGACCAGCGCTGGCCCACGGTGGTCTTGAAACGGGCGTGCTCCCGCTCGATTGTCACGTCCTCGAGGTGCTTGTGGGCCGTGATGAGGGCCATGGCGCCGGGGGCTTCGTAGATCTCCCGGCTCTTGATGCCGACGAGGCGGTCCTCGACGACGTCGATGCGGCCCACGCCCTGCGCGCCGGCACGGCGATTGAGCTCCTGGATGATCTGCAGCGGGGTGTGTTCCACGCCGTCCAGGGCGGTCGGCACGCCCTCCTTGAAGGTGATCGTGACCTCGTCCGGCGCCGGCGGGAACTCCGGGCTCTGCGTGTAGTCGTAGATGTCCTTTGTGGGGGCGTTCCAGATGTCCTCGAGGTAGCCCGTCTCGATGGCGCGGCCCCAGACGTTCTGGTCGATCGAGTAGGGGTTCTTCTTCGTCGTGACAATCGGGAGGCGCTTCTCCTCGGCGTAGGCGATCGCCTTGTCACGCGTGAGCGCGAGGTCCCGGACCGGCGCGATGCACTTGAGGTCGGGGCCGAGGGTCTGGATGCCGACCTCGAAGCGGACCTGGTCGTTGCCCTTGCCGGTGCAGCCGTGCGCCACGGTCGACGCGCCGAATTCCCGCGCGGCCTTGACGAGGTGCTTGACGATGACCGGCCGGGAGATCGCCGAGACGAGCGGGTAGTGCCCCTGGTACAGGCCGTTGGCTTTGAGCGTCGGCATGCAGTACTCGTTGGCGAACTCGTCGCGGGCGTCCGCCACGTAGGCCTCCACGGCGCCGCAGCCGAGCGCGCGCTGGCGCACCGTCTCCAGATCCTCCCCGCCTTGCCCGACGTCCACGGCGACGGCGATGACCTCTGCGCCGGTCGCGTCCCCGATCCAGCCGATGGCCACGGACGTGTCCAAGCCGCCCGAGTAGGCGAGGACGATGCGATCCTTCACGTTTTCTCCTTGAGATGACTTGAATGCTTGGTGAGTAGTTGCGAATGATTATTCAGAAGTCTACATAGCTATGCAGTAGCCTCGCACGCGGTGCGCGCCACATCCAGCTCGATGTCCCAGCCCTGGCTGTTCCCCTCGTACGCCGCCCGGCGGTCGGCGTCGCTCCCCGGCAGCGACGCGAACCCGCTCTCCACGACGCTCAGCCGCGCACCGCCGTCGACCGCCTCGACCGAGAACTCCACAAGAGTGGACCCCGCCCCCTCGCCCACCCAGCGGAACGCCGCCCGTGCGGGCGGTTCGAGGGCGACGGTGAGGATCCCGAAGTCTCCGTGGACGGGGTCGCGCACGAGGCTCACGTCGCCGTCGCGCTCGATCTCGTGGGCGCGGTACTCCCCGTCGTTGATGAACCAGCCCGGCTCGGACACGAACTCGAAGACGCGGTCGGCCGAGGCTGCGATGTCGATGGACTTCTCGATGCGGTCGAAGACTGCGAGGTCGGTCGAATCAGTCATGGCCCCATCGTCCCGCCCCGGCAACCTCCTGTGAAGCTCAGGCGCCCTGCGACGCGAGCTCGAGAAAGCGCGCGGCGACCGCATCCCCGCCGTCGGGATCGCGCGTGACGATCATGACCGTGTCGTCACCGGCGATCGTGCCGAGGATCGCCGGGATCACGGAGTGGTCGATTGCCAGCGCGAGGAAGTTCGCGGCACCGGGCGGCGTGCGGAGCACCACCATGTTCGCGCTCGCTTCCGCCGTGACCAGGAGCTCGGCGCACAGCTTCGCGAGCCTGGCGTCGAGCACCTCGGGATCCAGCCCAGAACGGGGACTCCTGTCCCCGCCCTCGCCACGCACGGCATACACCAGCCCGCCATCGGTGCCGCGCACCCGCACGGCGCCGATCTCCACAAGGTCGCGGGACAGCGTCGCCTGGGTGACCTGCACGCCGTCATCCGCGAGAAGCGCGGCGAGCTCGGCCTGCGAGCGCACCGACTGGCCTGCGAGGAGCAGGCGGATGCGGGCTTGGCGCGCGGCCTTGGTCTGCGGGGCGGGGCTGGACGCGATGCTCACCTAGCCCAAGCCCTCCACGACAGCCTGGCCCGAGCGGTGGAGGAGCCACGCAAGGAGGGCCTTCTGCGCGTGCAGGCGGTTCTCCGCCTCGTCCCACACGACGGACTGCGGGCCGTCGATCACCTCCGCGGCCACTTCGTAGCCGCGGTACGCCGGGAGGCAGTGCAGGAAGATCGCGTCCGGAGCGGCCAGCTCCATCGCTTGCGAGTCGATGCTGTAACCGCGGAAGAGCGTCATACGCGCCTCCTTCTCGGATTCCTGCCCCATCGAGACCCAGGTGTCGGTCGCCACGACGTCAGCGCCCTCGAGAGCGGCCACAGGGTCGACCGTGACGAGCACCGAGCCGCCCGTCTCGGCTGCGAGGGACTCCGCCTCGTCCACCACGTCAGGCGCCGGGAGGTAGGCCTCTGGACCGGCTATGCGCACGTGCATGCCCGCCGTGACGCCGGCGAGCAGGTAGGAATTCGCCATGTTGTTCGCCGCATCGCCGAGGTATGCCATGGTGAGCCCGGCGAGCTCGCCCTTGTGCTCGCGTACCGTCAGGAGATCGGCGAGCAGCTGGCACGGGTGGTAGTCGTCGCACAGCGCGTTGACGACCGGAACGCGCGAATTCGCCGCCATGTCGACGAGGCCCTGGTGGGCACCCGTGCGCCAGACGATCGCCGCGACCATCCGCTCGAGCACGCGCGCGGTGTCCTCGACGGACTCCTTGTGGCCGATCTGGCTCTCACCCGGGTTGATGATGAGCGGCGTGCCGCCCAGATCGGAAATGCCCGTGGAGAACGAGACGCGGGTCCGCGTGGAGGTCTTGTCGAAGATGACGGCGACCGTCTTGCGCGCCGAATCCTGGGCCGCGAGTGGCTGGACCGAATAGGGCTCGGCCTTGAGCCGCAGCGCGAGGCCGAGGACCTCGGCCTGCTCGGCGGGGCTGAGGTCGGTGTCCTTGAGGAAGTGCCGGACGGTCTTCGCGGCGACTTCGGTCATGATGCCTCCTTGGTGGTGAGCGCCTCGGCTGCCGCGGATACGAGGTCCGGCAGCCCGGCAACGAAGGTCTCGGCCTGCTCGGCGCTGAGGATGAGCGGCGGCGCGAGACGGATGGTGCGGGGACCGGGCGCGTTGACAATGAAGCCTGCGTCGAGGGCGGCGTTGACGACGGCGGCCGCGAGGTTGGCATTCTGCGGAACCGCGGCGGCGTCCCCGCCGGGGCCGGTCAGGTCGAAGCCGATGAGGAGGCCGCGCCCGCGCACCTCGGAGACTTCGGGCAGGTCCGCGAGCTCGGAACGGAGCCGGTCCCCGACGGAGCGCACGTGCTCAAGGAGCCCCTGGCTCTCGATCGTGTGGAGCGTCGCCAGCGCGGCGGCCGTGGCGACGGGATTGCCGCCGAAGGTGGTGCCATGCTGCCCGGCCGTGAGCAGGGCGCTCGTCTCCGCGCCGAAGGTGATGAGGGCACCGATCGGGAAGCCCCCACCCAGGCCCTTGGCAAGGGACATCGCGTCCGGCAGGATGCCCGAGTCCCCGATCGCGAACCACTCCCCGGTCCGGCCGATGCCCGTCTGGACCTCATCGACGATGAGCAAGGCCCCGGCCTCTCGGGTGATCCTCCGCGCCTCGGCCAGGTAGCCGTCGGGGAGCGGGATGACGCCGGCCTCACCCTGGATCGGCTCGAGGAAGAACGCCTGCGTGGTCTCGTCGACTTCCGCGCGGAGCGCATCGAAGTCTCCGAAGGGGATGTGAACCACACCGCTCGGGAGCGGCGCGAACGGCTCGCGGTAGGCCTGCTTCGCCGTCAGGGCGAGCGCGCCCATGGTGCGCCCATGGAAGGCCCCCTCGAGCGCAACGATCTTGGTGCGGCGGCCGCCCTCCGAGTTGCGGCGCGCGAGCTTGAACGCGGCCTCGTTGGCCTCTGTGCCGGAGTTCGCGAAGAACACCTTCGAGCCGGCAGGCGCGTGGGCGATCTCGAGGAGCTTCTCCGCGAGCGCCACCTGGGTTGGGCTCGTGAAGAAGTTCGAGACGTGCCCGAGCGTTGCGAGCTGGGACGAGATGACGCTCGTGACGAAGGGATGTGCATGGCCGAGCGCGTTGACCGCGATGCCGCCGAGCAGATCGAGGTACTGCTTGCCGTCGGCATCCCAGACGTAGCAGCCCTGTCCGCGGACCAGGACGCGCTGAGGCGTGCCGAACACGCCCATGAGCGAGTTCGAGTAGCGGGCGAGCCACGACTCCCCGGTCGACGTGCCGACCAGCTCCGAGACGGGCCGCGCTTCGGGGGTGCTTGCGGTACTCAATGAGGGCTCTTCAGTGCTCAATGGGATCCTTCCTCGTCTGGCACGACCTGCGTTCCGACGCCCGCATTCGTGAAGATCTCGAGCAGCATGGTGTGGGGGCTTCGCCCATCCACGATCGCCGCGCGGTCCACGCCTTCCGTGACCGCCTTGAGGCACGCCCCCATCTTGGGGATCATGCCCGACTCGAGCGCGGGCAGCATCTCCCGCAGCTCCGATGCCGAGATCTGCGACACGAGCGAGTCCTTGTCCGGCCAGTTCCGGTAGAGGCCCTCGACGTCGGTGAGAACCACGAGCCGCGAGGCGCCGAGGGCCACGGCCACCGCGGCAGCCGCGGTGTCCGCGTTGACGTTGAGGACCTGTCCCGTGGGCTGGTACGCGCCGTCCGCCTCCGCCTCGACCTCGGGGGCCACCGTGGAGATCACGGGGATGCGCCCCGCTTCGAGGATGTCGTGGACCGCGGCAGGGTCCACGCCGACAACCTCGCCCACGAGCCCGAGGTCGACTTCCTCGCCGTCGACGACGACGCCCGTGCGCACGGCGCGCAGCAGCCCGGCGTCCTCGCCCGAAAGGCCGACGGCGTACGGGCCGTGGGAGTTGATGAGTCCCACGAGCTCGCGCCCGACCTGGCCCGTGAGGACCATCCGCACCACGTCCATCGCCTCGGGCGTCGTGACGCGGAGCCCTCCCTTGAACTCGCTCTCAATCCCCACGCGCTGGAGCATCGCGTTGATCTGCGGGCCACCGCCGTGGACGACGACGGGCCGGATCCCCACGTGGTGGAGGAAGACGATGTCCTCGGCGAAGGCCCTGCGGAGCTCGTCGTTGACCATCGCGTTGCCGCCGTACTTCACGACCATGGTGCTGCCGGCGAACTTCTGGATCCACGGGAGAGCTTCGATGAGCGTCTCCGCCTTGTCCATCGCGAGCCGGATGTTCTGTCCTGCCGTTGCTTCAGTCATGGCCTCCCCGATCAGCTCGAGTACGCGCTGTTCTCATGCACATAGTCGTGCGTGAGGTCGTTGGTCAGGATGGTCGCCTCGGCCTCGCCAGCGGCGAGGTCGATCTCAACGAGGACTTCCCGCGGCTCGAGGTCCACGTTCGAGCGGTCCTCCCCGATGCCGCCCTTGCGGCACACCTGGACTCCGTTGATCGCGACGTTGACCTCATCAGGATCGAAGACGGCGTCGGTCGTCCCCACGGCGGAGAGCACACGGCCCCAGTTGGGGTCCTTGCCGAAGATCGCGGTCTTGAACAGGTTGGAGCGTGCGACGGCCCGGGCCACGATCTCGGCATCGCTCTCCGAAGCGGCGTTGAACGCGCGGATCGCGATGTCGTGGCTCGCCCCTTCGGCGTCGCCGATGAGCTTCCGCGCGAGCTCGGCGCAGACCTGGGTGAGGCCGGCGGTGAACTCCGGGGCGTCGGGCACGGCGCCGGACGCCCCGGACGAGAGCAGCACGACCGTGTCATTGGTGGACATGCAGCCGTCCGAATCAGCCCGGTCGAACGTCACGCGCGAAGCGTCGCGCAGCGCCGAGTCGAGGAACTCGGGAGCCGCCGCCGCGTCGGTGGTGAGGACCACGAGCATGGTCGCCAGACCGGGTGCGAGCATGCCCGCACCCTTCGCGATGCCGCCGATCGTGTACGCCGTCCCCTGCGCATCGGCTCCCGTGAACACCGCTTCCTTGGGCACGGTGTCCGTCGTCATGATGGCGACGGCGGCGTCATGCCCGCCATCGTCGGCCAAGGCGGCAGCGGCGGACTCGATACCCGGAAGGATCTTGTCCATGGGCAGCTGCTCGCCGATGAGCCCCGTGGAGCACACGAGCACGTCACCCGCAGAGATCCCGAGGACCTCGGCCGCCTTCTCCGCGGTGCGGTGCGTGTTCTGGAAGCCTTCCGCCCCGGTGCAGGCATTCGCCCCGCCCGAGTTGAGGATCACGGCGTCGGCGCGCCCGTCGGCGATCGCCTGGCGGGACCAGCGGACGGGGGCTGCGGCGACACGGTTCGAGGTGAAGACGGCAGCGGCGTTCCGGTCGGGGCCGTCGTTGACCACGAGGGCCATGTCGGGCTTGCCCGAAGCCTTGATTCCGGCGGTCACGCCCGCGGCACGGAAGCCCTTGGGTGCGGTCACGGTC
>NZ_JBQCGQ010000172.1:0-6563 GCF_051955515.1 Sinomonas sp.
GACCGCGATCTGGTCCTCGATCACCGTCCCGTCGGTCAGGGTGATGGTCACGGAGCCGCCGAAGGCCTTCTCCGCGATGTCCAGGGAGTGGTACCGGCGGGTCCACTCGGGGTCCTCCTCCGTGGTGACCTTGCGCCACAGGGCCACGGTATCCGGCCGGGCGGCCCGGGCGGGGGCGTAGGAGTCCACGTGGTGCCAGGCCCCGTCCTGCAGGGCCACGGCGAAGATGTACGGGATGGAGTGGTCCAGGGTCTCCCGGGAGGCGGTGGGGTCGTACTTCTGCGGGTCGTTCGCCCCGGAGCCGATCACGTAGTGGGTGTGGTGGCTGGTCCGGATCAGGATGCTCTCGACGTTGGCCGGGTCGGTGGCCTCGGGGTGCTCGCGGTGGAGCTTGCGGGCCAGGTCGATCCAGGCCTGGGCCTGGTACTCGGCCGAGTGCTCCTTCGTGTAGGTGTCCAGGATCGCCCGCTTGGCCTCGCCAGGGGCGGGGAGGGGGACCTCGTAGGCGGCGTCCGGGCCGTCCAGCAGCCAGGCGATGACGCCGTCCTCGCCCTCGTAGATCGGCACCGGGGACGTCTGGCCCCGCATCGCCCGGTCCACCGCCTCGACCGCCATCTTCCCGGCGAAGGCGGGGGCGTGGGCCTTCCACGTGGAGATCTCGCCCTTGCGGGACTGCCGGGTCGCGGTCGTGGTGTGCAGGGCCTGGCCGATGGCCTGGAAGATCGTCTCCACGTCGAGTCCGAGCAGGGTCCCGATCCCGGCCGCGGCCGAGGGGCCCAGATGGGCGACGTGGTCGATCTTGTGCTTATGGAGGCTGATGGCCTTGACCAGGTCCACTTGGACCTCGTACCCGGTCGCGATCCCGCGGATCAGGTCGCGGCCATTCGAGCCGACGTGCTGGCCCACGGCCAGGATCGGGGGGATGTTGTCCCCGGGGTGGGAGTACTCAGCGGCCAGGAACGTGTCGTGGTAGTCCAGCTCCCGCACCGCGACCCCGTTCGCCCACGCCGCCCACTCCGGGGAGACCCGCTCGGCGATCCCGTACACGAGGGCGCCGCGGCCGCCGGTGGAGGCCGGATGCGAAAGGGCCTGGGCCCGGGCGGAGACGATCGGCGCGCGGTTGAGGGAGGCGATCGCGACGGAGGCGTTGTCGATGATCCGGTTGATCACCATCTCGGTCACCTCGGGAGTGACCTCGACCGGGTCGGCGGCGACCTTCGCGATCCTGTACGCGAGCTGCTCCTGGCGCGGGAGCTTCTCCTCGCTGCGGTAGACGCGGACCTTGTGCAGCTCAACCATGGGTTGCTTCCTTCGCTTGGGTGGATCTGATGTGCTTGAGGCTGTTGCTGAGGTGCACAGCCGTCGCAGCGGCGGCGAGCTGCGGGTCGCCGTCGGCGATGGCCCCGGCGATCGCGGCATGCTCGACGGCGGCCTGCCGCAGGCGCGCCGCGTCGTCCTTGGCGAGTCTGCGCACCCGGGCAAGGTGCACGCGCAGGCCCTCGAGCGCCTGGGAGAGGTAGTCGTTTCCCACGGCCTCATCGATGGCCTCGTCGAGTTCGGCGACGAGGGCGTAGTACTCGTGGCGCTGCGGGTCGTCGTCGCTCAGGAGCGCCGGCGCCGCGGCGAGGCGTTCGCGCAGCGTGCCGAAGCGCTGGCCGCTGCTCTTGCGGGCAGCCAGGGCGGCGGCCTTGCACTCGAGCGCCTCGCGGAGCTCGAAGAGCTCCCCGAGCCGATCGAGCGAGATATCGCTGACCACCACGCCGCGTCCCCGCTGCGACGTCGCGAGCCCGTCCGCCATGAGGCGGGCGAGGGCCTCGCGGAGGGGAGTCCTCGACACCCCGAGACGCTCCGCCTGCTCGACCTCGCCCAACACCGTCCCGGGCGCGAGACGCCACTCCACGATGTCGTCCCTGAGGGACGCATAAGCTCGGTCGCTGGCCTTCACGATGTATACATTGACAGGGGAAGCCTGCAGAATCAAGAGCCACTCGCCGTCGATCTCGTCTTTCTGTATACAAACCATCGGCTGGGACTAGCGTGGAGCTGTGAGCTTCACGACTCGGCCCGAACTGACGGGCACCTTCGGGATGGTCTCGGCGACTCATTGGGTGGGCGCCCAGGCTGGCATGGCGATGCTTGAGCGGGGCGGGAACGCGGTCGACGCCGCTGCTGCCGCCGGCTTTGCGCTGCAGGCCGCCGAGCCGCAGCAGAATGGGCCCGGCGGGGACATGACGCTCATCCTCGCCAAGCGTGGCGGGGATCCTCAGGTCCTCTGTGCCCAAGGGCCCGCGCCCGCCAAGGCAAGTGTTCCAGCCTTCCGGGCCCTGGGCCTTGACCACGTGCCGGGAACGGGACTCCTCGCGGCCGCGATCCCCGGCTCGACGCTCGGATGGCTGACCCTGCTGGCCGACCACGGAACGCTCAGTTTCGGGGAGGTCGTCGAGCCGGCGCTGCGCGTCGTGGAGGAAGGGCTCCCAGTCAGTGCCCGCCTCGCCGCGGTCCTTGACCGCATGGCTCCACATTTCCTCGCGCACTGGCCCAGTTCTGCGGAACTCTATGCCCCCGACGGCGCCCCCCTCGCGGAAGGCATGATCCTGCGCAACCCGCCGCTCGCACGCACTTGGCGACGCCTTGCTGCGGAGGAGCGGGCCGCCGTCGGCCGCGGAGCGCAGCGCACGGAAGCGATCGACGCCGTCGTCCGTGCCTGGGCGGAAGGCTTCGTCGCTCACGCCGTGGAGGCCTTCTGCCGGATCCCGCAGCGGGACTCGAGCGGGCGCTCGCACGCGGGACTCCTGACCGCCGATGACCTCGCGGGGTGGCGCCCGCACTACGAGCCCACGGTCTCGCTCGATTTCCGCGGCTGGACCGTGCACAAGTGCGGGTTCTGGAGCCAGGGCCCCGTCTTCCTCCAGCAGCTGGCCATCCTCGATGCCGTCCCGGGTTTCGGGGAGGGCCGCCTCGCGCCCGGCACCGAGGGGTACGTGCATACCGTGATCGAGGCGACCAAGCTCGCGTTCGCGGATCGGGACGCGTGGTACGGGGACGGAGGAGAAGTTCCCGCGGAGGAACTCCTCTCGCCCGAGTATGCCGCCGAGCGCGCTCGCCTGATCGGAGCGTCCGCCTCTCTTGACGTCCGTCCCGGTACGCCCGGAGGTCGCACCCCTCGGCTCCCCGATCTCCGCGTCCGGGGTGCCTTCGAGTCCGCGGGCCTGAATGGGCTCGGCGAACCCAATGCTGTCCGCGCCCTCCTCGAGGCCGAGTCGCTCCCCGGTCGCGACGGGCGGGCGCGAACGGATACGGTCCACGTCGACGTCGTCGATCAGTGGGGAACGATGGTCTCCGCGATGCCGAGCGGGGGATGGCTCTCGAGTTCACCGGTCATCGCGGAGCTCGGGTTCCCGCTCGGCACCCGGCTTCAGATGGCCTGGCTCGAGGAGGGGCTTCCCAACACGCTCGCTCCCGGGCACCGCCCGCGTACCACCCTCTCACCGTCGCTCGCCACGCGCGGCGGCGAACCCGTCCTCGCGTTCGGCTCTCCCGGCGGCGACCAGCAGGACCAGTGGCAGCCCCACTTCTTCCTCGAGGTCGCGCTCTGCAGCGCGGGGTTGCAGGAGGCGATCGAAGCTCCTGCCTTCCACTCGGTGCACCTGCCCTCCAGCTTCTACCCACACGAGGCGCAGCCAGGGGTCGCGCTGCTTGAGGGGCGCTTTCCCCAGGAAGTTATCGACGGGCTCCGCGGACGCGGTCATCGCATCGGGGTCAGTGGCCAGTGGCAGATCGGGCGTCTGTGCGCCGTCGCCCGCGACCCGGCCACCGGGGCTCTCCGCGCTGGGGCCGACCCGAGGGGGATGTCCGCCTACGCCATGGGCCGCTGAGATGCTCCCCTAGGCCTTGAGTTCGCGGAAGGCGCTCGCCAGCTGGGGGTAGTCGAACTGGAAGCCCGCCCGTCGGAGCACGCCGGGGACCGCCCGGATGCTGTCGAGCGCGAGCTGCGGGTTGGTGCGCAGCACCGCTGCAGCGACCCGCAGGAGGCCCGCTGGCGCCGGGATGCCCACCGGCATCCCCACGAATTCGCGGAGGTGCGCCATAAGCTCCCGATTCTGGGCGGGATAGGGGGCGGTCGCGTTGATGACCCCTCCTGGCAGGGGCACGACGACCTCGCCAGCGGACGGCACCAGTCCCAGAGCGGCCCTCGCAATCCGCAGCCAGTCCGCGGCGTGGATCCAGCTGAACCACTGCTGTCCCGTGCCGAGCGGGCCGCCGCCGCCCATGCGCGCGACCGCGGCAAGCCTCTCCATGATCGCCGCCTCGCGGGCGAGCACCACGGCGGTGCGCATCACGGTGAGCTTCTCGGCCGGGGCTCCCTGGACCGAGTCCTCCCAGGCCCGGACGACGGCGGCGAGCCCGGGAGCATGGGGCGGTGGCGGCGTCGACTCGTCGAACTCCTCGGGCGAATCGCCGTAGATGCCGACCGCGCTCTGCTGGAGCCAATGGCGCGGCGGCGTGGGCCACGAGCGGCTCGCCTCGACAAGGGCTCGTGTGGGCTCCACGCGGGAGGCCTCGAGCTGCGCAAGGTTCTCGGGCGTCCCAGGCATGTCCAGGCTCACGCCGGAGAGATTGACGAGGTCGAGCGCCGGTTCGGCGGCCAAGCGCTCGCTCCAGGCTCCGGGGCTTCGGCCGTCCCACAGAAGCTGCTCGAACGGCGACCGCTCGGGCGTGCGGGTCAAGAGCGCGACGCGCCGACCGTCGCAGACGAGGTCCGCGGCGAGCAGCCTGCCGAGGAAGCCCGAGCCGCCGGCGATGACGGTGAGGGGAGCGCGGTCGGAGGAGCCGCCGTCGTCCGCCGCTGCGTCTGCCGTCTCTGCCGAGGCGAGCCGGTAGAGGCGTGCGCACTGGGCGGCGAAGCCGCGCACGAGGGGTTCGCCGGCCGTGAGGCCGAACTGCTGGGCGAGCGGGCCCTCGAGCGTGACCCTCTGGGTGAACACTGTTCCGCCGTGGCGCTCGTCGAGAGTCCATTCGATGCTCTGCGTCCCGCCCGGCTGGGGCTGGCGGAGCACGAGGCGGCGGCCCGGCTCCGTGGCGGCCACCTGAAAGGCAGGGGCGGTTCGGCGGTGGAGCGGGCCGAGGAGGCGGTGGGAGGGGGCGTAGCGGCCCGCGGTCCCTTCCCGCAGCGGGCCGTCGAGGCTCGCGGCGCCCACGGCGGGGTTCCACTCGGGCCAGCGGTCGAGCTGTTCGAGGACCCCCCACAGGCGATCAGCGGGGAGGCGGAACCATTGCGAGGTGGTGCGCTGCCAGGTCACCCGGCCAGTCTAGGGCTCCTCCCCGCAGGAGATGTCGCACTCGCCGCTGGCCTCGATCGCCGCCGAGATCCGCTGGCACGCCTCGCGGAGCGCATCCTGCTGCTCCGAGGTCAGCGGTTCGAAGACCACGCTGCGGACGAACTCGACGTGGCCGGGTGCGGCGTCGACGATCGCGCTCCGACCGGCGGGGGTGAGAGCGATGTCCTGACCTCGGCCGTCGTCGGGCGAACAGGCGCGGGAGATGAGCCCTTTGGCCTCCATGCGCCGCAGAAGGTGGGAGAGGCGGCTGCGCCCCCACCCGAGATTGCGGGCCGCAGTGCCAGCTCTGACCACGCCGCTCGGGTCGTCCGACAGCGTTGCGAGGACGGAGTATTCGGGCCCGGAGAGACCCGCGTCGCGCAGGAGTTGGCGGTCGACGGCGGGCTGGAGCCCCCAGAGCAGGTGCCGGAGGGCGAGCCACACCTCGCGCTCGCGGGCGTCGAGCCATTGCGGCGCGCGCGCCGTTTCGTCCACGGCAGCGGTGCCCTCCGCTGGCGCGTGTGCCTCCATAGGGTCCCCCGAGTGGTGCGTAACTTAACTTGACGCATCAATCATATCGGTGTATCCCTGAAATCACCAAGGTTTGGTTGATGCGTCAATTAGGAGGAAGCGTGACCAGGATTGCCATTGTCACCGGCAGCACGCGAGACGGCCGGAAGAACCGTCAGGTGGCCGAATGGGTGCTTGCGAAGGCGCAGGAGCGCGACGACGCGGAGTTCGATCTCGTCGACATTGCCGACTATCACCTTCCGCTGCTCGGCGAGCCGGCGCGCGAGCAGGGAGTGGCCTCGGTGAAGGAATTCTCCGCCCGGATGGACGAGTTCGACGGCTTCATCTTCGTGACGCCCGAGTACAACCACTCGGTCTCGCCCGCTCTCGCCAATGCGCTGAGCTACCTCAAGCCGGAGCTTGCGAACAAGGCGGCAGGGATCGTCTCCTACGGCTCCGCATTCGGAGCCCGGGCCGTGGAACACCTGCGAGGCATCCTGTCGGAGCTGCAGGTCGCTCATGTGCAGAAGACCGGCCTGTTCTCGCTCTTCGTCGACTTCAAGGACGGCGCCTTCGCCCCGAGCGAGCTCCAGGCCGCCTCGGTGCTTCCCGTCTTCGATCAGGTGGTGCTCTGGGCCAAGGCGCTCGAGACGGTGCGTGCCGAGGCCGCCGTCGCCTGATCCCCTCCGCTTGCGCCCGGGGCCGGTGGGGGGTGGGGGGGAGGAGCAAATCATG
>NZ_JBQCGQ010000173.1:0-35508 GCF_051955515.1 Sinomonas sp.
GTCATGGTCACCGGGCTGCTGTTCAATGCCGTGGGCTACGGCCTGGTGCTCGCCTTCGGCAGGGACGGGTCGCTCCTGGCGCTGCTTGCGGGCTTCGCGGTGGTCGGCGCGGGGGTGGGCCTGGCGGAAACGCTCTCGAACGACCTCATCATCGCCAGCGTCCCCGCTCCGAAGGCCGGGGCAGCCTCGGCGATCTCGGAGACGGCGTACGAGCTCGGCGCGGTCCTCGGCACGGCCATCCTCGGCAGCGTCCTCGGCGCCGCGTACCGGCTCAACGTGTCGGTGCCGGCCGGGCTGCCGGCCGACGCCGCGGCGAAGGCCCACGAAACGCTCGGCGGCGCCGTCGACGCCGCGCCGCTCCTGCCCGAGCCCGCCGCGTCGGCCCTCCTCGCCTCGGCGCGCCACGCGTTCGATTCGGGTGTCGGGGCCACCTCCGCGATCGCCGCGGCACTCATGGTGACGGCCGCCGTCGTCGTCCGCCAAGCCCTGCGCACACCCCCGCAGGCGTGAGGGCGGTCAGCGAACCTTGTCCTTGAGGAACAGCACCGCCCGCTCCCACGCGAGCTTGGCCGCCTCGGGACGGTAATTGCCCTGCGGATTGGAGTCGTTGGCGAACGCGTGCCCGGCGTCGTAGAAGAAGAACTCGACCTCGGCGCCGGACTCCCTGCGGATCTGCTCCTCCTGCTTGCGCGCCTGGGCGGCCGGGTACCCGCGGTCGTGCTCCCCGTAGTGCCCCTGGACGGCGGCGCGGATGCCGGAGAAGTCGTTCGGCACACCTTGGCCCACGCCGTAGAACGGCACGGCCGCGCTGATCCGCTCCCCCTGCTGGGCTGCGAGCTGCAGCACGAAGCCGCCGCCCATGCAGAAGCCGATCGCGCCCACGGTTGCGCTCGTCACCTCTGGGAGAGAGAGGAGATAGTCGACGGCGCCGGCCAGCAGGCGGGCCCCCTCCTCTTCCGGGAGGGTCTGCATGATGCGGGCAGCCTCGGCGCCGTCGTGCGCGACGCGGCCGCCGTAGAGGTCCGGCGCGAGGGCCACAAAGCCCTCGGCGGCAAGGCGGTCCGCAACGTCCCGGATGTGGTCAACAAGCCCCCACCATTCCTGGATGACGATCACGCCGGGCCCCGACCCGGACGGCGGAAGCGCGAGGTAGCCGTGGGCCTCCCGGCCGCTGGACGGGAAGGTGACGTTCTGGAAAGGCCTCTGCTCATTCATGGCACCACGCTAGCGGGCCGTCGTAGCGTTGACCCATGGACTGGCTGCTCTGGTTCAGCGCACCGGACTACGAGCTCGCACGGATCGTTCTGCAGCGGGGCGTGGCCGCCCTGTTCTTCGTCGCCTTCCTCTCAAGCCTCAACCAGTTCCCAGCCCTCCTCGGCGAGCACGGCCTCCTGCCCGTTCCGGACTTCCTCAACGCTTTCCACCGGCTCAACCGCCCCACGCTGTTCCGCTGGGGCTATTCCGACCGTCGGCTCCGGTGGATCTGCGGCATTGGCCTCGCCGTCTCCGCCCTGCTCATCCTCGGGATCCCCCAGCTTGGGCCACCCTGGGTTCCGCTCATCGCGTTCCTGGTGCTGTGGATCCTGTACATGTCGATCGTGAATGTTGGCCAGACCTTCTACGGCTTCGGGTGGGAGATGCTCCTGCTCGAGGCCGGCTTCACGGTCGCGTTCCTCGGCTCGGACCAGAGCCCGCCGCCCACCGCAGTGCTCCTCGTCGCCGCGTGGCTCATGTTCCGCCTCGAGTTCGGCGCGGGGATGATCAAGATCCGCGGCGGCCGCGAATGGCGGGATCTCACCGCTCTGTACTACCACCACGAGACCCAGCCGATGCCGGGCCCCCTCAGCCGGCGCTTCCACCTCCTGCCCAAGCCGCTCCACCGCATGGAGGTGATCGGCAACCATGTCGCGCAGCTGGTGGTGCCGTTCTTCCTGTTCGCCCCGCAGCCGCTCGCCACGATCGCCGCGGCGATCGTGATCGTGACGCAGCTCTGGCTCGTGCTGTCGGGGAACTTCGCGTGGCTCAACTGGTCCGCGATTGTGCTCGCGTTCTCCGGGGTGAGCGACAGGGTGGTGCACGCCGTGCTCCCCTTCATGCCGCTGCGCTATTCCTCGGCGTCATGGGCCGAGGCGGGGGCCGAGCCCGACGGCGTGTGGTCGGGAGGGCTCTTCGCCGGCGGCGGGGGGGAGCCCACCGGCTACCCCGGCGACGTGGGCTCTTGGGTGTGGGCCGTCGTCGCCCTCGCCGCGGCCCTGTTCCTCGCGGTGCTCGGCTACTGGCCGGCGAAGAACCTCTTCTCGCGCCGCCAGCTCATGAATGCGGCCTTCAACCGCTGGATGCTCGGCAACACGTATGGGGCCTTCGGCAGCGTGACCAAGCGGCGCGTCGAGATCGTGGTGGAGGGGACGCTCGACGACGTTCCCTCCGACGAGGCGGAATGGCGCGAGTACCGCTTCAAGGGCAAGCCGGGCGAGCCTGAGCGCGTGCCGCGCCAGTGGGCGCCGTACCACCTGCGCCTCGACTGGCTCATGTGGTTCCTCCCGCTGCGCACGGTGCACGAGGAATGGTTCTACGCGTTCCTGTTCAAACTGCTGGAGGCGGATCGGGCGACCTTGAAGCTCCTGCGCGCCGACCCCTTCGGCGGCGAACCGCCTCGATGGATCCGGGTCCGGAACGCCCTGTACGAGTTCTCCACGGCGGAGCAGTTCCGCGAGACGGGCAATCGCTGGATGATCACGCCGCTTCGCGTGCTGATCCGCCCCGTCGAGCTGAGGGATGTGGCGTAACGACAAAAGAGGCCCCGGTCACAGGACCGGGGCCTCTCAGCTGTGCGCGAGGCGGGATTTGAACCCGCACGCCCTTTCGGACACTGGCACCTGAAGCCAGCGCGTCTGCCGTTCCGCCACTCGCGCTCACCCTCCGCGGGACCCGCCAGAACGGCGGAATCCTGCGAAAGCAGCGAGGTCAAGCATAGCCGAGCGCCCCTCGGATGCGAAATCGACACGGAGCCCTCGGCAGCGCTCCATCACTTCCGAAGCGGAGTTTCCAGACCGGCCCAGTAGTATCGGAAGGAGCATCGCACGAATGTGCCGCGCACCCCCGCCGGATGGCTAGCCGAGAGAGGAGGACGGCCATGGGACTGCTCGACCGCCTCGAGCTCGGTATCGAGAAGGCCGTGCATGGCGTCTTCTCGAGGGGCAATGCCCAGGTTCAGCCCGTCGAGATCGCCAGCCGCCTGCGCCGCGTCATGGACGACCAGGCCATTGCCATTTCGCAGGGCCGCACCTTGGCGCCCAACGTTTTCGAGGCCCGCCTCGGCGACGACGATTTCGCGCGCGTCCAGCAGTGGGGCCAGGCCCTCGCGGAGGAACTGTGCGACGTCGCCGTCAAGCACGCGCGCTCCCAGGGCTACACGCTCCAGGGTCCGGTCCGCTTCTCCTTCAAGCACGACGGCGGCCTCAAGGCCGGGATCTTCGAGGTCACCGCGCGCTCGGAGAAGTCGCAGGCCCCGGCTCCCGCGCAGCCGAGCGTTCCCCGTCGCCCCATGCCCCCGGCCCCGCCCCGCATCCCCTCGGCACCGAATCGGTTCCCCGGCGGCGCGCAGCTGCAGCAGCCGGTCCGCACGCATCCGGTCCTCGACATCGACGGGCAGCGGTATTCGATCAATGCAGACTCGATCGTGCTCGGCCGCTCCTCGGAGGCGGACATCGTGGTGGACGACACGGGCGTTTCCCGCCGACACCTCGAGATCCGCCGGAATCAGGGGCGCGTGTATGCCGTAGACCTCGGCTCGACGAATGGCAGCTACGTCAACGGCGAACGTGTGAACGGTACGGCCGAGCTCCTCGACGGCTCGACGATCTCCATGGGCCGCACCCGTATTGTGTTCCGCATGCTGCCGGCACCTCTGGGAGGACCTGCGTGAACGAACTGACGCTCACCGTCCTCCGTCTGGGCTTCCTGGTGCTCATGTGGGTGCTCGTGTTCAGCATTGTCGCCGCCATGCGCCGCGACCTCGCTGTGGGGCGCCGCAACAAGACCGGCGCACCCTCTGCCCGGCAGGTCCGCAAGAATCCGGCCCTCGCGGAGCCGCCGCCGCGGCAGCACGCGAACCAGCTCGTCGTCGTCGAAGGCCCGCTTGCGGGAACCACCATGCCTCTCGGCGAGAGCCCCGTGCTCCTGGGCCGCGCGCAGGAGGCCACCCTGGTCCTCGAGGACGACTACGCTTCCGGCCGCCACGCGCGCCTCTTCCCGCAGGGCAGCCGCTGGTTCATCGAGGACCTCGGCTCGACCAACGGCACCTACCTCGCTGATCGCCAGCTCACCCGTGCGCAGCCCGTGGAGCTCAACGTGCCGATCCGGATCGGCAAGACCGTGATCGAGCTGAGGCCCTGATCTTGCCGGACACTCAGCTGATCCTCCGGTACGCAGCCCGGTCCGATGTGGGCCGACTGCGCTCCAAGAACGACGACTCGGCGTACGCCGGCCGTCATCTTGCCGTCGTCGCGGACGGCATGGGCGGCCACGCCGGCGGGGATGTTGCGAGTGCGTCAACGGTCCTGGACCTCGTGCACCTGGACCACGGCGGGTACGGCGACAGCGGCGAGGCGGGGACGGTGCTCGCCGACGAGATCCAGACTGCAAACTCGCTGCTCTCCGAGCTCGTGGCCACGAATCCCAAGCTCGCGGGGATGGGCACCACGGTCACCGCGATCCTCCTCAACGGCTCGAAGCTCGCCTTTGCGCACATTGGCGATTCGCGCGCCTATCGCCTCCGAGGCACCCGGTTCGAGCAGATGAGCGTGGATCACACCTTCGTGCAGCGGCTCATCAACGAGGGACGCCTTCGCCCCGAGGAAGCGGAGACCCACCCGCACAAGAACGTGCTCATGCGCGTCCTCGGCGACGTGGACGCGAGCCCCGAGCTCGATCTGACGTCCTTCGACGTCGAAGAGGGCGAGCGCTGGCTGCTCTGCTCCGACGGCCTCAACTACGTTCCCCACGCGATCGTCGAGCAGACGGTTCGGGACATCGAAGACCCGGGCGAGTGCGCGGATCGCCTCATCAGCCTGACCCTCGCCGCTGGCGCGCCGGACAACGTCACCGTCATCGTCGCGGACGTGATTGCCGCTGACGCCGCCATCGACGAGGAGCCCCCTGCCGCTCCCGCGGCCGCCGCGACCGTCACCGCCTCGGCCGCTGCGCGCACTCCGGTCACTTCCGCGGCCCGCGCGGAGTCGCCCACCGCCAAGGCGGAACCCGAGGAAGAGACGGACGACGCCTCCCCCGAAGCAGAGCCGGCGCCTTCCGCTGCGGCTGAGGGATCGGCCGAACCCACTTCTCCCGAATCGCCCGAGCCTGCCGACACCGGAGACGAAGCATCCGAGGAGGGGGTGCGCCACGAGGTTCCCACCGACCCGAATCTCGGCGCCCATCTTTCCGCCGAGGTGCTGCGCCGCGAGCTCGACAGCCGGCCCCACGAGCTTGTCGGCGCTGCCGCGGCGGCTGCCGAGAGCGGTTCCCTGCCGTCCGTCGCGAGCCGAACCGCCGCGCGCCGCGCCGCCGCACTCCTGACGCATCGCGCCTCGGACGAGGTGGAGGTCGAGGAGGCAGAGGTCGAGCAGGATACGGGCCGCCAGCGGCTGCGTCGGTGGATCAAGATCGCGGTGGCCCTCGTCATTGCCCTCGTGGTGGTCCTCGGGCTGTGGTTCGGCTACGCCTGGACGCAGACGCGCTACTACGTCGGGGCCTTCGAGAACCGAGTGGCGATCTTCAACGGGGTGTCTCAGACCCTCGGCCCGATTTCCCTCTCGAAGGTGCACGCCACCACCGAGATCACCCTCAGCTCGCTGCCGGACTTCCAGCAGCAGCGGCTCCGCGCGGGCATAGCGGCGAACAGCCTGTCGGAGGCGGAGGATATTGTGGCCGCAATCCGAAGCAACCCTGAAAGCTGCCTCAGCTCGCCGTCGTCGTCCGGGTCGGCGAAACCCTCGGCGTCGCCGAGCGCTGTCCCCCAGCCGTCAGCCTCGGCGCCGCCGGGGACGGCCAGCGCATCAGGGCGGCCCTCGGCCAGCCCATCGCCCACCAATCCGTGCCTGGGAGGACAACAGTGAGCGCAGTCGAGGCCGTGCGCCCCCGGCGCAACATCGAACTCGTCCTGCTGATCCTGGCTCTCGTGGTCGGGTGCGGGGCAAACGCCATGACGGCCATCAACGAAGGCGCCGCCCTCAGCAGCGACTTCTGGATGGAGTCGGGCATCCTGGCCGCAGCATCCCTCGCGCTGCATATCTCTCTGCGCTTCCGGGCAAAATATGCCGATCCGGTCATTCTTCCGATCGTTGTGACCCTCAACGGGCTCGGGCTCGCCATGATCCACCGGCTGGACACACCGGACACGGACTACGGCAACGCCCAGGCCCGCTGGACCGTCATCGGAATGGCTCTTGCCGCCGTCGTGATCTGGGTCCTCAAGGACCACCGGACACTCCGGCGGTTCACCTACATCTCGCTCATCTTGAGCGCCGTGCTCCTGGTGCTCCCGCTCGTCCCGGGGGTCACGGCGGGCGACATCAACGGCGCCCAGGTCTGGATCAAGGTCGGCTCGGCCACGTTCCAGCCCGGCGAGGTCGCCAAGATCACGATCGGCATCTTCTTCGCCGGCTACCTCTCCACGAACCGGGACCTCATCCTGCTTGCCGGCCGCCGGATCGGGAAGCTGCAGCTGCCGCGCTTCCGGGATCTGGGCCCGATGATCATCGCCTGGCTCGCGAGCATCGGGATCCTGATCTTCCAGCACGATCTCGGCATGTCGATCCTCTTCTTCGGGATCTTCATCTCGATGATCTACGTGGCCACGAGCCGCGCGAGCTGGGCCCTCCTCGGCATCCTGCTCATGTTCGGCGGAGCCATGGCCTCGAGCATCATCTTCCCGCACATCCGCCTCCGCATCGACGGCTGGCTCAACGCGTTCGATCCGGACGTCTTCGGCCGCCAGTTCGGCGGCAGCTACCAGATCGTCCAGGGGCTGTTCGGCATGGCCAACGGAGGGATCATCGGGACGGGCCTGGGCCAAGGACGCCCGGATCTCGTGCCGTTCGCGCATTCGGACATGATCATCGCGGCCTTCGGCGAGGAACTCGGCCTTGTGGGGCTCTTCGCGATCGTCATGCTGTACGCGCTCCTCGTGACGCGCGGAATGCGCGCTGCGATCGGAGCGCGGGACGCCTTCGGGAAGCTCCTTGCATGCGGCCTGTCCGCGGGGATCGGCCTCCAGTGCTTCGTGGTCATCGGCGGCGTCACGCGGCTCATCCCCCTGACGGGCCTCACCACTCCGTTCCTCGCGGCCGGCGGCTCCTCGCTCCTCGCCAACTGGATCATCATCGCGCTCATGCTCGTGATCTCGAATGCGGCCCGGCGCCCGCTCGACACCACTCCCCTGCACCCCGAAGAGGCCCCCAACCCGGCAACGACGTCGTCGCTGCGGCAGCAGACGGCCGCGGAGACGACCCTGACGCAGGCGGTGAAGAAGCAGTGAACCAGGCCATCAGACATGCATGGGTGGCCATTGCCGCCATGTTCGCCCTCATCCTGGGCTCGATCAGCTACGTCCAGGTGATCGGCGCCGACGAGCTCGCGTCCAACCAGTGGAACAACCGGGCGATCCTCCAGACCTTCTGCCAGGACCGCGGCACGATCCTCGTGGCCGGCCAGCCGATCGTCCAATCGGTGGCCAGCGGGTCTGAGAGCTGCAAATACCAGCGCCAGTACCTGCAGCCGGACCTCTACGCCGGGCTCACGGGCTACTACTCCAACATCTTCGGCTCGACCGGGCTCGAGAAGAGCATGAACTCGACGCTGACCGGAACCTCGGACCAGCTCCTGCTCGACCGGATCAAGCAGCTGTTCCTCGGCCAGCAGCCGCAGGGCGCCTCGGTGGAGCTCACGATCGATCCGGCCATCCAGCAGCTCGCCTACAGCCTCATCCCTGACGGCATGCGCGGCTCGATCGTGGTCACGAACCCGAAGACGGGGGCCATCATCGCGATGGCCTCGAAGCCGAGCTATGACCCGAACCAGATCGCCACGCACGATCAGGCGGCCGCTCAGGCCGCGATGACCAAGCTGCAGAGCGTCCCGGGCATCAACCTGAACCAGAGCGTGAGCGGCCCGACGGGCGCGCTCCTGGCTCCCGGTTCCGTGTTCAAGCTCGTGGACACCACCGCCGCCCTCGCCTCCGGCAAGTACAACAAAGACAGCGTCCTGCCGAACCCCGCCCAGATGCCGCTCCCGGGCAGCACCGCGACACTGCCGAACTACGCGGGGGGCAACTGCTACACCCAGAACGAGGCGAGCTTCGTCTTCGCGCTCGAGCAGTCGTGCAACACGCCGTTCGCGTCGATCGCGCTCGACCTCGGGCAGGACGCGATCGGCAAGCAGGCGGCCGCGTACGGCTTCGGGCAGGACGCTGGCAACCTTCTGCACCTCGACTACCAGTCGGGCGTCTGGCCGACCAATCTCGACCAGGCACAGCTCGCCCAGGCATCGATCGGGCAGTTCAACACGAAGGCCTCCCCGCTGCAGATCGCGCTGATGACAGATGCGATTGCGAACGGCGGCGTCCAGATGAAGCCCTCGCTCATCAAGACCGTGCGGGCCCCCGATCTGCGCATCATCGACGAGCCCAAGCCTGAGGTGCTGCGGACCTCCACCACCCCGGCGATCGCCGGTCAGATCACCGACTGGATGACGCAGGTGGTCTCGAACGGCATCGCGAAGGGTGCCGCCGTTCCCGGCGTGCAGGTGGCCGGCAAGACCGGAACGGCCGAGCTCGGGACGAGCGGCCTGAACAATTCGTGGTTCACCGGATTCGCCCCCGCGGACAATCCGCAGGTGCAGGTGACCGTGGTGATGGAAGGCGTCGACGTCCTGACGGGCGCCAAACTGACCAGTCCGAGCGCGAGCAAGATCTTTGAGGCGGTGTTGAAGAAGTGAGACCCACGTCGGGCATCACCTTGGGCGGCAGGTACCACCTGGAGAGCCGTATCGCCATCGGCGGCATGGGCGAGGTGTGGAACGCCCGCGACGAGGTGCTGGGGCGGAACGTCGCCATCAAGATCCTCAAGGAGGAGTACGCGGGCGATCCCGGCTTCCTCGAGCGCTTCCGCAACGAGGCACGCCACACCGCGCTGCTCAACCACAACGGCATCGCGAACGTCTTCGACTATGGCGAGGACAGCGGGTCGGCCTACCTCGTCATGGAGCTCGTCCCCGGCGAGCCGCTCAGCTCCATCCTCGAGCGGGAGAAGGTCCTCTCCCCCGACCGGACGCTCAACATCATGGCACAGACCGCGCGTGCCCTCGCCGTCGCGCACGCGCGGGGGCTCGTCCACCGCGACGTGAAGCCCGGCAATCTCCTCATCACGCCGGACAACCGCGTCAAGGTCACGGACTTCGGCATTGCGCGCCTGGCAGACCAGGTGCCGCTCACCCAGACGGGTCAGGTCATGGGAACGGCCCAGTACCTCGCACCGGAGCAGGCCACGGGCCAGCAGGCCACGGGCTCGAGCGACATCTACTCGCTCGGCGTGATCGGCTACGAGTGCCTCACGGGCCATCGCCCGTTCTCGGGCGAGAGCCAGATCGCGATCGCGCTCGCCCAGGTGAATGACGCCCCGCCGCCCCTCCCCGAGCAGATCCCCGCCCCCGTGCGGGCGCTGCTCATGTCGATGCTCTCGAAGGACCCCCGCAATCGTCCGGCGAACGCGATCAAGTTCGCCGAGGCGGCCGAGGCGATCCGCCGCGGGGACATCCGCGCAGCCCAAGCCGCCGTACCCGCGATGCTCCTCCACGACGACTCCACCGAGGCGATGACCCAGCCGGTGAGACGGCAGGACACGGCGCCGACCGCCGTCGTCGGCGGGGCTGCAGCCGCGGGTGCGCTGGGTGCCGCGGCTGCGGGCGCTCAGGCCGCGCACGCTGCGTCGCCGGCCACCGCCGCGCTTCCCGTGATGTCCACGGCCGACGATGACGTGAGCGCCGTCGAGGGCGATCACCCGGGCGGGGACTCGCCATGGTACGCGCCGGTCAACGAAGAGGACGAGGTCAGCCCCGTCCCGCCGCGCACCCGCAGGAAACGCAGTGCGCTCACGTGGCCGCTCGTGGCGCTCGTGCTGCTCCTGCTCTTCGTGCTCCTCGGGGTCTGGCTGAGCAACTCCGGCCTGTTCTCGCCGGCCCCGCTGCCCACGGCGTCGTCCACGCCGCCCAGCCCCACGCCGACCCAGTCGAGCACCACGCCGACGCCGACCCCCACACCCACGCCAACGCAAACCGTCCAGACGGTCAACGTGGTGGCCGGGGACTACGTGGGGCAGAACTACGCGCTGGTTCAGCAGCAGCTCGAGGCCCTGGGCCTTCAGGTTCAGCTCGCGCCCGTCCAGCAGTCGCAGGGCTTCATGGGTGCTGTGCTGACCGTAAGCCCGACCGGACGCGTGCCGCTCGGAACCACCATTACCGTCACGTACGCCGTGGTCCCGCAGCCCACTCCCACGCCCACACCAACCCGCACTCAGGCCGCGACACCCTCAACAGGACCGACCTCCACACCTTCGGCCACCAAGTAGGGCCACACTGGACTAACAGTCCCTTCTGCCGGGAAATACGAGGTCATGACGCAGCCCACCCACACGCCGCTGGAACGAGAGGACGAGCCCATGCCGCAGCCCGTCGTCCTCTCGGGCCGTTATGTGCTCGGACGGCTCCTGGGTCGCGGTGGCATGGCGGACGTCTTCGAGGCGCAGGACACGCGGCTCGGCCGGACGGTGGCCGTCAAGATGCTCCGGCCGGACATGGGGCGCGACCGGCAGCTGCGCGTGCGCTTCGAACGCGAGGCGCAGGCCGTGGCGGCGCTCAACCACCCGAACATCGTGGCGGTGTACGACACGGGCGAACGGTCGGCCGACCCCCTCAACCCGGCTTCCGTGGACGTGCCGTTCATGGTCATGGAGCTCGTGACCGGGCGGACGCTGCGCGAGTTGGTCCGCGAGGGCCCGATCGCCCAGGACAAGGCCCTCGAATACGTCCAGGGCGTTCTGTCTGCGCTCGAGTACAGCCACCGCGCGGGGATCGTCCACCGGGACATCAAGCCCGCGAACGTCATGGTGTGCGACGACGAGACTGGCGGCGTCAAGGTCATGGACTTCGGCATCGCCCGCGCAATCGCGGAGTCGGGCGCAACCATGACCCAGACGCAGGCCGTGGTCGGAACCGCCCAGTATCTTTCCCCGGAGCAGGCCCAGGGCCAGACTGTGGACGCGCGGAGCGACCTGTACTCCACGGGATGCCTCCTCTATGAGCTCCTCACGGGCCGCCCGCCGTTCATCGGCGAGTCGCCGGTCTCGGTCGCCTATCAGCACGTTCAGGTCGAGGCCCCGAAGGCGCAGGAGTTCAATCCGGCCATTACAGACGCCGTGCAGAGCGTCCTCGACAAGGCGCTCCAGAAGGACCCGGCCCGCCGCTTCCAGGACGCGGGCGCGTTCCGCCGCGCGCTCCGTGCTGCCGGCGCAGGACGCGCGCTTCCCACGGCCGCGATGGACGACGCCGAGCACACAGAGGCGCTGGCCCTCGCCGCAGCCGGGGGCGGGCTGGCCGCCGACAGTGCGCAGCCGCCGTCGCCCCATCTGGGCGACACGGGCGAGATCCCGCTCGTGCCGGCGCAGGACGCCGACCCCTTCCTCCCGTTCGACGACGACGAGCCCGAGGAACGCCGGCGGAGGCATCGGGGCGGCATCGCCATCTTCCTCGTGATCGCACTTCTGGTCCTGGGCGGTGGCGGCTACTGGCTCTACAGCTACCTCACGCAGCCGCCCGCTATCGTCTACGTCAGCGTCCCGAACGTGGCGAATCTCAAGGACACCGACGCCTTCGCGAAGCTCACCCAGCTGGGCCTCCAGCCCGAGTTCGCGCAGAAGCCGAGTGCGGACGTGGCCAAGGGCCTTGCCATCGACACGATTCCGTCCATGGGCGCACAGCTCGAGAAGAACGCGAAGATCGTCATCGAGATCTCGAGCGGGCCGTCCACGGCCGTGATCCCCCAAAGCCTCATCGGCAACACCGAGGCCGGCGCACGGGATCTCCTCCGCTCGCTCGGCCTCGTTCCCGCCGACCAGTCGAAGACCGCCAACAGCGCGACCGTCCCGTTCGGCCACGTCATCACCGTCTCCCCGGGCGTGGGGCAGACGGTGGCGATCGGCTCGCAGGTGGTCCTGACCGTGTCCACCGGCAAGGTCGCGGTTCCCGATCTCCGGGGGCGCAGCGTGGACGACGCCAAGGCCGCCCTCGCCGACCTCAAGCTGGGCGTGCAGGTCAACCAGGTCACGACGAGCACCGCCCCGGCGGGCACCATCGTGGACCAGAGCGTGCCCCCGGATGGAACGATCGACCAGGGCGGCACCGTTGTCCTCAGCATGGCGGTGGCTCCGCCCCCGCCGGCGCCAGCGCCGTCGTCGTCCTCCTCAGGCCCTCCGACCCCCAACCCAGGCCCCACGGACAAGAAGAGCGGGAACGGCAACGGTGGCGGCGGCTAACTGATCCGTTGGGGATCGAACCGCTGCGCGTCGAAGATCGCCGCGGCCACGTCGGACCTCAGGTGGTACTCGCGGTTCTCCACGGGCCACAGCGGGCCGTTTACCACGTAGTAGCCGCGCCCCTCTCCTGGACCGCCCGCCGCGGCGTCGATCGCGGCGACAAGCCCCGCGTCGAGGATCTGCTCGCGCCCTCGGGACCTCAGGGTTTCAAGTTCCACTGGCTGCAGGGCAGCGATCATTGCTGGGATATCGACCATGGGGGCCTCCTCGGACGCATTGTCTTAACGCCGTAAGGCCCTCAGTGTAAGTCCGCGGAGCGCACCACGGAGCTGTGAATCTACTGGGCGTGGATGAGCGGGCTCAGTGTCGAGGCCCTCTCCGCTGCGCCCTCGAGGCCGAGCGACTCAAGCCAGTTTCCGAGCATCTGGTAGCCGCCCTCGGTGAGCACGCTCTCGGGGTGGAACTGCACGCCGCTGAGCGGCGCGCTCTTGTGCTGAAGCCCCATGATGACGCCGGAGTGGGTGTGCGCCGTCACCTCGAGGACCTCCGGGATCGAGTCCGCGACGGCCGCGAGCGAGTGGTAGCGCGTGGCGGTGAACGGCGACTTGAGTCCGGCGAAAACGCCCTTGCCCTCGTGTTCCACGAGCGAGGTCTTGCCGTGCATGAGCTCGGGGGCGTGCGTGACCTTGCCGCCGAACGCCTCTGCGAGGGCCTGATGGCCCAGGCACACTCCCAGCATCGGCTTCGCCGCGTCCCCGCACCACCGGATGAGCTCGATGCAGACGCCCGCCTCGCCCGGGTTGCCGGGGCCGGGAGAGATGAGGACGCCGTCGCGCGCCTCGGCGAGCTCAATGGCCTCGGCGAGGGAGACGTCGTCGTTCCTCACCACGGTGGTCTCGGCGCCGAGCTGCTGGAGGTAGCCAACCAGGGTGTAGACGAACGAGTCGTAGTTGTCGATGACGAGGATGCGGGTGGTCATTGCGGTTCGGCCAATCGTGGGAGTGGGTGGGCCGGCAGGCTGGGACGGCTAGACTTGGCTGTCAGAACCAGTGATCAGCCAGCTCAGCGGCACCCCGGCGCGTCGGCGGTGTTTGCAGGATACCAAGCGGGTCCCGGCAGAGCGGAAGCCGGCCCCGAGGAGGACCAGTGCCCGATTCCCCGGACAAGCCCGAGACCACTGCGCGCGCTTCCAAGAGCGCGGACAAGGCCCTCACCAAGAACAAGGCCGCCAAGGCCCGGAGCAAGGCCAAGAAGAAGCGGCGCACGCGGAAGGCCGCGGGCCCCACGCCTCAGTGGTACAAGTACCTCATGTTCGGCCTCATGGTGGTGGGCCTGCTGTGGATCATCGTCTTCTACGTGACTCAGGGCCTCTACCCCGTTCCGGCGCTGGGCAACTGGAACATCCTCGTGGGCTTCGGCGTCGCCATCACAGGCTTCCTCATGACGCTTCGCTGGCGTGGCTGACGCATCTTCCGCCCACGCGCGCCCAGTGCAGGAGCAGGCCTACTACGGCGACACGTACATTACCGACACTGAGGCGTACGTCGTTGCGTCCAGCGGGAGCGTTGGAGAGGGGGACGACGGCGGCACCTCACCCTGGATCGCCGTCTCGCCGAACATCTTCCATCCCCAGGGCGGCGGTCAGCCGTCCGACGAGGGAACGGTCGACGGCGGTCCCGTCACCCCCGGGCGCAATGACGAAGGCCTTGTGATCCTCACGGGAGACGCCCTCTCGGGCAGTAGGCTCTCGATCGGGGACGCCGTGCAGTGTTCCGTCGACGCCGACAAGCGCCGCCTCCACGCCGCTCTGCACACGGCCGGCCACGTCCTCGGTGCCCTCGGCGAGGCCCGCGGATGGCGGCACTCGGGGCACAGCCACTTCCCAGGGCAGGCTCGGCTCGACTTCGACCCCGAGGGCCACGAGGACGAGCTCGCGACCCCCGAGCTGCGCGAGGCCGTGCGCGCCGAGCTGCAGGCTGGGATGGACCAGGCCCTCGCCACCCGGGGTGCAGTCACCGCCTCCATGGACGAGAACGGCCACCGGACCGTCACCATCGAGGGCGTCAATGCCGAGCCGTGCGGCGGGACCCACGTGCGGTCTCTGGCAGACCTGACGAACGTGCGCATCCTCGAGGTGAAGATCAAGCGCGGCGCCATCAAGGTTCGGTACGAGGCAGAACACGCCTAGAACCTGCGCTTGGCCGCCCCTCGCTCAGCCGGCCAGAAGCGCGGCGTAGCGCGCAAGGTAGAGCGGCCATCCGCCGTCGTTGTCGACGCCCGCGTACAGGTCCTCCCAACCGGGGCCGTGACGGTCGAGGTGGCGATGCTCGAGCTCGACCCGCGTTCGGTGCGGACCCTCCGCCATGAAGCGGACCTCGACCTCGCTCGCGTTGGCGAGGTCTGGCTCAACCTGCCACGTCGTGCCGATGTCCCAGCTGAACACGAGGCGATGTGGTGGCTCGAAGGCGAGCACTCGGGCCCAGCGGCACTCGCTGCCGTCCACGCCGCGGTCGTACACGTGACCGCCGACGCGTGGCTCGAAGACCGTTTCGGCGATCGGCACAGGGAGCAGGTTGTGCTCGTGCGGCTTGATCTCGTCGAAACGCTCGGTGAAGACCTTGAATGCACGCTCCAGGGGAGCCTCGACCGTGATCACCTTCCGGACCACGGCATCTGCTGCGAGGGTCATTTCTCCTCTTTTTCAACTTCTTCAACGACTGACTCGTAGTTGGCGAGTGCACGATTCCAGAACATGTCGAGCTGGTCGCGCAGTGCCTGAACGCCAGCGGGGTTGAGGCGATAGACACGCCGGGTGCCCACCGTCTCGTCGCTGACAAGCCCGGTTTCCTTGAGCACCTTCAGGTGCTGGGAGACCGCGGGGCGGCTGACCGGCAACTGCTCGGCGAGCTCGCCAACCGGGCTGGGATGATCGGCAAGGCGCTCCATGATGGCGCGGCGCGTGGGATCGCCCATCGCGTCCCAGACGTCGCCCTGCCGTCCGTAAGTAACCACGAACAGTAAGTTAGCACTTACGGATGGGGGTTTCAAGAGCGCCGGGTGCGTGCTCGCCCTCGGTCCTACGCCGAAACCCCCGCAAACCGCCGAAACCCCCGGTTTGAGCCGGGGGTTTCGAAGGGTTTCAGAGGTTTCGCGATCAGGACACCGCTCGGATCAGCTGAAGTAGGTCTTCGGGTCGGCGTCGTCGAAACGCGCCAGGATCGAGGTAGCGATGTCGCGGAGTTTGACGTTCCTGTTCATGGAGGCCGTCTTGAGGACGTCAATGGCCTTCTCCTGTGAGCAGCCCGACTGGGCCATGATGACGCCCGCGGCGAGATCGATCGCGGTGCGGGATTCAAGGGCTGCGGCGAGGTCCGAGGCCTTGTCCGACTCATTCTCGAACCGCACGGCGAGGAGCACTGACTTCGCGGCAAGCGCGGCAAGATCTTCGGCACGGCTCTGCCCGTCGAAGCCGGGTTCAGAGCTGTAGCAGTTGAGGGCGGCGGACGCTTTGGCCGTAGAGGGCAGGGGAATCGGGGTGGCGAAGATCGAGCGAATGCCCTTGCCCTCCATAGCCTTCCGGTATCGCGGGTAGCGCTCGTCCTCGAGGAGGTCGGGGACGTTGATCGAATGGCCGGTCTTCACGGCGTCGGTGCACGGACCTTCGCCGCAGGAGTACTGGATCTCGTCCATTGCCGCGGCCATCTCGCCGCTGCTGGCGATCGTGTCCTTCCGGCGTTCACGCGAAACCGTCACGCTGCAGTGGACTTCGTCGGGCCCCGACAGATCGTCAGCCGCAACCTCACAGAGCCGCTGGAGAAACGTTGCGAGGTCGTCGCTGTCGAGCAGCAGATCAAGCAGATCCTCCGAGCCAGTGGCACTCAGCTCTTCCATTCCCCAACGATACCCAGCAAGCCCGCTCCGGAATCGAGGAATTCGCCGAAAACCGCGGCGTCCGGACTCCCCCGGACACCGCGGCTTCTCAGGTGGGTTTGGGACCTCAGCGCGTGCGGGCCACGGTCTGCCGTCCAAGCACCAGGCCCACGGCGAGCATCCCGATGCCCAGCACCAGGTGCAGCACATTGTCCGCGGCGTTCACGGGGACGAAGTTCCCTGCCATGTCGCCGTTGAAAATAAGGCCGTAGACGAAGAGCACCAGGTAGATCGCGCCGCCCCAGACGAGGTAGCCCTTCGCGGATCCCATGCTGCGGGCAAGGGCGAGACCGGCGACGCCGAACAGGACGTGCACGATGTTGTGCAGCACGGAGACCTGGAACAGCCCCAAGAGCATCGCGTGGGATCCGTGCCCCGCGAAGCTCAGACTGCCGACGTCGGACGTAATACCCGGGATGAAGCCCAGAATTCCGACGACCAAGAAGACCGCCCCCACCGCGGCGGCCGCGAGCTGCACGGGAGTGCGGTGCGAGATGACAGACGTTGACATGACTGCTCCTGTCGTTGCTGATCGAATGCCTGCACGCACACTTCGGAGCGGTTCGCGTCCCGGATTGGCCTCAGCTTCGGGGGATCACGTGATCGGCGCGAGGAGGATTGGCGCAGTGGTGGGCTGCGCCGACCCGGCCGCTGGCTCGACCGTCACCCCGAGGACCGCGGCGCCGCCCAGGCCGCCCGGCAGCTCATTCCACGTGCTCCCCTCCCCGAGCGCGACGAGTCCCGCGGGCTTCGCCGCCCCGCCGGCGTCGATGAGCCACAGCTCATATGCCTTCCCCGCAGGCGGCGCCGCCATCCCGATGGTCACTACGCCAGCCAGCTGCGCGTCCTTCGAATGGGCGATGAGCATGGTCGCCCCACCCGGAGCCGGAACTTCTTGGACCTTGGCGTCGGGTTCCGACAGGATCCTCTCGATCACGCCCGAGCGCGAGGCTTGGGCCGCCGCGAGCTCCCGGAGCGCCGCGTCGCGCTGCTGCTGGGCCTGGAAGCCCCACACCCCGGATCCGACTCCGGCGACCAGCAGGACCGCTGCGGCCGCGGCGAGCCATCGCGCAACAGGCGGGAGCGGACGACGGCGGCCCTCACCGAATCGCCCGACGCCCACCTCACGCCCGGCCCCCCTGCTTGCGCCGTCACCTTTACCGTGTAAAGGTGCCGGCGCAACGGGGGCGGGGGGCGCCGCGGGCGTCGCGGCCACTTGCGGCGTCGAGGCGATCTGCGCCATGAGGCGCTCCTTGAGGGCGGGCGGTGGCGCGACTGGGGTCGTCCCGGCGGCGAGCAGCGCCGCAGTCTCGCTCAGCTCGCGGGCCTCCTCCGCCGTCGGATCCCCAAAGGGAAGGGCACGCTCGAAGCGGCGCCGTTCGTCGTCGTCGAGCGCGTTGAGGGCATAGGCGCCGGTCAGCAGGTGCAGCTGGTCATCCATGGCTCACTCCCAACACGTCTCTCAGGCGGATCATCCCGTCACGGATTCTGGTCTTCACGGTGCCCAGGGGCAGGCCGAGGGCGTCGGCCACTTCGCCGTAGGTGTAGCCCCCGTAGTACGCGAGGCGGATGGCCTGCCGCTGGATGTCCGTGAGCGATTCGAGGGCCCTGTGGACGCGCTCGCTCTCCAGCGCGACCTCGACCTGGTGCTCGACGTCGTCGTAGCTCTCCTGGAAGTCCTTGATGCCCTCGCGGAGGTCACGATCCGCCGCGGCCTGCGCCGCCCGCACCCGATCCACCGCACGGCGATGCGCCATCACGGTAATCCACGCTCTCGCGCGGCCCCGGTCGGCGTCGAAGCGCTTGGCCTGCTGCCACACCTCGAGGAAGACCTCCTGGGTGACCTCCTCGCTCTGGGCCGGATCGCGCACCACGCGGAGCACAAGCCCATGCACAAGGGGCGCGAGAGCGTCGTAGAGTGACCCGAAAGCCCCCTGATCGCCCAGCGCCACACGGCCCATGAGCTCGTCTATGTCCGGTGCGGAAGCGCCCCCGGCGTCGCGATCCGGCATGTAGACAACTGTCTCACGTCTTCGCATCGCCCTCCTTGAACCAGGCCTTCCCGAAGGAATTCGGAGAGGACGGCGGCACGGATTGGGGCGGTGGGATCCATCACATTGTGCGGCGGCCGTGCGAGGCGCTTGGCTACAGTGGATGGCGGTGGCCTCAAAGCCGAGGCAACCCACCGTCCGACATCAAAGAAGGCAATGGCGCATGACCTTTGAATCGAACTCCGTCACCGTGAAAATCTGGGATCGCGAGACCGCACACCACACACTCGAAGCGGCCGTGGCCCACATTTCCCGCTCCGCCAACGCTCCGCGAGACCGCGTGAAGGTCATTCGCACGGGGCCGAACATCTTCACCGTCGGTGTCGGCGAGGAAATGGCGTAGCCCCTCGCCCGATGACCGAAAACGCCGTCGCACCCCATGGTGCGGCGGCATTTTCTTTGCCGATTCCCGACAGTCTCAGTGCGGCCCGGCATTCCGTGCATAGCGGGCAGCGGTCTCCGCCCCGCGTTGCCATGGGTCGCCGTGGCCGGGGAGCACCGTCGTCCCGCCCGTTGCTGCCACCGCGTCCAGGGATGCGATCGCCTGGGAGGTGTCCCTGGTCGCCGCCGACGCCACGATCTGAGGGCCGACCTTGCCGGTGTAGGGTCAAGCGTCACAAGCGCGTCGCTCCGCGCCCGCTGTGAGCACCTGCGTATCGGACACGCCCTTCACCGCGAGCGCCCCGGCAAACGCCATCCGCCCGAACTTGGGAAGCGAGCGCGGGTGGGGTGAACGGGTAGAGGGAGCGGTTGCGCTGCGGCGTGTAGCGGTAGGGGGAACCCGCCTCACCATTCGGCGACGGAACCATCCCGATGCCGCCACACCGGGTTCCGCCACCGGTGCCCTTCCGCCGCGCGCTCCACGACATACTCCTCATTGACCTCGATGCCCAGGCCGGGGCCGTCGGGGATCTTCACCATCCCGTCCTCGTAGGCGAACACAGAGGGGTCGGTGACGTAGTCGAGGAGGTCGTTCGAGGTGTTGTAGTGGATGCCGAGGCTCTGCTCCTGGATGAACGCGTTGTAGCAGCCGGCGTCGATCTGGAGGCACGACGCGAGGGCGATCGGGCCGAGGGGGCAGTGAAGCGCGAGGGCGACGTCATACGCCTCGGCCATGTGGGCGATCTTGCGGGCCTCGGTGATGCCGCCGCAGTGCGAGGCGTCGGGCTGGATGATGTCCACGGCGCCCGTCGCGAGGATCTCCTTGAAGTCCCAGCGGGAGTAGAGCCGCTCGCCGAGCGCGATGGGCGTCGGCGTGTTGCGCATGACGTCGAGCAGCGAGTTCGCGTGCTCGGAGAGCACTGGCTCCTCGATGAACATGAGCTTGAACGGCTCGAGCTCCTTGATGAGCACCTTGGCCATCGGCTTGTGGACGCGCCCGTGGAAATCCACGCCGATGCCGATGTTGGGGCCCACCGCCTCCCGAATGGCCTGGACGTTCTCAAGGCATCGTTCGACCTTGTCCCACGTGTCGATGTACTGCAGCTCTTCGGTGCCGTTCATCTTCACGGCGGTGAATCCCCGGTCGACGGCGGCCCGCGCCGCCGCGGCGGTCTCACCCGGGCGGTCCCCGCCGATCCAGGAGTACGTGCGGATGCTCTCGCGGACCTTCCCGCCGAGGAGTTCGTGGACGGGAACCCCGAGGGCCTTGCCCTTGATGTCCCAGAGCGCCTGGTCGATGCCGGCGATCGCACTCATCATGATCGGCCCGCCGCGGTAGAAGCCTGCCCGGTACATGACCGTCCAGAGGTCCTCGATGTTGCGGGGGTCCTGGCCGACCACGTAGTCGGAAAGCTCCTCCACCGCCGCGGCGACCGTCGCGGCGCGGCCTTCGACCACGGGCTCGCCCCAGCCGGTGACGCCCTCGTCGGTCTCGATCTTGAGGAAGAGCCAGCGCGGGGGAACGGTGTACGTGGTGAGCGACGTGATTTTCATGATGACTCCTGTTCTCGTCTAGCGGGAGGCGCTGCGCCACGCGGCCATGAGCTCAGCTGCGCGGGCGGCCACGTCGTCGGCACTGCGGCCGGGCTTGTAGAGGGTTGAGCCGATGCCGGCGCCCGCGGCGCCCGCCGCGACCCACGCGCCGAGATTGTGGGCATCGATCCCGCCCACGGGCAGCAGCTCGGTGCCGGGCGGCAGCACGGGCCGCCACGCCTGCATCCCGCCGATGCCCACGGAGTCCGCGGGGAACAGCTTGAGTGCGGTAGCCCCGGCGTCGATCGCGCCGAACGCCTCGGTGGGCGTCGCGACGCCCGGGTAGCTCCGCATCCCCGCGGCCACGGTTGCGCGAATGACCTCCGTGTTCATGTTCGGCGAGACCACCATGTCCGATCCCGCCTCCCTCACGAGCTCCACCTGCCCGGTCGTCAGGACGGTTCCCGCGCCCACGGCGCAGTCATCCGGCAGCGCGGCCCGGATGAGCTTGATCGATTCGAGCGGGTCCGGCGAGTTGAGCGGGACCTCGATGGAGCGGAAGCCCGCCTCGTAGAGCGTGCTTCCGATGGCTTCCGCCTCCGCTGGCGTGATCCCACGGAGGATGGCGACGAGTCCGGTGGTCATGGGGTCTCCTTGTCGATGGGTTCGCCTGCGCCGGCGATTCCGCTGCGGCCAACAATGCCCAAGGCGACGGCGGTGCGCCACAGACCCGTGGCAACGGCGTCCTCCGGGGCGAGCGTCGAGCGCACGCCGGCGCGCTTGAGGGCCCGTGCGTAGCGAGAGCCGAGTTGCGCGTTGGCGCAGATGGTCGCCTCATGGTGTTCCCCCATCCAGCTCCGAGCGAACCGCTCCACCTCAACGCCGATCATGAGGCCGGAGACGTAGTCCTTGACCGCCGTTGGCTCGAGTTGGCCGGCCATCACGAGGGTCCTCGCCGAGAAGAGCGTCGACGCGATGTCCGCGTCCCGTCCGAACGCGACGTCAAGGCCGCGGTCGAACGCCGCGATGTCAGGTTCCCGCGCGTCTTCGGCAAGCCTCGCGATGATGCTCTGCTGGGTGATCAGGCCGAACAGTTCGCCCGTCATGGAGGTCACGAAATCCGTCACCACTGTGCCCTCGAGTCGGACCCACTTCGTGTGGGTCCCGGGAAGGACGACGACGGCGGGCTGGGCCTTTGCTGACGACCCGCCCGCGCCGTGGGGCGCCTCCGGAAGCGCGCCGAGCAGCTGGGTTTCCTCGCCTCGGATGACATCGGGGAAGTCCTGGCCGCGGCCCTCCTTGAACAAGCCCGGGATGACGAAGAGCGGACCGTACGCGGTCGCGACTTCCGTCAGGTACTCAGGGCGGGACATAAGGTCCACGGGGAGGTTGCGATAGCCCGCCTCGACCCAGCCCTGATTGCTGCCCACCATGCCGGAGGCCACGAGCGGGAGTTGGGGGTTGCGTTCCAACCACGGCCCGCAGAGCTCCGCGAGCTCACGCTCGAAGGCGGCTTCCCGGTTCCCGGACTGAGTCAGTGCGAGGACTCCCCGTCCGCCAAGCCGCTGGTCGAGGACTTCGCCGTCCTCGCCCAAGAGGTAGGCCCGGCAGGAGGTGGTGCCCCAGTCGAGCCCGATGAGGCGGGGCGAGAGGTCTGTCATGGCGAGAGTCTTTCGAGAGCGTCCCAGAATGTCGAACGGCGTCCCAAATATAGGGATATGCTGCGGTAGTGCTGAATGATATTCCCCTGCCTGCGGGAACTCAGACTCTCGCGCGCGGGCTCGAGGTGATCCGCGCCGTCGCCCATGGCGCCACGGACCTGCGGAGCGTGACAGAGGCGACCGGCCTCGGACGGAGCACCGCCCACCGCCTGGTGCAGCTGCTCGAGCGCTATGGGTATCTACGCGTGGCGGCGGGCCGCGACTATTCGCTCGGGCCAACGCTCATCGAATTCGGATTCCGCGCCCTGCATCAGAATCCGCTCCCAGTTGTGGCTCGGCCGATTCTCGAAGAACTAGCCGAAAAGGTCCAGGACACGGTGCACCTCGCCATTGTCGACGCCGGGGAAGTGCTGTATCTCGACAAAATTCCCGGAAATCGAGGGGCCGAAATGCGGTCGAGAATCGGGCATCGCATGCCTTTGACGAAGACCGGAATCGGCAAGGCGCTCATTTTGGACCGTGCCGACGATTGGCGGGGTCTCTACGAAGCTGAACATCGTGGAGGCGCAGACGGAGCCGACGAATTCCTCGAGCGGATGGAGGACTATCGGCGGCATGGAGCGGCCATGGATCTCGAGGAGAATGAGCCGGGAATCCGATGCGTTTCCGCGCCCATTCGGGACGCCGGCGGAGCCATCGTTGCCGCCGTCAGCGTTTCCGCGACGAAGCCTTTCATGCCAGCGCAGCGCATGCGCGGCCTCGTGCCGGTGGTGCAGACTGCCGCGCGGTCGATCTCACGGTCGCTGGGATACGGGGGATGATGATCTCCGCGCCTCCTGCCGTGGTGGAGCCGGGGAAAGGGAGGGTGGTTACGGCTACTGGCGTGCGGGTAGTGCGGGGGAATGAACCCGGTCCACGTCGGCCTCTTGGCCGATCCCGCCTCGCCGACCGACGTTGCGCGCCGGATCAGCGACCTCCAGCCGAGGGGGGAGGACCGCGACGCCTGGGACATCGAGATCGTCAGCGAGTCGTTCACCACAGACTGCGAGGATGTCAATACGGCCTTGGGACGGCTGCGAGACCAAGCCCGCCAGCACGATTGGGACCTCCTCATCGGCCTGACGGAGCTCCCGCTTCGCGATGACGACGGCCGGTACCTGCTGACCAAGACCGACCCTGAGCGGCTCACGGCGGTCCTGTCACTTCCCGCGCTCGGCGGCCTCCGTATGCATACGCGTGCCCGCCACGCAGTGCGCTCTCTCGTGGGCGGCATGGCTGAGCCCGCCTCGAGGGACGAGCACCGAGTGCCCCTCCCTCGCTTGAGCGGCCGCTGGCGCTTGCTCCTGGGCATGGTGCTGGCCAACCGTCCGTGGCGCCTCGTGCCCGGGCTCAAGTCCGCGCTGGTGGCTGCGCTGGCCACCGGAGCCGTTGCCACGGTCAACTCCACAGTCTGGCTGTTGGCCGGCTCACTGTCGTGGTGGCGCCTTGCCGTGGCGACGATCGCCTCCATAGCGCTCATCGTCGGTTGGCTTGTGATCGACGGCGAACTGTGGGACCGCCCCGACAACGACTCCGCCGAGGCGAGGGAGAGGTCCCGGCTCTACAACACCTCCACACTGCTGACCCTGACCATAGGGGTGTCGATCTGCTATCTGGCGCTCTACGTTGTAAATCTCGCCTGGGCTCTTTTTGTCCTCGACCCCGAAGTGATGGGTCGTTACCTCCACACGTCAATCGGCTACGGCGACGTGTTCGTGCTGACCTGGTTCGTCGCGTCCGCCGCGACCGTCGGCGGCGCCCTCGGTAGCAGTCTGGAATCGGACGACGCGATCCGCGCGGCCGCCTACTCAAAGCGCGAGGAGGAGCGACGCAACCGACTCGCAAACCACTCCAAATAAACCACGCTTCCCTCGGCCCGCCCGCCGAGCGGGGGCCTCCTTCTCCGACGCAATAGGCGCGAGTGCCAATTCGTCGACCGAAGCCCATGCCCTAATACACTTGCAAGTTGTATTTGTTTTGTACGGAAAGAAATCTCCGCACATCCCTCGACACCTCCGGCTAAGCATGCTTAGCTTAATTGGTCAATCAGTTCAGGCCGTAATCCTTATTCTCCCATTTCCCGCCTGCCCAAATTGGGCACACCGCAGCTGGCACGCGCATCGCCTGTTCAGGGCACACACAGCAACATTCTGGGGCCGCAAGGTGCCGAAATGCGGCATTCGCTTGGCCAAAATTGATTGGCCAGGATTGAAATGGCATTACCAAAAAGGAGTGGAACAGTGAAGGCAGTAGTGTACAAGGGCCCGAACGACGTCGGCGTCGAGGACGTGCCGGATGCCAAGATCGAACACCCCGCCGATGTGCTGGTGCGGATCACCACCACGAATATCTGCGGCTCCGACCTTCACATGTACGAGGGCCGCACCAGCTTCGAACCCGGACGTACCTTCGGTCACGAGAACCTTGGCGAAGTGGTCGAGACAGGCGCGGCCGTGAGGAAGGTCCAAGTGGGCGAGCGTGTTGTGCTGCCATTCAATGTCGCCTGCGGATTCTGCAAGAACTGCGAGCGCGGCTTCACCAACTACTGCCTGACCATGCAGCCCGAACCCAAGCTTGCCGGCGCAGCCTACGGATTCGCCGATATGGGCCCGTACCAGGGCGGGCAGGCCGAGTACCTCCGTGTGCCGTACGGGGACTTCAACTGTCTGCGCTTGGGCGAGGACGCCGACGAGAAGGAGCTCGACTACGTCATGCTCGCAGACATCTTCCCCACTGGCTGGCACGCAACCGAGCTGGCCGGCGTCTACCCGGGCGACTCCGTCGTCATCTACGGCGCGGGACCGGTCGGACTCATGGCCGCCTACCCGGCCATGATCAAAGGCGCCGGGAAAGTCATGGTGGTTGACCGCCAGAGCGACCGTCTGAAGCTGGCGGAACAGATCGGTGCCATCCCCGTGAACGATTCGGAAGTGGACCCTGTCGAGTTCGTCAAGGACCAGACCATGGGATTCGGCGCAGACCGGGGCTGCGAATGCGTCGGCTACCAGGCGCACGATACCGGCGGAAACGAACATCCGAACCTCACCCTGAACCGACTCGTGGACTCCGTCCGCTTCGTCGGCGGCCTCGGCGTCGTCGGTGTATTCCTGCCCCAGGATCCGGGTGCCCCCGACGAACTCGCACAGCAGGGTCAGGTGGCCTTCGACTACGGAACCTACTGGTTCAAGGGACAGACGATGGGCTCGGGCCAGTGCCCCGTGAAGAAGTACAACCGGCCCTTGCGCGACCTCATCGCGGCAGGAAAGGCCAGCCCATCCTTCGTCGTCAGCCACGAGCTGCCCCTGGATCAGGCCCCCGAGGGCTACCGGAACTTCGACAACCGGGAAGACGGCTGGACGAAAGTCGTCCTCCACCCGGCGGGAGCCTGAGAGAGAAGCCGGAAAGGACGGGATCCTGATGCGAGCGATGGTTTACCGCGGCCCGTACAAGGTCCGGGTCGAAGAGAAAGACATTCCGAGGATCGAGCACCCGAACGATGCAATCGTGCGGGTCAGCACGGGCGCCATTTGCGGGTCCGACCTCCACCTCTACCACGGCATGATGCCGGACACGCGGGTGGGGACGACGTTCGGGCACGAGTTCGTGGGCGTGGTGGAGCAGGTCGGTCCGTCAGTTGAGCGGCTCAAGCCCGGGGACCGGGTCATGGTGCCGTTCAACGTGTACTGCGGCTCCTGCTACTTCTGCTCGCGCGGCCTGTACTCCAACTGTCACAACGTCAATCCGAATGCAACGGCGGTAGGAGGTATCTACGGCTACTCCCACACCTGCGGAGGTTACGACGGCGGTCAGGCCGAATTCGTGCGAGTCCCGTTTGCTGACGTCGGACCGGGATTGATCCCGGACTGGATGGACGAGGAGGACGCCGTGCTGCTCACCGATGCCCTGCCCACCGGCTACTTTGGCGCCCAGCTCGGGGACATCGTGGAAGGCGACACCGTGGTGGTGTTCGGCGCCGGCCCGGTGGGACTGTTCGCCGCCAAGTCCGCATGGTTGATGGGGGCCGGACGGGTGATCGTGATCGACCATCTGGAGTACCGGCTGGAAAAGGCGAGGTCCTTCGCACACGCCGAGACGTTCAACTTCACGGAGTACGACGACATCGTGGTGCACCTGAAGAAGGAAACCGACTTCCTGGGCGCCGACGTGGTGATTGACGCCGTGGGAGCTGAGGCGGACGGCAACTTCCTCCAGCACGTCACCAGCAGCAAGCTCAAACTGCAGGGCGGTTCCCCCATCGCCCTCAACTGGGCCATCGACTCAGTCCGCAAAGGCGGCACCGTGTCCGTGGTGGGCGCCTACGGCCCGATCTTCAGCGCCGTGAAATTCGGCGACGCCATGAACAAGGGCCTGACCCTGCGTATGAACCAGTGCCCAGTCAAGCGCCAGTGGCCGCGGCTCTTCGAGCACATCCGCAACGGCTACCTGAAGCCGAGTGACATCGTCACCCATCGCATCCCACTGGAACACATCGCGGAGGGCTACCACATCTTCTCCGCCAAGCTGGACAACATCATCAAGCCGCTCGTTGTCGCAGGTCAGCCCTGAAGGAAGCGCACCATGTCTGAGATTGCCACGCCCTACATCGCCAGCAAACCCGCCCGCAGGAAGTCCGCCGAAGACCTACGGTCACAGATCCCAGGATGGGGCGCTGACCTCGACCCTGCCGACCGGCCCTCCTACCCCCGTGAGCAACCCGGCATTGAGACCGGCGCGCACTGGGACTTCCCCGAACGCCAGCCCGAGAAATGGCCGCGGGAACGGTCCGTCGAGCACGCCTTCCTGCCCCCCGTCTTCGGGACCTCCACCCCTCCTGCAGGCGTCTCCGGCGCCATCCGGAAGCACGCCTACAAGTACAGCGAGGGCCGAGCCGCGCACTGGCTGCTGCTCGTGGCGGCCGACAGGATCGATGCTTGGGAACATCACCTCCGCTCGTTCGCTTCACACCGCCCAGACAACCCCGTTACCGAAACGGGGGTGCTCAGCGAGCTCTCACGCAGCGGTGCCCGGTCCCGGTTCGGGCAAAAGCGCGCTGACGTCAACCACCAGTGGATCGACCCGATCATCGTCGGCGGCCCGTGGGCGCTGGCCGTGGGCGCCCTCGCCGCGGCCGCGCTCAGGACTCTGCGAAAGCGCCGCATGGCCTGACCCGAGCCCAGTCCCACTACTCCACTGCTGCGCCGAGCCGATGTCGTCTTTGAAGGGCGCAGGCGGACGGCCCGTGACTCCGGGGTCGAGGACGAAGATCGCCCCCGCGTGCACCTCGTCCGCCTGCTGCCGCTGCGTCAGTCCGGCGCAAGCCGAGGTGATGAACAGCTGGTTGAGGTGCGGGCCGCCAAAGGCGACGCTGGTTGGACGGGTCACTGGAACCTTGATCGTCTCCAGGAGGTGACCGTCTGGACTGAAGCGCTGGACGCACCCGCCGTCCCACATTGCGACCCAGATTGTACCTTCGGCATCCACGGCCATCCCGTCGGGGGTGGCCAGCGGGTGCGGAAGATCGACCAGCATTCGGCCGTTCCGTATGCTTCCCGTTTCAACGTCGAAGTCGTACGCATCGATCCGGCGCATGCTCGAGTCCGTGAAATAGAAGGTGCGCCCATCGGGACTCCAATCAAGGCCGTTGGAGATGGAGACGTCCTTGAGGACCGGGGTCGCGCAGAGATCGGGCCCGACGCGATAGAGGGAGCCCTGCGAGGGCGAAAGGTCCGCTGCCATCGTTCCGGCCCAGAGCCGACCCGCCTGGTCGCACGCGCCGTCGTTCATCCTGTTGCCGACGTTCTCCGCCTCAATAGGCGCGACGATCTCGAATCCACTGCCATCCGACTCGACGAAGGCGATCCCGTCGCGCACCGCACACACCAGCCCTCCCGAGGTTCGGCGAGCCACCATCCCCACCGGCTGGCCCAGTCGAATCCTTCGGTCGCGGCCGGTGGTGGGATCCCAGAAGTGGACGCTGCCAGCGAAGAGATCGACCCACAGCAGCTGAGAATGCTGTTCGTCCCACCAAGGGCCTTCGCCCAGCTCAGCGTGAGCTTCTAGTGCAATCTCCACCGGACGCATCAGTCCTCCTTGACCTGGGAAAGCGGTGATTGCCGCGGTCCGGGCCCGGTCGACGAGGCCGGACCCGGACCGACGCGAGATTCACGCAGCGATGTCGAATTTTCCGCCGGTGAGGGTGTACTTCCCGAGCGCTCCGTCGGGGAATTCGATCCCAAGACCCGGCACCTCGCGGGCCTCGACGTAGCCGTCGGTGATAGTGAGCGGTTCCTCGAGAAGCCCGTCCCAGCCCGGCCCGCCGTAGGCATCGAACTCGATCATCGGCGCGTTGTCACAGCTCAAAATCATGTGCAGGCCGGCCGCCAAGGCGATCCCCGTGCCGGAGCTGCATGCAATGTGCGGAACACACCAGAGGTTCCACGAGCTCGCCATGTCGGCGACTCGCTTGCACTCCGAGATTCCGCCGACGCTTGTGCAGTCCGGCTGCAGGACATCGAAGGTCCGCCGTCGCAGCAGGTCCAGGTACTCGAACCGCGTGAGCAGCGACTCGCCGCCGGCAAGCTTGAGGGATACCCGGTCCGCGAGCCAGGAATGATCGTCGATGTACTGGGTGAGGCTGCGGGCCAGGATTGGCTCCTCCAGCCAAAGCACTCCGAGGTCCTCGAATTCCTTCGCGAGCGTGAGCGCCTGCCGTCGGTCGAAGGCCATGTTGGCGTCGACCATGATGTCGACGTCAGCCCCCACGGCATCGCGCACGCGGGCGACCATGTCGACTCCGCTGCGGATGCTCGGCCCGTTTCGCAGCTTCATCGCGTGGAAGCCCTGCTCCACTGCGCCGATGCATTCGTCCACAATCTGCTCTGTCGGCTTGAGTGAAGGTGCGTAGTAGGCCTTCACCTTGGACTTCGCAGCTCCGAGCAGGCGGTACACCGGCTGGTTGCTTGCCTTGCCCAGAAGGTCCCAGAGCGCGATGTCGATGCCGCTGATGGCGTAGGTCTCGATGCCGCGTCGGCCCCACATGTGGGTCGCATCAAGCATGTCCTGCCAGATGGACGCCACGTCCAGCGGGTCGCGCCCAACCAGCATCGGACCGAGCTGCTGGTTGATGATTGGACCGACTGTGGGGAAATACTCAGCAGAGAATCCTGCCTCGCCGATCCCCTCAATCCCCTCGTCGGTAGTGACTCGGACGACGATCCCGCCCTTGACGTTCACCTCCATGGCGCCCCATCGCAGGGGCTCGTTGAGGGGAACGCCCACAGGGAAGGCTTTGATCTCCGTGATCTTCATGATCTGATTCCTTTCGCGAGTGTTCGCATCCGCAGACTGGCGGGGCCGCAGACTCCGGCCGGGGACGCCGGCCCCGCCAGCCCTCCCTACGGCTCGCGAGGGGCAGACTGCCTCAGGTGTGGGATGAGGTCGTACCAGTCGTACTCGCCCTCGTAGAAGTAGGGCGTGGTGTCGTACGTGCCGTCCATGGTGTCCTTGAGCGACTTCGGACCGGGGAAGCCAATGACCTTCCACCCCATCTGGTCCTTGTTCCCCCCGTAGACCGGATCGCCATAGAAGCCCTGGCGGGTGTGGAGGCAGATCGTGTCGAAGAACGAGAGGTTCTCGTCGAAAGATCCCTGGAGGAAGGTCGTCACCGGTTCCTTGGTGCCCAGGGTGACCTTCTGGGGCTTCGGTGCCCCCGAGAGCGCGATGAGCACCTGGTCCTGCTGTTCTTCCGTGAGCTCCACGAAGGTCTTGTCGTCCAGGTTGCGCGAGATCTCATCGAGGGTCTTGACCCCCTGCCTGTACAGTTCCTGCATCTTGAACTGGCGACCGCGCCACGCGTCGGCGTGTTTGCCGGAGAGCTTGAGGAAGCCGGAGCCGTCGGCGGAAGCGAAGATGTAGTCGATGCCAGAGACGTACCTGTCAATGAAGACCACGACACGCGCCTCCTTTGCCCCAGGATCCTCGTCCGTCGGCATGATCCGAGCTGTCGCGGCCTCGACGGTGTCCCATTCGTGCTGGGTGAAGAACAGCCGCTCGTCCGAGTCCGGGTCGACCGGCTCACCGAAGGTTTCCCACTCTGATTTGAGAGTCATTGCAATGCGTCCTTTCCCTTAGGCCGGCTGCTTGAGCCGCTCGACACGGCCCTTGGAATAGGTGTTGGCGATGTAGTCCGAGCAGCGCCACGCATTAGCCATCATGGTCAGCGTGGGGTTCACGCCGGTGGCCGTGGGGAAGCCCGAGCCGTCGACGACGAAGAGGTTCTCCACGTCGTGCGCCTGTCCCCACTCATTGAGCACGCTCTTCGACGGATCAGTGCCCATGCGAGCGGTACCGTGCTGGTGGCAGGTGTTACCCGTCATCTTGTCGAGGTAGACCGGCACCGTCTTGCGCGCGCCGGCGGCCTCGAGGATCTCGGCGTTCTTGTCGACCTGCCACTTCCCCATCGCGATGTCGTTCTTGTGCGGGCTGTGGGTGATGCGCGCAACCGGCAATCCCCACGCGTCCTGGTGAGTGGGGTCGAGGTCCACGCGGTTGGATTCGACGGGCATGTCGTGAAGGATCAGGCCGATCTTCATCGCGTAGTTGAAGTAATTCCGGTCCGCATCCTTGAGCGCCTCGCCCCACGTGGGCCGGCCGGGGAAGACCCAGTTGACCGGGTGGCACGTCTGTGAAGCGGAGATGATGCAGCCCCCAATGTGCCCGCGGTTCTCGTCCGTCTCGTAGAACTCGAGGGACCCGCCGGAGATGTAATTCCCGGCGAAGCCGTTGAGCGGCTCGTCAATCTCGTTGTCGAACAGGCCGACCGCGAAGAGGTACTCGTGGAAGGTCGCGTTCTTGCCCACGAGCCCCGAGCTGTTGGCCAGACCCTCGGGGAACTGCGCCGAGCGCGAGAGCAGGAGCAGCCGGGCGGATTCAATCGCCCCCAAGGCCAGGATGACGACACGGGCGTCCTGTTCCACCTCGTTGCCGTCCGGGTCGACGTAGATGACACCGGTGGCCTTGCCATCCTTACCGAGCTTGACTTCGCGGACGAAGCTCTCGGCGCGGACTTCGAAGTTGCCCGTGGCGAGCGCTTCGGGGATGAACGTGGTCAGCACATTCGACCGCGCCCCAGATGGGTCGCCGTACTGGTTCCAGAAGCTCGTCTTGTTGAACGGGTCTCGGCCATTGTGGTCGTTGGTGACCATGGCATGCGGGATCGGGAACGCGTTGATGCCCATCTTGTTGCAGGCGTCATAGAACCGCTTGCCATACCGGGTCGGGCGCAGGGGCGGGCTGGGGTAGCCCTTGGAGCGGTACGGCTCGTACTTGTCCGCACCGGCGATTCCGGAGACCCCAAACGCCCATTCGACCTTGGTGAGGTAGGGCTCGAGGTGCTCGTACCGGAACGGCCAGTCGGCCAGATTCATGCCTTCGATGTCTCCGTGCAGGGTGCGGAGCATGAAGTCCGATTCGCGGGGACGCGGAACCCATCCAGCCCAGTGGTTGGTCCCGCCGCCGACCATCTGCGGGGTTGGGGAGAACGCGAAGGGCTGGGCGACCTCTCCATCGTTGTACCGAAGGGTGCGCGGGAACAGCGTCGGATCAGGCCACATGTAGTTGCGGTTGACGAACTTCAGCTCGTCGCCCGAGTAGTGCTCGTGGGCCCGAAGCCACGGACCGCGATCGAAACCGACGACCTTGAGCCCAGCTTCGCTGAGCACCTTCGCGGCGGTGCCGCCGTTGGCACCGAGGCCGACGACGACGGCGTCGACCGGCTCTGGCTTCTTCCTGATAGGCATTGAATTACTCCTGTTGGGGGTTGAGAGAGTGGGCGAAGGCTCTCGCCTAGGACACGGCGACGCCGGTCTCGTATCGGCTTCCGGCCGGGTCCCCGGCAAGATCGGTGGCGCGGTTGTGGGTGGAATGCTCCGAGCCTGCGGCGCGGCCCTCAAGATGGGCGATGATGGCCCGCGTGAAGTCCGGGAGGTCGACCGGGGTGCGGGACGTAATGATGTTGCCGTCCTCCACGACTGGCTGGTCCACCCACGTGCCACCCGCGTTCTCGACGTCGTCCTTGATCGGCAGGTAGCCCGTGGCCTTCCTGCCCTTGAGAGCGCCGGCCGAAACGAGCACCCAGCCGCCGTGGCAGATTGCGCTCACAAGCTTGTCCGACTCGTTCATCTGACGGACGAAGCCAATCATCTCGGGATGAAGGCGCATGTTGTCCGGGGCGAAACCGCCGGGAACGACTACTGCATCGAACTCCGCCGGATCCGCGTCGGCGGCCGCGCCGTCGACCTCCATCGGGTAGCCCTCCTTGCTCTTGTAGCTGTCCTTGGTCCCGCTTCCGAGGACGCGGACGTCGGCACCTGCCTCCTGGAGCCGAAGCAGCGGGTACCAGCCCTCGAGGATCTGGTACTCGTCTTCGATCAGCAGGGCGATCTTCAATCCGTTGAGGCTCATGATTTTGACCTTTCTTGGTGGTGTCTTGACGTTGGCCGCCCTCGCGGGGAGGGGACGTGATGCTGGACGGGGATTCGCTGGAGAGTACCCGCAGGTGGACATTCATCAGGTTGTCAGGTGGTCTGAACTCTTCCGTATCCGAAAGGGGGTGTCAAGGGTCCTTTGGCGGACCCCGCCCGCTAGAGCAATGCGCGCGCAGCGGAGCGCACCAGCATGGCGGCAGAGGCGGCGCCAGGATCGATCACACCCCGCGAATTCTCGCGTGCATAGCTTGACTTGCCCTTTCGCGCGACCATGTCCGCAGTCGCGTCTCGGCCCGCTTCTGCGGCAGCTGCGGCTGCTCCTAAAGCCGCTGCCAGCGACTCCTCCCCCGCCTCTACCTGCTCTCTTAGGGCATGAATCGCGGGGGCCAATGCGTCATACATCGTCTTGTCGCCCTGTTTGACCTTCCCGCGTTCTGCGACGCCGTCGCCCGCAGCCTCGAAGGCCCGCACGAGCAGCTGGGCGTCCACAGTGCCCGCCCCACCGATTGTCCGCGCCATCCGAAGGAAGATGGTGCCGTAGAGTGCTCCGCTCGAGCCGCCCACCGAGGAGACAAGGTGCATCCCCACGTCCTTGAGGAATTCTGCGGGAAGCGCCTCCTCGTTCCATTCGGGAATTTCCCTGAGAAGGCTGCTCATCCCACGGTGCATGTTCGAGCCATGATCTGCGTCACCGCTCGCAGCGTCGAGGTCACTGAGGGCCTCGTGCTCATCGAGGATCTGGTGGGCGAAGTCGAGAACCCATCGTCGGAGGTTCTCGGTATCAAGCCGCTTGTTCAGAGTCTCCATACTGTCTCTCATCTCCCCCATCGAAGTGCAACGGTTTCCACTGGCGCATCCCACAGCCGGCTGAGTTCTGGATCGAGTTCCAGGAAGGTCACGGCCACTCCTGCCTGGTCGAGGGACGTCACGAAATTCCCCACGAGCTGGCGCACGATACGTGCGCCCCTCGCTTCCGCCGCAGCGCCTAATTCCCCAGCCATGAGATACAGCTCCTGATGCGGCGTCCCGCCCATTCCGTTGACAAGCATGAGAAGGTCGGCTCCGGAGGGCGGAGCGAGGTCTGTGAGGACCTCATCGACCATGAGCTCGGCTATGTCGCGAGCGGTCTGCAGCGGGACCCGTGCGCGCCCGGGTTCCCCGCTGATGCCGATACCCAAGTCCATCTCGGCATCGTCCATCTGGTAAACCGGCTTGCCCCGAAGGGGTGGGGTGCAGGACGAAAGGCCGACGCCGAAGGTCCCGGAGCGGTCCACGACCCGCTGCGCTATGGCTTGCACCTCGGAAAGGCCAGCGCCCTCCTCAGCCGCCGCACCGGCGATCTTCTCCACGAGCACTGTGGCGCCCAAGCCGCGCCTCCCGGCAGTCTCCCCGTCGTCGGGGATGGAGACATCGTCATTGACGATGACCTGGGCGACCTCGATGTCCTCGAAGTACAGGATCTCCTGCGCCATGCCGAAGTTCATCACCTCGCCGGTGAAGTTCTTGATGACGTGCAGGACTCCCCTGCCCATGTCGGCGCGGCGGGTGGCGGCGGCTATCTGGTTCGGCACCGGGGAGGTGAAGACTTGGCCCGGGACCGCCGCGTCGAGCATCCCATGCCCCACGAATCCTGTGTGGGTGGGCTCGCAGCCGGACCCACCGCCTCCCACCAAGCCGACCTTCGGCGTCATCGGGAAGTTCTTCCGTTGGAGCACGCGATGGTCGTCATCCCATTCGAGGATGTCATCGTGGGCGCGGACAAGCCCGCTCAAATAGTCGTCCACGACTCTCGCAGGGTCGTTCATGAATTTTTTCATCAGCTCTCCCTGAGGCCCCGGCACTTCATCGTCCGGCGGGCCCTCATCCAGTTTGATGTTAGACATCAGGTGGTCGGACCAGCAGTCTCTCCCCCCGACCGCGGCCCCGTCAACCCCCGTGAAGCTTCTCGTCGTCATCGGGGATCGCTTCTGGGACACCATCCCGCATCACGTGAGCGACATCACGGAAAGGTGTTGACAGCCTCTTAGCCCTCTCGTAGTGTTCAGACCACCGGATCACCTGCCATCCAGATCCCCGTCATTTCTGAAATCGGCGCCCTTGGCAAAGCTTTGGAACGGCCGAAGGCGGAGGAGCCAAGGCTGCAACGCTGCAGGCGCCACAACAGGAGGAAAGAACATGTCGTCCCTCGACTACACCTACGAAAACATCGACAAGGTCATCGACCGGTCGCACTACCTCGCCCCCACCATCGATCCCAAGAAGACCATGCTGCTCGTGCTCGACATGCAGAAGGCCTGCGCTGAAGAGGGTGGCGCCATGTACATCCCCAGCGTCGGCGGCGCACCCGAGGGCAAGGACGTTATCGAGCCCGTGAAGAATGTCCTCGACGCCTGCCGCGACAAGGGCATCCCGGTGGTCTGGTCACTCTGGGGCCTGCGCCGGGACGGCAAGGACGCCGGCTACGCGGACGTCAAGTGGGGACTTGAGGGTCAGCTCGGCACGTTCCCGGGGTCTTGGGGCAACGGGGGTGACGAGCTCGTCGACGAGCTGAAGCCGCTCGATGACGAACCGGTGATGCGCAAGCACCGCTTCTCCTCGTTCTACGGCACGCCGCTGAACGAGTACATGCGCCGTGCTGGTGCGGACACCCTCGTGGTCGCCGGCCTCTCGACCGCGAACTGCGCGCTCACGACCGCGATTGATGGCGCGAATCAGGACTACAAGATCATCGTCCTCGCCGACGCGACTGCGGCGATCCCCTCGGGCAAGGACGACCCGCTCGGCTACGGCCAGCACTGGGAAGCCCTTCGCAACATCCAGGCGAACCACGGCGACGTGCGGACGAGCA
>NZ_JBQCGQ010000174.1:0-4261 GCF_051955515.1 Sinomonas sp.
GGGACCGTGGCGACGTTCACGCCATCGAGCGCCCTGACATACGGCGTGACGTACACCGCGACCGTGAGCGGAGCGACGAACTCCACCGGGCAGACCATGTCCTCGCCGTACTCGTGGACGTTCACGACCGCCAGCGCCCCACCGGCGCCTAACGTCTCCTCGACGAACCCGTCGCCTGGCGGAACCGGTGTGGCCACGAGTTCGGTTGTGAGCGCGACGTTCAACCAAGACGTGACTGCGTCCTCGATCCAATTCGTGCTCAAGGATGCTGGCGGAGCCACCGTCGCCGGGTCGGTCTCGTACTCGAGCGCCACCACGACCGCGACGTTCACGCCTTCCGCAGCCCTCGCGAACAACATCCAGTACACCGCCACGGTCAGCGGAGCCACCAACTCGACCGGGCAGACGATGTCGCCCTACAGCTGGAGCTTCACCACCGCGGCTTCCTACAGTTGCCCGTGCACGGTCTTCCCCACGAGCGCGACGCCCGTAACGGCTAATTCCGGGGACACCAATGGAGTCGAACTGGGCATGAAGTTCCAAACGAGCACAGCTGGCCAGATCACTGGCGTTCGCTTCTACAAGGGCTCGCAGAACACCGGAACCCACGTAGGCAACCTGTGGGGGTCGGACGGGACGAAACTCGCGACCGTCACCTTCGTCAACGAGACCGGGTCGGGCTGGCAGCAGGCGTATTTCTCGACTCCTGTCTCCGTCTCAGCGAATACCACCTATGTCGTCTCCTACTATGCGCCGAATGGCAACTACTCCTACACCGGTAACGGCTTCGCGAATGCTCAGGGGGCAGCGCCTATCACGGGGCTCGCCAGCGCTGGGAGCGGCGGCAACGGTGTCTACACCTACGGTGGAACCTCAGCATTCCCCAGCGGTAGCTACAACGCCACCAACTATTGGGTTGATGCGGTCTTCAATCCTGGCTCTCCCGCAGCACCAGCCGTCCTCAGCACCTCCCCGTCACAAGGGGCGACTGGAGTGTCTGGAACGTCGTCAGTATCGGTGACGTTCGACCAAGCCGTCGACACCTCGTCCGCGACGTTCACCCTCACGCCGAGCGGCGGGTCGGCCGTCGCCGGCACGACCGGGAGCCTCTCCGCGGCCGGAACGTACACATTCACTCCGAACGATGCCCTGGCTGGCAACACGACCTACACGGCCTCGGTGTCCGGCGTGAAGAGCGGCACGGGCCAGGCGATGCCATCCGCCTACAGCTGGAGCTTCACGACAGCGGCCGCCTCTGGGAGCACGTGTCCGTGCAGCGTGTTCGCCTCGTCCTCGACACCCGCCTCAATCTCCGTCAACGACCCGAATGCCGTGGAGCTGGGCATGCAGTTCACGTCTGACGTCTCGGGCTCCGTGACGGGTATTCGCTTCTACAAGGGAGCGCAGAACACCGGGACGCACGTTGGGCATCTGTGGACGGCGGGCGGAACACTCCTCGCCACGGTGACCTTCACCGGCGAAACGGCAAGCGGTTGGCAGACCGCAACCCTTTCGAGCCCAGTGGCGATCACCGCGAACACCACTTACGTGGTCTCGTACTACGCCCCGAGCGGCTTCTACTCGGCCAACGGTGCGTACTTCACATCCTCGGCCGACTCGCCTCCGCTCCACGGCCTCGCGAGCACGGCGAGCCACTTGAACGGCCTGTACCGGTACGGCTCGTCGGGCTTCCCGACCAGCAGCTACAACGCCACCAACTACTGGGTAGACGTGGTCTTCACCACGCCATGATCCTGTCCCTGGGCCGCGGACGCCGGCTGGCGTCCGCGGCGGTCTTCCTCGCGGTCCTGCTGCTGGCGGGGTGCACCTCCCCGGAGCGGCCCGAAGAGGGCGGCACCCAGACATCAGGGGCTGGCGCGGATCGCCCCACGGTCCCTCCGCCGATCCTCGAACCCGACCCCTCATCGACCGGCGGACCGTCCTCGATGGCCGGGGTGAGCCTGACCACGAGCGTCATGTTCGTGGATCCCGCGTCCACCCAGCAGGTCATGACGGGCTTGGGCGTGGACGCCAACGTGCACAGCTGGAAAGGCGGCCAGCTCAAGCCAGCGATCGATCGCTACACGGCGCTCGGACCCATGACGTGGCGTGTCATCATTGAGAAGGCCGACTGGGAACCGACCCAGACGGGCGAGCCCGAGACGATCGACCCTGCCTACTACCAGCGGATCTACGAGACGCCCAAGATGCAGGATTTGTGGAACACGATCGCCTACATCGAGGCATCCCCCGGGCAGACCGTATCGCTCAGTGTGATGGGTGGGGTGTCGGACTGGATGGGCGGCACACAGATTCTTCCGGACAAGGAGGATTACTGGGTGCGGATGATCGCCTCCCTGATCGACTACGCCCGGAACCAGAAGCACCTCCGACTGAACCTCGTCAGCCCGCTCAACGAGGCCGACTGGAACGGCATCGAGGGACCGAAGGTGGACCCACAGCAGATGACAGCCCTGCTCGACAAGCTGTCGAAGAGGCTCGACACGATGGGCCTCGGGGATGTCCGCTTCGTGGTGCCCGACACGTCCAGTCCTGACGAGGCCCGCAACCGGTACATTCCGGCGCTCCTGGCCGACCCCGCAGTTGCGGCCAAGATCGCACGCATCGGAATTCACAGCTACAACGGTGATACGGCCTCAGTCCCCGAGCTCGTGGCCCAGAGCAAGGCTGCTGGAGCCGGAGTCTGGGCCACCGAGTTCAACGCGCCCTGCAACGGCTGCGACACCGGCACGGAACCCGCGGACACTTGGGACCACGCGCTCAGCATGGCCCGGGACCTCCTCTCGCTCATCGATCAAGGGGTGACCGGCGCACAGCTCTACGATGCGTGGGATGGCTATTACGAACATCACGGGGCGGAGGGGTACTGGGGCGCCCTCAAATACAACTCCGACGGGAGCTACACCCCACGGCGATCGTTTGACGTCTTGGCCCTGTTCCTTCGCAGCTTGCCGCCCGGCTCGGCCCACGTGGCATCCCGCGGAGCAGAATCAGTGGACTCCGAGGCTTTCGTCAGCCCCGGCGGCTCCACAGTCATCCTGGGTGCCAACCCGACCGGTTCCACACAGCGCTTCCGTGTACAGATTTCCGGTACGAAATCCCTCGCCAAGGCGAGCCTGAGCACGGTCACCTCTGGCTCCGGGCTTGCCGCGGGCAGCGCCCCGACCGTCGAGGGCAACACCCTCACGGTTGCTGTGCCCGCCGGAGCGGTCTTCGCAGTTACGGCCTCGCGCTAGCCGTGGCGGCCGTTCCCGCCGCCTTCTTCTGCGCCACCTCAGCATCGCCGGAGCGCAGAATGCGCCAGTAAGCACCCGAGATGCCGAGCATGAGGAACATGAAGCAGGCCGAGAGCGGGAAGGACAGAGCATCGAAGAAGGTGAAGGACGTCGCGGCGGAGGCGAGAGCTGCCGCGATGGCAGCACCGAGCTGCCTCTGGAGCCGAGTTTCGGCACGTTTGCGGGCTCGCCAGGGGAGGACTATGGCCGTTGCGAACAGCCCCAGGACCGCTGCGAGCCCGAACAAGCCGAGCTCGACGATGATGCCCAAGTACTGATTGTCCAAATAGACATAGGTGGGCAGCAGGGTCCCAAATCCACGGCCGAAGAACGGAAGGCGCCCCGCCATGCCGAAAGCGACGTCATAGCCGCTGATCCTCGATGCGACGCTCGAGTCCTGGGCCGCCCCGGTGAACATGCCGAGGAGGGTTCCAGCCATTCCCGGAACGGCGACATAGACGACTCCGAGGATGCCAATCCCGGCGATCCCGGCGACAATGCGCTGGCGCTGGGTCCACGAGGCGGCGAGGACCGCCATCGCAACGCCGACCGCAATGAGCGCGGAACGAGAGACCGAGAGCACCGCCGCGGTGGCGATGATGGCCGCGGGAAGACACCTCGCGACGAGGCTTCTCCTCCGATCCTCGATGGCGAAGGTGATCGCCATGGGCAGCGTGATGCACAGGACGACGCCGTATTCGAGCGGGTGAGACGCAGTCCCCGCTGCGCGGACGAAGCCTCCGCGCTGGTCGATCCCGATCCCGTCGCCGCTCATCCCGGGCATCACGAACCATCCGAGGAGCGAATTCTTCGTGGCGAATTGGGCGAGCCCGAGGGTGGCCATGAGAGTGCCCGCCACGACGATTCTGCGGAGCATCGTGAGGATGCTCTTCCACGTGCGCAGTCCGTCATGGGCACCGAGGAAGAGGCCGCACCACGCGGCTACCCGGAGCAGTCCGGTGTCC
>NZ_JBQCGQ010000175.1:0-3005 GCF_051955515.1 Sinomonas sp.
CGCCCCGCAGGCGTTGAGCGGCAGCAGAAGGGCCAGAAGAAGAACAATCAGGAACGAACGAAGGCAGCGGCGAAGCGCCATTGACATCCCCCAAGAGTCATTGGTGCGAACGGACGGTACGAGACGGTACGAACAGTGCGTGTCGTCGGAGCGTAGCAACGCCCGTCGACCACTGAGCCGGGCCGGCACTCAGCGTTCGTTGCGGTTTACTGGAGGCATGCAGAACCCCGCCGAGCAGCGCTCCGTCATCATCCTCGGCTCGACTGGCAGCATCGGCACCCAGGCGATCAACGTCGTCGACGGCGCTCCGGAGCGCTTCAGGGTCGTGGCTCTGAGCGCGGGCGGAGGGAATCTGGGACTGCTGGCGCTGCAGGCCGTGCATTCGCGTGCTGAAGCCGTTGGCATCGCGGACGGAAGCATCGACGAGCTCCGCAGGCTGATTGCGGGCGCGGCGACGTCGGAGGGTGTCGTGGGTTACGAGCCGGAGCTGTTCGTTGGACCTGACGCATCCACCCGAATTGCCGGGTGGAGGAGCCCAGCGGGACCCGGGGACGTCGTCTTGAACGGCATCACAGGAAGCATCGGCCTGGCTCCGACCCTCGCCGCTCTGGCCTCGGGTGCGACGCTGGCCCTCGCCAACAAGGAGAGTCTCATCGTCGGCGGTGACTTGGTGACCGGGGCGGCGCAGCCCGGCCAGATCGTCCCCGTCGACTCGGAGCATTCAGCCATCGCGCAGTGCCTGCGTGCCGGCCGCGCGGAGGAGGTCGAACGCCTGATCCTCACAGCCTCCGGGGGGCCGTTCCGGGGCCGCAGCCGCGAAGAGCTTCGCCACGTCACACCGGCGCAGGCCCTCAATCACCCAACCTGGGATATGGGGCGCGTGGTGACGACAAATTCGGCCACCCTCGTGAACAAGGGCCTTGAGCTCATTGAAGCCCACCTGCTGTTCGGCGTCGCGCTCGAGGCGATTGACGTCGTCGTCCATCCTCAGTCCGTGGTGCATTCGATGGTGCAGTTCACAGACGGCTCGTTGATCGCGCAGGCTTCGCCGCCCGACATGCGGCTGCCGATTGCCCTGGGCCTCGGATGGCCCGACCGAGTGCCCCACGCGGCCTCACCATGCGATTGGACCCAATCAACCGCCTGGACCTTCGAGCCACTCGATGCGCAGGCCTTTCCCGCAGTGGACCTTGCGCGGGACGCAGCGAAGCAGGGAAGCACGTACCCGGCCGTGTTCAACGCGGCAAACGAGGAAGCCGTCGAGGCGTTCCACGCGGGGCAGATCGGCTTCCTCGACATCGTCGACACAGTCGCCGCAGTGCTGTCCGAGCACGCAGGTTCCTCGGAACTGTCTGTGGAATCGGTGCTTGCCGCCGAAGAATGGGCACGGAAGCGCGCCCACGAGCGTTTGGCTAGCTGATGAATCCCACTGTCCTCTTCATCCTCGGCGTCGTGTTCGTCGCCGTGGGAATCGCCCTGTCCATTGCCCTCCACGAGATCGGCCACCTTCTGCCGGCCAAGCTGTTCAACGTGCGGGTGACGCGATACATGATCGGCTTCGGTCCCACCATCTGGTCGAAGCGCAAGGGAGAGACGGAGTACGGCATCAAGGCCCTCCCGCTCGGAGGGTACGTGCAGATGGTGGGGATGTACCCGCCGAATCGGCGGGATGGGTCCCTGCGGCAGTCGAGCACGGGAATCTTCCAGGGGCTCGCGGAGGCGGCCCGAGACCAAGCCCACGAGGAAGTACGGCCCGAGGACCATGGGCGGCTGTTCTACCAGCTTCCGGTCTGGAAGAAGATCATCATCATGCTCGGCGGACCGGCGATGAACATCCTTCTGGGGATCATCTTCACCGCAGTGGTGCTGATGGGCTTCGGCATCCCTCAACCGACCAACCAGATCGCCTCGGTGTCCGCCTGCATGGTCTCCGCGGACCAGCAGCAGCAGCCGACGGACACCTCGACGTGTACGAAGACCCCTGCGGCGGCAGCAGGGCTGAAGCCGGGCGATACGGTGGTGCGCTTCGACGGCAATGCGGTTTCCGGATGGGACCAGCTCAGCACGTGGATCCGGGCGTCGGCCGGGAAGACCGTGGGGATCACCGTTCTCAGGGACGGCCAAGACATCGACCTCACCATTACACCGGTGCTGAATCGCGTTGCGGTGGCGGGCCCGTCCGGACAGACAACGACGACGGAAAGCGGCTTTGTCGGCATCGCCTCTCGGCAGGCGACCACCCCGCAGCCGGCGACGGCGGTGCTCCCCGCCGTGGGTCAGAGCATCGCCCAGGTGACTGGCGTCGTCGTCAACCTCCCGGCGCGCGTTGTGGGTGTCGCCCAAGCCGCGTTCAGCAGTGCCCCGCGCGACCCGAACGGGCCGATCAGCGTCGTCGGCGTGGGCCGTGTGGCGGGCGAGGTCGCGGCGCTCGAAGACGTGCCGCTCTCGGCGCGCATCTCGACGCTCGTGGGGATCCTGGCGGGCGTCAACCTCGCGCTGGCGGTATTCAATCTCGTGCCTCTTCTCCCGCTCGACGGCGGCCACGTCGCCGGCGCGCTCTACGAAGGCGTACGACGGCGGATTGCGGCTTGGCGCAAGCGGCCCGATCCGGGGCCGTTCGACATCGCGAAACTGCTGCCGCTCACGTATGCGGTGGCGAGCGTCCTCATGGTCATGAGCGTGCTGCTGATCTACGCCGACATCGTGAAGCCCGTGAAGCTGTTCGGCTGAGCCCGTTGTCTGAGCTCCTCCCCGAGTGGGGATAGGCTGGTGATATGACCGTCTTCGCCGTTGAATACCGCTACGATGCCTCCACCGCCTCCCGCCGAGACGAAGTCCGCCCGGATCACCGGGGCTGGCTCGCGACCGTCGCCGAGAAGGGGCAGCTCCTGGTGAGCGGTCCGTACGAGGATGGCACCGGGGCGCTCCTGCTCATCAAGGCCGACGACGCCAACTCCCTCCACTCGCTCCTCGCCGAGGACCCCTTCGCGGTCGAAGGCCTCCTC
>NZ_JBQCGQ010000176.1:0-10241 GCF_051955515.1 Sinomonas sp.
ACAAAACAAGCCGGGTGCGTGAGTCTACGGGAGTCCAACGCGGGTAGGGGTGCCAATGGGGATCCCAGCCGGATGGAGGAGGACCATGGCCGGACTGAGCGACCTCAGCCGTGAGGAGATCGAGATCCTGCTCGATCTTGCCCGCCGCGAAAAACAGCAGGCTGACCGGGGGCTCGTGCTCGCCCGGTCACGAGCCGCCGATGCAGACAGAGTGGTGGATCGCCTGCAGGCGGAGGCGGACCGTCGCGCCTGGCCGGGCTGGCTGTAACTAGGACTGCGAGACCCGGTACTGCTCTATCAGCGGCGCAGCCATGGTCCGGGCGTGCTGAACCGCTGCCCAGTCGCCCTCGGCCGCCGAAACGACGGCGCCCTTGATCAGGAGATGGCACTTGGTGGCGAATTCCTGAGCATCGCGGAGGCCTGCATCGCCCGCGAGAGCTGCGATTTGGGCCCGCGTCTGGGCCAGATAGTCGATGCTCGCCTTTCCCAGAGGATGCTCAGCGCCCATCTCGATGAGGACATGCACAAAAGAGCTGCCGTCATTGACGCCCGGTTTGAAGACCTCGGCGAAGACGTCGAAGATGCCCAGGAGGGCGGAGGGACCCTCGCCTCCGCTGCGGACCGCGGCCTCGATGGCCGCCGACCGCGCTTCGAAGAGCCGCGCGAGGTACGCGAGCACCAGATCGTCCTTGGAACGGAAATGAGTGTAGAACGTGGCCCTCGCGACGCCCGCGTTCTCGATGAGCTCGTCGACGCCGACGTCCCGAATTCCCCGCTGTGCGAAGAGCTTATAGGACGCGTCGAGGATCCGTCGTCGCGCGGGGACGGGCTTCGGCCCGGGTGGCGCGACAGGCGCCGTGGGCGCAGCAGAAAGTTGCTGGGATCCGCTTCCTGAATCCATGCGTTCCACGGTACCGCTCATCGGTTGCACTGAGTCGGTGCGGCGCAGAGATGACGCGAACCTCAGGAAACTCCGGCCGCGCGGGCAGCGTCCGCGATACCTGCCGCAGTCTTCTGCAGCTCGGGAACGAGCCGCTGGACCTCCGCCTCACGGTCCTCACCGCCGTCGAGCCGCGCAGACAGGGCGAGGTTGATCGCCGCCATCGTCGTCCCGTCACCCCCGAGCACCGGGACGGCGAGCGATCGCAGGCCCACCTCGAGCTCCTGGTCGACGACGGCGTATCCCCTCGCGCGGATCTTCGCCAGCTCCGCCTCGATCGCCTCGCGCGACGTGAGGGTCCGCGGTGTGAGGGCGTCGAGCCGCGCTGTGGCAAAGTACGCCTCGAGGTCGACGGCGGGGAGCGCCGCGAGCAGGATCCGCCCCATCGACGTGGCGTGCGCAGGGAACCGGGTTCCCGGCGATATCCCGACGGAAATGATCCGGCGCGTATGGATCCGTGCGAGGTACACGATGTCCGTGCCGTCGAGGATCGCGAGCGACGTCGACTCCCCCTCGCGGTGCGAGAGGTCCTCGAGGAACGGCTGGGCGAGCTCGGGCAGCCGCTGGCCGGAGAGGTACGCGTACCCGAGTTGGAGGACGAGGGGTGCAAGCGCGAAGGTGCGTCCGTCCGTGCGCATGTACCCGAGTTCGACGAGCGTGTGCAGGAACCTGCGTGCCGTCGCACGCGTCAGCCCCGTCCTGGCGGCGACCTCGGAGAGCGTCATCTCCTGATGCTCGGCGTCGAACGCGCGGACCACGGCGAGGCCGCGCGCGAGCGACTGCACGAACTGGTCGCCGGGCTGTGCCGTATCGGCCATCAGCTCCACCTCTCCTTGCTGCAACCGCCCCTACGCTGCATGACCGTCCGCTGCATGACCGTCCCCCACAGGCATAACCGTCGCTCATGCGGGGCGGTCATGCCGTCGAGGGACGGTTATTCGCGTCGTGGCCGGTCATCAACACTGTGGCCGGTCATCAACACTGTGGCCGGTCATCAACACTGTGGCCGGTCATCAACACTACGGTCTCAACCCGCGAGCAGCGGGACGTCCATCAGCTCGGCGAGCTCCTCGAAGGTGACGCCGAACGTCTCCCGCACGCGCACGCCGTCGTCCGTAATGAGGAAGACGGCTTTGTCCGTGTACACCCTCGTCACGCAGCCCACACCCGTGACCGGATACGTGCACTCCGGGACGAGCTTGGACTTCCCGTCCTTGGTGAGCAGGGTCATCATGACGTAGACGTCCTTGGCGCCGGTCGCGAGATCCATCGCGCCGCCCACGGCCGGGATCGCGTCGGGCGCGCCGGTGTGCCAGTTCGCGAGGTCGCCCTTCGCCGAGACCTGGAACGCGCCGAGCACGCAGACGTCGAGGTGGCCCCCGCGCATCATCGCGAACGAGTCCGCGTGGTGGAAGTAGCTCGCGCCCGGAAGCTCGGTGACCGGGATCTTGCCGGCGTTGATGAGGTCGGGGTCGATCTCGTCGCCCTTGGCCTCGGGCCCCATGCCGAGCATCCCGTTCTCCGTGTGGAGCGTGATGTCCTGCTCCGCGGTGAGGTAATTCGAGACGAGGGTCGGCTGCCCGATGCCGAGGTTCACGAAAGAACCCGGCGCAATGTCCCGCGCCACGAGCCGCGCGAGGTCGTCGCGGCCGAGGGGGGTGTCGCTGGTCTTCTGCGCAGCGGAAATCGAGGTCTCAGCCATGAGATCAGCCCACCTTCACGATCGTGTTGACATAGATGCCCGGCGTCACGACGTTCTCTGGATCGAGGCCGCCGATGGGCACGATCTCCGAGACCTGCGCGATCGTCTGCTTGGCTGCGGCGGCCATGATGGGGCCGAAGTTCCGCGCCGTCTTGCGGTACACGAGGTTGCCCTTGCCGTCCGCCTTGAGCGCCTTGATGAGGGCGACGTCCGCGTGGATCGGCGTCTCGAAGACCTGCCACTTCCCGTCGAGGAAGCGGGTCTCCTTGCCCTCGGCCAGCATGGTGCCATAGCCGGTCGGCGTGAAAAAGCCTCCGATGCCTGCCCCGGCGGCACGGATGCGCTCCGCGAGGTTGCCCTGTGGCACGAGTTCGAGTTCGATCTCTCCCGCCCGGTACTTCGCGTCGAAGTGCCATGAGTCGCTCTGCCGGGGGAACGAGCAGATCATCTTGCGCACCCGGCCCTCCTTGATGAGGAGCGCGAGGCCCTCATCGGCCTGGCCAGCGTTGTTGTTGACCACCGTGAGGTCGGTCGCGCCGCCCTGCAGCAGTGCGTCGATGAGCTCGAACGGCTGCCCGGCGTTGCCGAAGCCGCCGATCATGACCGTCGAGCCGTCCTGCACGCCCGCGACGGCCTCGGCGACGCTGTCCTTGAATTCCAGCATGTCTTTCGTCCTTACTCTGCGCTCTGCTTGGCAGCCGCGACGTTCTCGAGCACCACCGCGAGGCCCTGGCCCACACCGATGCAGATGGCCGCCACGCCCCACCGCTCGCCGCTGCGCTGCAGGCTGCGGGCCAGCGTGCCGAGGATGCGGCCGCCGGACGCGCCGAGCGGGTGGCCCATAGCGATCGCGCCGCCGTGCTGGTTGACGATCTCGGGCTCGATCTTCCAGGCGTCGAGGCACGCGAGGGACTGCGCGGCGAACGCTTCGTTGAGCTCGACAGCGCCGACCTGGTCCCACGTGATCCCCGCCTTGGCGAGGGCGCGGTTCGCGGCCTCGACCGGGGCGAAGCCGAAGAACTGCGGCTCGTTGGCGGCCGCGCCGCGTCCGGCGATGCGTGCGATGGGCTCGAGGCCGAGCGTTCCAGCCGCCGCCTCCGAACCGAGCAGGACGGCTGACGCGCCGTCGGAGAGCGGCGAGGCGTTGCCCGCCGTCACCGTGCCGCCCTTCGTGGAGCCGGACCGGTCCCCGTTGTCGGACCGGAACGAGGTCCGAAGGCCGCCGAGCTTCTCGGCGCTCGAGCCGGGGCGGATGCCCTCGTCCCGTGTGAGGTCGGTGCCGGGCACGGGGACGACGAGGTCGTCGTAGAAGCCCTCGTTCCAGGCCTTGTCGGAGAGGTTGTGCGAACGTGCGGCGAACTCGTCCTGCCGGTCGCGGCCGATCGCGTGCCGCTCGCGCAGCTGCTCAGTCGCCTCGCCCAAGGACACCGTCCACTCCGACGGCATCTTCGGGTTCACGAGCCGCCAGCCGAGCGTGGTGGAGGAGAGCTTCATGTCGCCCGCCGGGTATGGCTTCTCGGTCTTCGGCAGCACCCAGGGCGCGCGGCTCATCGACTCGACGCCGCCCACGAGGACGACGTCGGAGTCGCCCACCGCGATCTGGCGCGAGGCAATCATCGCGGCGTCGAGCGACGAACCGCAGAGGCGGTTCACGGTCGTACCGGGAATCGAGGTCGGGAGGCCAGCGAGGAGCGTCGCCATCCGGGCGAGGTTCCGGTTCTCCTCACCGGCACCGTTCGCGTTGCCGAAGATGACCTCGTCCACAGAACCGCTTTCAAGCGCCTCAGCGGTGAGGCCCGGAGCGCGATCGACGATGGCCCGAACGATGTGCGCGGCCAGGTCGTCGGGACGAATCCCGGCGAGGCCGCCCCCGAACTTGCCGAACGGGGTCCGGACGGCGTCATACAGAAATGCTTCAGTCACTGTTGTTCCTCACTGCTCGCTGCATCGATGTCAGCCAACGTCTTCTGCGCCACCTTGAAGGCCGTGTTCGCCGACGGCACCCCGCAATAGATGGCGCTCTGCAGGATCACTTCCTTGATCTCGTCGCGCGTGAGCCCATTCCTCAGGGCCGCGCGCACGTGCATCGCGAACTCGTCCCAGTGGCCGTGGGCGATCATCGCCGTGAGCACCGCAACCGAGCGCATCTGCCGGCTCAGCCCAGGCCGCGTCCAGATCCCGCCCCAGGCGATGCGGGTGATCATGTTCTGGAACTCGGACGTGAACTCGTCGATGCCTGCGTTCGCCCGGTCCACGTGCGCGTCGCCGAGCACCTCGCGCCGAACCACCATGCCGCCGTCGTACACCTCGCGCTGGGTGGCGCCGGGCTGGACGACGCCGGCCCGCGGGTCGTGGGGCGCGTTCGCCGCGGCGCCCGCAAAATGCTTTCGCAGCAGCTCGGCCACTGCGGCGGGGTTTTCCGTGGGCGCGATGTGGGCCACGCCGGCAAGCTCGACGGCGGTGCCCTGCTGCGCGTGCTCGGCCATCCATTGCGCGTCGGAGAACGGGCAGACCGAGTCGAATTGGCCGGCGACGGCGAGGAACGGGACGGTGATCTCCGTGAAGCGGTCGCGGACGTCGTAGGCGGCGATGGCGCGGCAGACCGCGGCGTAGCCGAAGCGGTCGGCATCGCGGAGCGTGTGGAGCAGGCGCGACGATTCAGCGGGGTGCTCGGCGAGGAAGCCGGGGGCGAACCATATCTCCGCCGAGGCCTGCAGCCGCACAGCCGTGCCCTGCTTCGCGACGAGTTCGGCACGCTCCGCGTAGCCCTCGGCTCCGTTGAAGCGCGCGGAGGAGCAGAACATCGCCAAGGTCAGGAGCCGGTCGGGGTGACGCAACGCGAGCTCGGCGCCCGTCGCACCGCCCACGGAGTCGCCCGCGTAGTGGAACGCCGCAGGTGAGGACGCCGTGCCCGGCAGGATGGAGTCGACGAGGCCGACGACCGCGTCCGCCAGCTCGCCCACACTGAACTCCGCGTCCGGCTCGGCGGCGGGAGAGACGCCATGGCCGGGCAGGTCCCAGCCGAGGATGTCGTAGTCGTCGCCGAGGAGACGCGCGACGGCGTCCCACATCACGGTCGACGTCCCCAGCGACGGCCCCAGGACCACGAGCTCCTTCTGGCCGAGCTCCTCGCGGGGCGAGAGCCGAACGGCGCGGATCTGTGGCACGCTCACGTACTGATCACTTCCTCTTGTCTTCGTAGTTCGCCAGAACGCGGTCCACAATTCCCGCCGCGTCTCCCTGATAGTTGGCGGGGTCGAGGAGCTCATCGAGCCGCGCGTCGAAATCCTCGCCCGCCGCATCAGGGCGGACGACGGCGCGCAGCTCCTTGCGGAGGACCCTCGCCTGATCGGCGGGGTCGGCTCCCTGGGCTGCTGCCGCGAGGGCAGCGTCGACGGCCTTCTGGATGCCGGCGCGCCCGCCCTCGGCGACGCCCGAGAGCTCGAGCATGACCCGCTCGCTCACGAGGAGCGGCCCGCTGAGCTCGAGGTTCCGCCGCATGGCATCTGGGAAGACGCGGAGGCCCTCCACGAGTTCGTGCAGCGACGCAGCGGCACCGCCCGCGAGGCGCAGCAGCTCCCGAAGGGCGGGCCACTCGGTGTGCCATGCGCCGCCGGTGCGCTCGTCCTCGCTCAGCGCCGCGGCGACCTCGATCTGCATCACCTGCGCCGGCGCCTGCAACGCGGCCGAGCGGATGAGCACCGAAAGGGCCGGGTTCTGCTTCTGCGGCATCGCCGACGATCCGCCGCGGCCCTCCGCGAGCGGCTCGCCGAGCTCCGCAATCTCGGGCCTGGCGAGGAGCATGACGTCGTTCGCGACGTGCCCGGCGGCAGCCGTCACGGCAGCGAGCGCGTGGGCCAGATCCGCGATCGGTCCGCGGAACGACTGCCACGGGGCGACCGCAGCGTCGAGGCCGGTTCGGTGCGCCCAGTCGGCCGCGAGCGCCGCGGGCTCCCCGCCGAGCGCCACGAGCGACGCGTTGGTCCCCGCGGCGCCGCCGCACTGGACCGGGAAGTCCAAGGCCGCGAGGCGTGCCTCCGCGTGGGCCACGCCCTGAAGCCAGTTCGCCGCCTTGAGCCCGAAGCTCGAGGGCAGCGAGTGCTGCGTGAGCGTCCGGGCCACCTGCGGGGTAGTCCGGTGCTCATCAGCGAGCTGCGCGAGGGCTTCGGCGGCCGGACTCAGATCCGCGAGGATGCCCGCGACAGCGCGCTGGGCCACGAGCATGAGCGCCGAATCGAGGACGTCCTGACTCGTCAGGCCCTTGTGGACGGCCGACTTGCCGGGGTCCGGCGTGGCACCCCTAAGGGCCTTGACGAGCGGGATCACGGGATTCCCGCCGCCCTGCGCCGCCTGGGCGAGGTGACCGCCGTCGTACGTTCCCGCCGTCGTACCCTGCCTGACAGCCGTTCGCACCGCCTGAGCGGACCCCGCCTCGGCGAGGCCCGCCGCCTCGAGCGTCTCCGCCCACGATGCCTCGAGCTCGAGCATCGCGGCGACGATCGCGTCGTCGCCGGTCGCACCGGCCAGGGCCGGGTTGGCCCAGGCGGGGGAAAGCAGGCCTCTGTCTGCTGGATCGAAGCTGGTCCTCCCTGACGAGGCGGCGGGATCCGTCACGGCGCTCAGCCTTGGGCGTGGAAGTCGAGGAAGACTGTCTCGTCCTCGCCCTGGAGGCGGATGTCCCAATGGAGCGAGCCGTCCGCGAGGCGCTCGGCGATGAGCGTCTTGCGGCGGGCAGGCTCGAGGGCGCTGAGGAGAGTGTCGTTCTCAAGCGCCTCCGTGTCCTCCGGCAGGTAGACACGGGTGAAGAGGCGGTTCATGAGGCCCCGCGCGAAGACTGCGACAGCGAAGAACGGTGCCTTGCCGGGCTCGGTCGGGCCGGGGTTGACGGTTGAGAAGACGTACTTGCCCGTGTTGCCCACCGGGGTACGGCCCCAGCCTGTGAAGGTGTGGCCATCGCGGACGAGCGAGCCAGTCTCGTTCGGGACATTGCCGTTCGCGTCGGCCTGCCAGATCTCGACGAGGGCGTCCGGAATCGGGTCGCCGTTGCCGTCGAAGACCGTGCCGTGGAGCTGGACGCTGTTCGGGCTGCCCGGCGGGACGAGCTCGCCGCCCTTTTCGAACGGCAGCGCGTAGCCAAAGAAGGGGCCGACGGTCTGGCCGGGGGTGGGGGTCAGGTGTCCCTCAGTAGCGTCACTCATTGTCGCCCTGCTCTCCATACGCTTCGTTCTCGGTCCACGTCCGCTTCGGGCCCGTGAGGACGATGTCCCACTCGTAGCCCAGTGCCCACTCGGGCGAGGTCAGGTCGTGGTTGTAGCGGGCCACGAGGCGGTCCCGCGCGTCCTGATCGACGATCGACTGGTAGATCGGGTCGAGGGGGAACAGCTGATCGCCCGGGAAGTACATCTGGGTGACGATGCGCTGCGTGAACTCGGTGCCGAAGAGGCTGAAGTGGATGTGCGCCGGGCGCCAGGCGTTGAGGTGGTTCTTCCACGGGTACGCACCGGGCTTGATCGTCAGGAACTCATACGAGCCGTCGGGGCCGGTGATGCAGCGGCCGACGCCCGTGAAGTTCGGATCGATCGGCGCCGGGTGCTGGTCACGCTTGTGGATGTAGCGGCCGGCGGAGTTCGCCTGCCAAATCTCCACGAGCTGCCCCGACACGGGCCGACCGTCGCCATCGAGCACCTTGCCACGGAGGACCATCCGCTCGCCCAGAGGCTCGCCGCCGTGCTGGATGGTGAGGTTCGACTCGAGCGTGTGCACATCCTGATGGCCGAACGCCGGGCTGTAGAGCTCGATCGTCTCGGGGTCGGTGTGGTGCAGGCTCTTGGTGGGATGCCGCAGGATCGAGCTGCGGTACGGCGGGTAGTCGACGCGTGGCTGGGTCTCCAGGGGCTGGCCCGCAGCGACGGCTGCCTTATAGCCCTGTTCGATGTCCCGGATTTCCTGGCTGACAATCGCCTGGTTGTCAGCGGCCGCGTCGGACGACTTGACGGGCTCGGCCATGGTTCCTCCTCTAGCTTCCTTGCTGAGTGCCCCGCGTGCGGCACCGTCTCCTCTTCGAGGGTACAGGTACGTTCGCATTCTGCACAACTGTTCGTATCGCGAACATCTGCGACAGGCCGGGCGGTTCTGCTCAGCGTAAGTTCGCCAAGGGCGAGCAGGTAGGGGTTCTTCCGTTGATCGGAAGCCGCTCGCTGCCCTCCCGTCCACTTCTTCGCCCGCAAAACCCGCGCCGCAGGCAACACGCCGGGAGCCGCACCGATTGGGAATGGACAACGGGACAGGAGCGCAGGCGCTCGGGCCGCAGCCGACTTAACGTTGGAGACGACATCAGCTAAGGAGGCGGTGGCAATGCCCTCGTCGGATAGACGAATCGCACTCGATGGACGAATCGCGCTCGTGACGGGAGCCACCGGCGGCATCGGCAAGGCCGTGGCGAAGGCTCTGGCGCGCGATGGGGCGACGGTCGCCGTCGTCGGCCGCACTCAGCAGCGCGCGGAAGAGGCGGTGCAGGACATCCAGGCGTCAGTCCCCGGGGCCAAGCTCGAAGCACTCGCGTGCGATCTCTCCTCGCCGACGTCGATCCGCTCGGCCGTGGAGGAATTCCTGACCCGCCGCCACGAGCTGCACGTCCTGGTCAACGCCGCCGGCGTGTTCCGCAAAGAGCGGCACGTCACGCCCGACGGGCTCGAGCTGACGTTCGCGACGAATGTCATGGGGTACTTCCTCATGACGCTCCTGCTCGAGGAGGCGCTCAAGCGAGGGGCGGCCACCGGCGGCGCGAGGGTCGTGAACATCACGTCGCGCTACGGGAACGGGCCGTTTGCAGCCAAACTCGACTTCGACGACCTCCAGACCGCCGAAGGCAAGTACAGCTACTTCCGCTCGACCCCGCCGACCATGCTGGCCCGCGTGCTCCTCACCCAGGAGTTCGCGGAACGGCTGCGCGGCACCGGGGTGGTGGTCAACGCGGTCCACCCGGGGCTCGTGAAGCAGACGGCGCTGCTCCAGGACATCGGCGGGCCGTTCCGCTGGATCACGGACACGATCGGCAAGCCAGCGGAGGAAGGCGCCGATACTGCCGTCTGGCTCGCGACCTCCGACGAGCCGGCAACCGTCACTGGGAGGCTCTGGGCAAAGCGCAAGCCGCTGCCGACGCCGGGAATGGGGCTGGACCCGACCTCCCGGAAGCGGCTGTGGGACGAGTGCATGCGGCTGGGCGGCCAAGCCGGTTAGCAGCGGTTAAGTTCGCACCGGCTAAAGCAGCGCGCCGGGCAGGGTGCATCCCTGCCCGGCTCGCTGTCTGAGAAGAGATCAGACGATCGCGGCCTTCAGCTCCCTGGCGGCCTTCGCGGGGTCGGCCGCGCCGTAGATGGAGCCGCCGGCGACGGCGACGTCGGCCCCGGCGCGCTGCACGGACGCGATGGTCGAGGCATTGACGCCGCCCGCGACGGAGAACGGGACGCGGGCCTTCTCGCCGGCGGTCAGGAGGACGCTGAGGTCGTAGCCGGGCTTGGCCTGCTCGTCGAGGCCGGCGTGGAACTCGACGTACTTCGCCCCGAGATCACGGGCCTCCTTGGCGCGCGTCACCTTGTC
>NZ_JBQCGQ010000177.1:0-43696 GCF_051955515.1 Sinomonas sp.
TCAGCATCCCCTGACCACCTCCGCCACCAACTGCTGCTGCTCCGGCGTGATGTGCGGGAACATGGGCAGGGACAGGATCTGGGCGGCGGCCTCCTCTGCGACGGGGAAGTCGCCGGTGTGGTATCCGAGGTACGAGAACGCGTCGGTGAGGTGCACCGGCGTCGGGTAGTGGATCCCGGTCCCGATTCCGGCTGCGGCGAGCGCGGACTGGACCCGCTCGCGCTCCTCGGCACGGATGACGTACAGGTGCCACACGTCCTCGTTGCCGGGCTGGCTCCTGGGCGTGCGCACCCCGGCGATCCCGTCGAGGAGTTCGGCGTAGAGCCTTGCCGCCGCCCGCCGTCGTGCGTTCCACTCGGCGAGCCGCTGCAGCTTGGCGCGCAGGACGATCGCCTGCATGGCATCGAGGCGGGAGTTGAAGCCCACGATCTCGTGCACGTACTTCACGACGCTGCCGTGAGCCGCGAGCAGGCGCACCATGTCGGCGAGGAGCGGGTCATTGGTGGTGACGGCGCCTGCGTCGCCAGCGGCTCCCAGGTTCTTGCCCGGGTAGAAGCTCGTGGCGGCGATATGCCCGAGTGATCCGGCAGCGCGGCCGTAGCGCCGGGCCCCTTGCGCCTGCGCGGCGTCCTCGACGAGCGCGAGGCCGCGGTGCGCAGCAAGGGGCACGAGCGCCTCGACGGGTGCGGTCTGCCCGAAAAGGTGGACCGGGACGATGGCCTGAGTCCTAGGCCCCACCGCCCGGCCCACCTTGTTCGTGTCGATGAGCAGTGTGTCGGGGTCGACGTCCACGATGATGGGCCGAGCACCCGCGCGCACCACTGCCTCCGCCGTCGCCACAAATGTGTTCGCGGGGAGGATCACCTCGCCCCCAGGCCCCACGCCCACGGCTCGCAGCGCGAGCTCGAGCGCGTCCGTGCCGTTCGCGACGCCGATGCAGGCGCGCACCCCGACGAATTCCGCGTACTCCTCTTCGAATGCCGTGACGTGCGGTCCGCCGATGAAAGCCCCCAGGTCGAGGGCGCGCACGACTTCCGGCACCACGTCCGCGCTGACTTCCTGCTGCTGTGCCACGAGGTCCACAAAGGGGACCCGCTGCACGCGTCCTGCCTGCGCCTCTGCCGTCATGACTCCACCCCCCGATCCCCGCCGTTGGTTGCTGACGACATGGGCCGGGCGGGGACACCGGCCCATGTCTGCCCTTCGGGCACATCGCTGACGACGGCGGCGCCCATTCCCACGACGGCCCGCGCACCCACCCGGGTGCGCTGCCGAATACTGCTGTTCATTCCCACATATGCGCCGCGGCCGACGACGACGGATCCGCCGAGCGTCGCCCCGGCGGCGAACGTCGCATAGTCGTCGGCGACGTCCCCATGGGTGAACACGACTCCTGGCATGACCACCACGTGTCTCCCGAGAGAGACCGCGGCCGTCAGGACGACGTTGGCAAGCAAGATGCTCCCCTCCCCCACCGTGCAGCCCTCCGGGAGCGAGACGCTCGGATGGACGATGGTGGCGAACCGGCCGGGCGGGAGCCCGAGGGTGCCCAGCCGGCGCACGATGTCGGCGCGGATGGCACCACTCCCCACGCACACCACAACGCGTGCACTCGGGTGCTTCCGTACCTCGGTGAGCGGCCCGAGCACGTGCGCGCCGTCGAGGACGCTGCCGACTCGGATGGGATCGTCGTCGAGGATCCCGAGGAGGTCGTAGTCGTCACCGGCGCGGATGAGCGCCATGACCTCGCGGGCCAGCCCGCTCGCCGCAACGATGAGCAACTCCGTCACCTGGGGCTCGCTTTCGGCTTCTTGTCCCGCATGGTGTTGGCGCCCGGCTTCTTCGAGGCGCGGACGACGGCGTCCGCTACCCTCTCGACGCCCTCCTCGCTGAGCTCGTGGTACAGCGGGAAAATGAGGGTGCCAGCATTGAGCCGTTCGGTCACGGGCAGCGGCACCCGCAGCGGCCGGTCGGCGAAGGCCGGCTCGAGGTGGGAGGCCATGATCCCGGAGCGGGCCGAGATGCCGTCCTCCGCGAGTGCGTCGAGCAGCTCGTCCCGGGTCAGCGGGAAGCCCTCACCGACCTCGGCCCAGAACGACTGGAAGTTCGATTCGCCCTGCGGCGGGTCCTCCACGAAGCGGATTCCGGGGACGCCGTCGAGCAGGTCCCGGTAGAGCGCGGCGAGCGCGCGGCGCCGCTCGACCATCGCCGGGAGCCTGCGCAGCTGGACGATGCCGATCGCGGCTTGGAGGTCCGTCATCCGGAAGTTGAACCCGAGCTCGGTGTACGCCTCGGCCGGCGCCCGGACCGCCTCGTGCCGCTCGGCCGCGGACACGCTCGCCGCGTGCTGGCGCAGCCGCTTCGCGCGGGCGGCCCAGTCGTCGCGATCGGTGGTGAGCATGCCGCCTTCGCCGGTCGTGAGGAGCTTGCGCGGGTGGAACGACCATGCGGCGATGTCCGCGCCGACGCCCACTGGCTTTCCGCGGTAGCGCGAGCCGGCCGCGCAGGCCGCGTCCTCGATGAGCTTGATGCCGCGCGCCTCGCAGAGCTCCGCGATCGGGCTGACGTCGGCGGGCAGGCCTCCCTGGTCGACGACGATGACAGCAGTGGTGCGCGGTCCGATCACTTGGGCGACGGTCTCCGCCGTGACGTTCCCGGTCATGGGGTCGACGTCGGCGAACACTGGCTCGGCGCCGACGTACAGCGGGGCATTGGCCGTCGCCACAAAGGAGAACGACGGCACCACGACCTCGTCGCCGGGCTTCACGCCGGCAACCAGCAGCGCGAGGTGGAGCGCCGTGGTGCAGCTCGACGCCGCCACGCCATTGAGGACGCCTTGGGCCTTGGCGAACGCCCGCTCGAATTCCGCGACGCGCGGGCCCTGGGCGAGCCACCCCGAGGCGATCACGTCGGCGAGGGCGTTCGCCTCCTCGGTGCCGACCCACGGCTTCATGACGTTGAGGCGCTCCATGGCGTGGGCACCGCCAGGTTCCAGCCCGGAGGCGCGGTCGCCGCTCGTGATCGTCATGACGCCGCCACCACTCGGGCTGCCGCGATCTCCTCGCGGAGCGGGCGCCACCAGGCGACGAGCCGGCGCAGGCCCTCGTCGAGCGGCATCTCGGCCCGGAAGCCGAGGTCCCGTGCGGCGGCCCGCGTGTCCGCAAGTCGCCGCGGAACGCCGTTGACCTTGCGCTCGGGGCCGAATTCGACCGCGAGATTGGAATCCATGGCCGTCAGCAGCGAGACGGCGAGCGCGAGCAGGCTCGTCTCCGTTCCGCTCGCTACGTTGTACACGCCCTCGCGCACCTCCGACTCGGCGGCGTAGACGTTGGCCCGCGCCACGTCCGTGGTGTAGATGAAGTCCATGGTCTGCTCGCCGTTACCGTAGACGAGCGGAGGCCGCCCGTCGGCGATGCGCTCCATCCAGCGGACCAGGACCTCGGTGTAGAGGCCGTGGACGTCCATGCGCGGTCCGTACACGTTGAAGTACCGCAGGGCCACGTAGTCCAGGCCGTACATGGCGCGGAAGCTGCGAGCCATGCCCTCGTTGAAGCTCTTCGCCGCCCCGTAGAGGGTGTCGTTGTTGTGATGGTGGTGCCGTTCGCCGGTCGGGAACTCCTCGGCGGCTCCGTACACGGAGGCGCTCGAGGCCAGGACCACCTTGTCGACTCCGTGCTGCGATGCCGCCTCCAGGACCGAGAACGTCCCGTCCACGAGGACTTCGAGCGCGAGCCGGGGCTCCTCGGCGCACTGGGTGATGCGGATCGCGGCCTGATGGAAGACGAGGTCCTTGCCGACCGTCGCGTCGTGGACGAGGTCCCGGTCGCGGAGGTCGGCGTCGATGAGGCGGACCCGCCCCGTAGCGAGCGCGTGGTCGAGGTTCGCAAGCCTCCCGCGCGTCAGGTTGTCCAGGACGTCGATGTGCTCCACGCCGGCGTCCAGCAACTGGTCGACGATCGTGGATCCAATCGTCCCGGCTCCCCCCGTGACGAGCACGCGTGCCCCTGCCAAGACGGTCATGCCCCAGCCTCCTGCTTGAGTGCGCCTTCTTCTTGTTCCATGTCCTGATCCACGATCTGCCGCGCGTAGCCCGAGGCCGCCGGCGCGCCCCCCAATGGCGCCTGCGCTCCCCCGGTCGTCAGGCTTCGCGTCGTGGCCTCGAGAATCCCCAGCACCCGCAGCGCGGACATGCCGCTCGTGGCCGAGGCCCGTTCGCCCCGGATCGCGGCCGCGAACTCGTCCACCATCTGCCCGAGCGCCTCCCGTTCCGGCAGCGCCGGCGACCAGGTGTCCCCGAGCCGGTACGAGATCGCCGCGTCGCGGCGGTCGGCACCGTTGCGGGAGCTGCGGCCCCCGTTCGTGGGAAGCTGGACGCCGCGGTCGTAGACGCTGAGCCGCTGCTGGGGATTGAGGTCGTCCCAGACGAGCGTGCGCCGCGTGCCGCCGATGACCATCTGCCGGATCTTGGTGGGGCTGAGCCAATTCACGTGGATGTGGGCCATGCCGCCGAACGGGAGATCGAAGGAGAGGTGGCCAACGCAATCGTGGCCAGTGCCGAGCGGGTCGGCGCCGTGGGCGGAGACTGCCTCGGGGGTGAGCCCTCCGGGGAGGACGTATTCGAGGATCGACAGGTCGTGGGGGGCGAGATCCCAGAAGACGTCGACGTCCGGCTGCACGAGACCGAGGTTGATGCGCACGGAGTCGATGTAGAGGATGTCCCCGAGCTCGCCGTCGTGGAGCAGTTCGCGCATCTTCTGCACGGCGGGGGTGTAGCAGTACGTGTGGTCGGCCATCAGCACGAGCCCTTTGGCGTCCGCGACGCTCACCATGTCGGCGCCCTTGTCCCAGCGGTCCGCGAGCGGCTTCTCGACGAGCACGTGCTTGCCCGCTCCGAGCGCTGTAAGTGCCACGCTGTGGTGAGTCCGGGCCGGCGTCGCGATGGCCACGGCATCGATCTCGACCGTGTCGAGCGCCTCGTCGAGCGAGCCGAACGCCTTCGCGCCATATTGGCTCGCAAGCCCTTCGGCGCGGTCGAGGTCGAGGTCGCACACGGCGCGCAGGTCCCACTGCTCGGACCGGTGGAAGTTCCGGGCGAGGTTGGGGCCCCAGTAGCCGGCGCCGACGACCGCGACTCCGAGAGTGCGGTCACGGTGGGCTCCTGAGCGGGAAGCCCGGAGCTCGGTGAGCGAGTAGGGAAGGTCTGCCACGGTCGCTTCTCCTCCTGGGTGCACGGATGGATGGCCCGGATTGCCCGGGGTCAGTAGGCCCCGACGGGGGCCAGGACGGCGCGGAAGGTGCGCCAGAGGATCATGAGGTCGCCCATGATCGACCAGTTCTCGACGTAGTACAGGTCGAGCCGGACTGAGTCGTCCCAGTCGAGGTCCGACCGCCCGCTCACCTGCCAGAGTCCGGTGATCCCGGGCTTGAGGAGCATCCTGCGATGCGTGTAGTGCTCGTACTCGCCGACTTCCCGCGCAAGCGGGGGCCGCGGCCCGACCAGGCTCATGTCGCCCTTGAGCACGTTGACGAACTGGGGAAGCTCATCGAGGGAGAACCGTCGCATCCACCGGCCACACCGGGTAATGCGGGGATCGTCCTTGACCTTGAACAGCACGCCAGCGCCCTGGTTCGCTTCGGCGAGGGCGGCAAGGCGAGCCTCAGCGTCCTGCACCATCGAGCGGAACTTGAGCATGGGGAACGGCCGCCCGTCCTTGCCGATCCGCTCCTGCCGGAACAGGACGGGACCGGGCGAGTCGAAGTGGACGATGAGTGCCAGGACGAGGAGAACGGGCGAGAGCGCCGCGAGGGCCGCCGCCGCAAGCACGATGTCCATGGCCCGCTTCACCACGTGCTTGGCGCCCGAGTAGTGCGGCAGGTCCACCTCCATGAGGGGCAGTCCCTGCACGGGACGCCAGTGGATGCGTGGGCCTGCCACGTTGGTGAGCGACGACGCGAGGACAAGCTCCGCGTCGTACTGCTCGAGGTTCCAGCCCAGCTCGCGGACGTACTGGTTGCCCCCCGGCACCGGTCCGGCGATGATCACCGCGCCCGCCTTCTTGAGCGCAACAGTCCGCGCGACGTCGTCCGTCGAGCTGAGCACAGGGAGTCGGTTCCCCTCGACAGCGAGGGACTGCCCTCGCCGCCCGCCCGGGAGGACGACCCCCAGGACGTTGTATGGCGCGCCGTCGCTCGCTGCGATCCGGCGCACCACGTAGCGGACATCCTCGGGTTCGCCGACCACGATCGCGGGGGTCAGGTACAGCCCCATCTGCCGCTGCCGGTTGAGCCAGCGGCGGCTCCCCCACCTCGTGCCGAGGAGGGCCACCAGGCCCGTGCCGAACACGAGGGCGAACACGCGCACCGGAAGCCAGTCTGAGACGATGAGGGCCGCGATCGCGAGCACGGCGAACAGGTGGGTGGAGGCCGCGACGACCCGCCGGTACTCCTCCGCACCGATGCCGAGGACCGAGGCGTCGCGGCTGCCGTAGACGCCGAGGGTCACGGGCCACACGGCGGCGATGAGAACGAGGGCGATCGCCGTCCGCGGACCGGCCTCGCCCAGAACGAGACCGGCCGTGACGGCCGCGAGGACGATGACGCTGTCAGCGCCGCGCAGGTAGAGCGCGTACCGCTTGGCCCAGGCCTGCGCCCGCACCGAACGGGCAATGCGCGTCGACGAGGACTCGAGCCTCAGGGCGGACCGAAGTCGGAGACCGCGCCATGACGGGATCGAGCGCCCAACTTCCTGCTCTGCGCCTACCGACATGACCGCTCCTAGGCTTCCCCGCGGGGGCCGGATCCTGTTGCCGGCCCTCCACCTCCACCAGTACAGACCCGCGGCTCCGCTGGGTCACCAGTAGTCGGTACCCGAGCTTTCGCGGGCCCCGGAGAGGGCAACCCTTGCCGAGTACGCAGGTAACACTCAGTGGACCACCCGTATGGTGCGTACTCACCACGGGGTCGGGGCAGCTCAGTACTCGAAGGGGCGCCAACTAGGGCCGCAAGACCCTGCTTTCGGGGGCAAGGAGGAGGGCGGGGATCAGGCACGGACTTGCGGGAACGGGCGCGGGGGTCAGTCCTCGACGGCGTCGCGCAGCTCGTCGCGGCTCTTGATGCCGAGCTTCGCGTAGCTGCGGTGCAGGTGGCCCTCGACGGTGCGTACCGACAAGTGGAGGCGGTCCGCGATCTGGCGGTCACTCAGGCCCTCGACGGCGAGGTCCACAACATCCTGCTCACGGCGGCTGAGGCGCAGGGAGGCGAGGATCGCCTCTTCCTGCTCGCCGGCGTCGCCCGATCCCGGCAGGCCTTCGCACGCGCGGGCAGCGGTCCCGGCGCGGCGCGCGGCGGCGCGGTCGCCGTCAGTATCGAAGCACCCCGCCGCGCGCGCGTACGCCGCCCGCGCCCGCCGGAAGAGCCCGAGCTTCTGGAAGAGGTCGCCCGCGCCCATGTACCCCTCGCCGCTGGCGGCCGCCTCAGCGCGCGCCCACGCGCCCCACGCCTCGGCCCAGGGTCCTTCCGCGGATCCCGCAAGCAGCGCACCACGCTGCGTCTCGTCCGGGGCACCGAGCTCGAACGCGAGGATCCGCGCGAGGAGCTCCCAGCCTGGCCTCTCCGCCACGCGGTTCTCCTCGGCCAGCTCGTCGAGCTCTTTCACGCCCGCACCGCGCTCGAGCAGCTCGCGCGCCCCGGCCCGGTGCATCGCGGCAAGATGCCGCATCCCCGCGCTGCCGATCCGGCTGGTCTGCTCGGCGCGGGCCAGATACTGCCGGGCCTCGGCCTCGTCGCCGATTGCGGCGAACGCCCACGCAGCGAGCGCGGTGCCGACCGAGAGGAGCTGGAGCGGGTCCATGAGCTCGAGGTTCTCCACGATGTCGCGGAGCATGACGGCGGCCTCTGCCTCGCGTCCCTGCCGCAGGAGCGCGTAGGCGCGCGCGCAGTAGAGGCCGGGGCCGAACACCACGATCGGCCTCGTGTGGCCGCCCGGATACGAGCCCAAGACCCCGTCCACGCTCGACCAGTCTCCGGTGAGGAGCGCCCCGGCCAAGTAGCGGACCAGGCCGTGCTCCTCGAGGGGGAAGTGCTCGTCCTCGGCGCTCCCGTCGGAGAGCGCGAGGCCCGCGTTCCGGGCGGCGGCCTCGAAGCGTCCGGCCGCCAGCTGCGCCTCTGCGTCGAGAAGCAGCCAGAGGTTCCGCTCGATGGCTGGGGCTGCCGCAGCCTGAGGAAGGCGCCCGTCGTGCTCGAGCGCGGCGGCCACGGCGGCGAAGTCAGCGCGTTCGACGGCGGCCAGGGCCCGCAGGAGCCGGGCGCGCCGCAGCACGGACTCCTTGGCCCCGGGCCCGAAGGCGAGCATCCCACCCTCGCTCCGCCCGTCCACGGTGTCGGCGGCGCGCTCGAGCTCGGCGGCGTCGTCGTCGACCTTGTCGAGCTCGCCCACGGCCGTGCGGGCCGTGAACTTCACGAGCGACCCTGCGAGCAGGTCGCGGAGGTCCGAGGGCGAGGCCGGGCCCGCCGAGAGCGCGGCGAGCGCCGACTCCGGGTCGCCGAGGTTGAGATGCGCGCGGGCGACGACGCCCCTCACCAGCGAGCGCTCGGCCGGGCGGTCGATGAGCGCTGCCGCGCGGAGGCCGAGTTCGTTGCGGAAGCGTCGGACAGCTGCCGCGGCTCCCCGCGCGAGCTCGGCGGCCGGGAGGGTGGCGCCCGTGTCGAGCGCAAGCTCGAGAAGGCGCAGCTCGTTTGCGGGATGCCGGATCTCATCCCCGCCGAGGGACAGCGCGCGGCGGTAGAGGTGCAGACGACGGGTGGCCGTCGTCATCCGCCGCACGGCGTCGGCCTCGAGCTGGAAGCGGATCCGCAGCCCGTCGCCGCTCGCGTCGGCGAACCAGCCGAGATCGGTGAGCCGGTCCAGGACGTCGCGGTCCACGAGGGCGCGCGCCGCGGCCCGTGGCAGCGGCTCGGTGAGGGCCACAAGCATGAGCGCCTCACGCTCCGTGGCGGAGAGCGATTCCATACTGCTGCGCACCGGGTCGGCGAGCGCCTCGCCCCGGCTCGCGAAGCCGCTTGTGAGGAGCCAGATGCCTCGCTTGCACACGAGCGTGCCGGCGTGGAGGGACTCGTCGATCAGCGCGAGCAGATGCAGCGGGTTCCCTCCGCTGAGCCCGTGCAGCACGTTCGCGGCGGTCACGGAGAGGCTGCCGCCCAGCCGCTTCTCGGCGGTCTCCCGGCTCTCGTCGAGGCTCAGCGGCGCGAGCTCGATCCGCTCCGCGATGCCGTCATGCCACATGTCCAGAAAGTCCCGGGGCACGCCGTGACGGGAGGTGGCCGCCACCAGAAGGCGCACCCATGAGGATGCGACCGCCTCAGCGATGAGGCCAGCCGATCCGTCATCGAGGTCCTGCGCGTCATCGACGACCAGCACGATCGGGCGTCCCGCTTCTCCGGCGATCCGGTGGAGTTCGGCCCATAGGGCGCGCAGGACGCCGATGCGGTCCTGGACGTCGTCGGGGGCAAGCTTGGGGAGGCGCTCGATGAGCGCGGCGTAGGTCACCGAATGCAGGCTGCGGCCCGTGTGGATGGCCATCACTTGGACCTCGTTGCCGAGCTCGCGGACCACGGCGTCGAGCAGGTGCGTCTTGCCCGACCCGCTCTCCCCCACGACGAGCACGGCGCCCGGTCCCTCGCGGCGCAGCACATCGGCAGCCGACGCCGCGACATCGCGCCGCGTCGCCTCCGCGATGGATGGAGTCCCCGCCAACTTCACCCCTATGCTCGTCGCGCTGGACGTGCTTTCTGTCACGTCAGACCGGATCACCACCTTAGACCAGCCCGTCCAGTCCGCTCCGCGACGATACGCCGAGCTTCATGAACACCTGGTAAAGATGGCCCTCGACCGTGCGAACGGAGACGCCGATGGCGTCCGCGATGTCGCGGTTCGAGGCTCCCGAGGCGGCCATGACGGCAATCTGGCGCTCCCGCTCCGTCAGGACGGGAGCGGGCACCTGCGGCAGGAGCGGGAGCATGGGGAGGACCCGCGTGAGCCGGTCCAGCCGGGTCTGTGCCCGGCCGGCGGCCGCGGAGTCGCTGCGGTCCCGCGCGAAGTCCAGGGCGAGCGCGGCGCAGCGCGCCTCGAGCGCGTCGAGCTCCATCCCGTAGGCCACCTCTGCGGCGTCGAGGAGCGCTTCGGCGTCCTTGCGGCGAGAGCCGACGGCGACGGCGGCCATGAGGTGGGCGAGCGGGCCCTGCCGGCGATGGGCCAGGCGTTCGATCCAGAGGAACTCGCGCTCGGTGCCCGGGACGCTGGCGCCGAACACCTCGATCCCTGCGGCGGTGACGCGCCCGGCGCTCTCCTCGTCGGCCGCCTTGGCCAGAAGGAGCTCGCACGCGCTCGGATCGCCCAGCCAGCGGCGCGCCATGCCCTGGCAGAAGTCGGTGAGGAACTCGAAGAGCCAGGGAGCCGTCATCGAGAGCGCTGCCGAACGCTCGAGGAACCGCTCCGCCTCGCCGCTGTCGCCGATCTGTGCGTAGGCGAACGCGGTGGCCGCGTACGCGGTGCGCAGGGCGTTGCGGGCCGGGAATTCCTCGAGCTGCGCGATCGCGTTCAGGAGGGGACCCAGGGCGGAGCTGCCGCGGCCCGCCATGACAAGAGCCAGGGCGAGGAAGAGCTCTGCAAGCCCGCCGCGCAGGCTCAGCCGCCGGCCGCCGCGGTCGATGTACCGCTCGAAGAGGTCCACGCAGCGCTTCCAGTCGCCATTGGAAATCCACACGGCGAACGCTGCGGCGACGTAGGCGTCGTCGTCCAAGTGCTGGGGCGAGTTGAGCCCGAAGGAGGCCATCAGCGCGGCTGCGTCTGCCTCCCGGCCGCACGCCGCCCAGCCTTGGGCGAGCAGGAGTGAGCTCTCGCGCCGGAAGTCCTCGCTGCACCCCGTCCGGCGGGAGGCGGCCTCGAGCGCGTCGAGGACCGCCGTGTAGTCGCCGCGGAAGGCCCGCATCCGGAATTCGGCGAGATCCAAGATCTCCTCGGCGTCCCGCAGCTCGGACGGATCGGCCTCGGCCATGACCGCCAGGGCGTCCCACGCCTTGTGGAGGGGCGCCTGCGCCTCGCCCCGCTCTGGCAGCCACGTGAGCAGCTCCGACTTCGCCGCCGCGTGGCGCGCGAGGGGCACCGGCGGGAGCGCGGCGAGGGCCTGTTCGGGCAGGGCGTCGAGGGCGACAAGCGCTTCCTCCCTGCGTTCGAGGAGCGTCAGGGCCGAGGCGCGGTGAAAGGCGGCCTCCACGGTGACCTCGGGGGCGAGCCGGCCTGCGCTCTCGAGGATGTCGAGGGCCCGCTGGGGTTCGAAGAGCGCGATGGCGGCCCGCGCGGCGTGGACCACGAGCTCTGGGCCCACAGTGCTGCCGACATCGAGCGACCATTCGACGTAGGAGACGAGGTCTTCCCGGTCGAGCCCCGACTCCTCGGGGGCTCCCCCGAGAGAGGTGAGCGAGGCGAGCTCGCGATGCCGGTCGGGCCCGAGCCGCTCGCGCACCAGCTCGGCCATCCGAGGCTCGCGCAGGTACGCGCACCGGTGTTCGCTCGTATCGACGGCGATGAGGGCCCGGTCCTCCATGTCCACCAGGACCTCAGAACCAAAAAGCCCGGCGAGCCCCGCGATGGGGACCCGCCGGGCGACCGCGAGGTGCTCGATCACCTCGCGGACATCCTGCGGCTCCCGAGCCCACCTCGCCCGGATGATCTCGTCGGTTCCGCTCCCCTGCTCGGGCTGCACGGCGCCGTCGAGCGTCCACACGCCGCCCCGCTTGTGGAGGTTTCCGGTGGCGCGCTCGCGGCGGACGATCCCTTGGACAGCGGCGGGGTTGCCCCCGCACGCGTGATGCAGCTCGCCCACCGCGGAGGACGCCACGCGCCCGTCGACGAGCGCCGTGACGAGCCTCCGGGTCTCGGGGACGCCGATGCCACGCAGCGGGATCTCGGCCAGCCGGCCGCGGCGGAGCAGGCGGAGGAAGTCCGCGGGCAGGTCGGTGGCGCGCTGGGCCACGGCGAGGAGGCGGGCCGTGCCGCTCAGGAGGAGGTGGAGCAGGACACCGACGCTCGCCTCGTCGAGGGCGCCCGTGAATTCGAGGACCAGCACCACCGGCCGCCCCATCGCGTCCTCGCGTAGCATGCGCTCCACTGCGAGCAGGAGTCCCGTGGGCGACGACGATGTCCCCTTGGGAAGCCGGGCCAGCAGCGCCCCGATGCACGCGTAGTCAGACGAATGGCCAGTGGTCGAAGTCCGCAGCCTCAGCGGATAGGCGTCCGAGCCGAGCGCCGAGAGCACCGCGCTCGCGAGAAAGGATTTGCCGACCCCGGGCGGGCCGGTGACCACAGTGCCGAGGGAATCGGGATCGAGGAGGGCATGGGTTGCCGCATCCAACTCGTCCTGGCGCACGAGCATCGCCCATCGCAGGCGGTCGGCCTGCCGCTCGGCGGTCTCCGCCGGCGGTTTCACGGCCCGCCTCGGCTGGGCCGAGACAATCGAATCCCTGAGCATGTCACGCCTCCCCCCTTGAGGGCGGCAGGGACACGCGCCACCCCCCAAGTCAGGCATAGCGTACGCCGAAGTCACAGTTTCGCAACAGAGAACATCTGCCCCTGTGGCGGGGACGCAGATGTGTCAGCGCGGCCCGTCGGCCGCCTGGGAAGGGCTCAGATGCCCGCCTGCCGGGCCGCGTCCTCGGCAGCAACCCACGCGATCATGGCGCACTTCACCCTGGCGGCGTAGCGGGAGACCCCCTCGAACGCCGCCGCGTCGCCGAGCACCTCGGGATCGGCCTGGACCTGGCCTCGGGACCTGATCATCTCCCGGAACGTGTCCACGAGATCGTGGAACTCCGCGGGGGTCGCCCCCTCCGCGAGATCGTGCAGGACGGACGCCGACGCCATCGAGATCGAGCAGCCGTGGCCCTCCCAGCGCAGGCTCTGGACGGCGCCGTCGGCCACCGCCACGCGGACGGTGACCTCGTCTCCGCACACGGGGTTGAGCTGGTGGGACTCCCCGTAGCCCACAGCCTCCGCCTCGGCGAGCCATTCCGCGAAGCCGCTCCCGTGCCGCTCCTTGGAGTGGTCCAGGATGACCTGCTGGTACAGGGAATCGAGGCTCATGATCCTGCCTTCGAGGTCAGGCCGAAGTAGCCGCGCACGTCGGCGAGCGCCGCCACGAACCCGTCGATCTCGGCCTCGGTCGTGTACAGGTACGCGCTCGCGCGGGTCGAAGCCGTGAGGCCGAGGCGTCGGTGGAGCGGCTGGGCGCAGTGGTGGCCCACGCGGACGGCGATGCCGAGGCTGTCGAGGTACTGGCCGACGTCGTGTGCGTGGACTCCGGCGACGTCGAACGCCGCAATGCCGAAGCGCGGGTGGCCGTACCACTCCTCGTCCGGGGCCGGGCCCAGGAGGCGGACGCCGTCGATCGCGGCGATGCCTTCGGCGAGGCGGGCGCCGACCTGCGCCTCGCGCTCCGCGATGCGCTCCATCCCGGTCTCGCGAAGGTAGTCCACGGCCGCCGCGAACGCGACCGCCTGCGAGATCCGCTGCGTCCCCGCCTCGAAGCGCTGCGGCGCGGGCAGGTACTCGGCGCGCTCCATGGTCACGGTGGTGATCATGGATCCGCCCACGAGGAACGGCGGCAGCGCGTCGAGGAGCTCGCGGCGCCCGTACAGCGCGCCGATCCCGGTAGGGGCGAGCATCTTGTGGCCCGAGAAGGCGGCGAAGTCCACGCCGAGCGCCTTCACGTCCACGGGCATGTGGGGCGCGGACTGGCACGCATCGAGGACCACGAAGGCGTCCACTCCGTGGGCCAGGTCCACGAGCTCCTCGACCGGGCTCACGCTCCCGAGGACGTTCGAGGCATGCGAGAAGGCGAGGAGCCGCGTGCGCGCCCCGATGATCTGGCGGGCGGTGTCGAGATCCAGGCGGCCGTCGTCGTCGACCGGGATGTAGCGCAGCGCCGCGCCGGTCCGGAAGGCGAGCTCCTGCCAGGGGATGAGGTTCGCATGGTGCTCGAGCTCGGTCACCACGATCTCGTCGCCGGGCCCGAGGGCGAAGCGGCGCAGCTCGGCCGCACCGCGGCCGCGCTCGGCCCACACCGTCGCATTCGAAAACGCGTAGGCCACGAGGTTGAGGGCCTCGGTGGCGTTGGAGGTCCAGACGAGCTCCTCCGCGTCGGCGCCTATGAACGCCGCGACGGTAGCACGGGCATCCTCGTAGACGTCCGTCGCGCGGACAGCGAGCTCATGCGCACCCCGATGGACAGCAGCATTCCTTGTCTCGTAGAAGTCCTGTTCGGCCTCGAGCACGCTGCGCGGCTTCTGGGACGTCGCCCCGGAATCCAGATAGACGAGCGGGTGGCCGTTGACCTCCTGTTCCAGCGCCGGAAAGTCGCGGCGGATCCGCTCCGCCTCGGCGTCATCGAGGGCAGCAGGTGCGCCCGCGGTGGCGGTTTGCGCGGGCCTGAGCGGGGCCGGGATGCTGACGAGGGCCACGGTGGCGGCTCCTTCACACGGGGGGCTGGAATTAGAGTACGGCTTTGTGCCGCAATCCATTCTCCCACGCCTCGCCGCTGACCCCGCCACCGAGCTCCGGGCCCGTGATTGCGGGGCCCGGACACCAAGAGAGCCGGCGACGGCTGGGGGAGGAACCTTGGTCTCGGGGAGGTTCCGTCGTCGCCGGCTCCGTCCTTGGGGGTGTAACCGGCAGCCGGTGCGTCCGGCTGTGGAACAACTCTCGCACGATCCGCCCCCGGGTGCATGAGTGGCGACTACGCGATTGCGCGGAGGTTTCCGAGACAGCACTACTTGGTCTGCGGAACCGTGTACTCATTCTCCGGAGCGAGGCCGACGGCGGAGGAAAGCTGCTCCCGGCTGCTCACCCCGAGCTTCGAGTAGGCGCGATAGAGGTGCCCCTCGACCGTACGGACGGAGACCGTAAGGCGGTCGGCGATCTCGCGATCGCTCAGCCCGCTGATGGCAAGCGCGACGATCTGCCGCTCGCGGCGCGTGAGTTCCCCGGCGGAGTCCGAGGGCTGGGGCGCCGTCTCGCGCTCGCCCAGCTCCGCGTCGCACGCGCGCTGGCCTTCCCAGACCAGGCGGGCATCGGATCTCGACGGCGAGTTCTCGAGCTGCGCGAGGGCCTCGGAATAGCATTCGCGGGCCAGGCGCGGGAAGCCCGCGCTGCGCAGCGCGTCACCCGCCGCCCGGAGCGAATCAGGGCTGCCCTCGTCGAACGCGGCCCCCAGGAGGACGCCCGCCTCGGCCCACTGGCCCTCCATGGGCCAGGCGACCGCCAGAAGCTCATCGAGCCGATCTCGCTGGCCCGCCTCGAACCACAGGAACAGCGCTTGGAGGCTCACGTCGCGGCGGGGCCCCTGGGCGGCCTCGTCGATCGCGGCCTCGAAAGCGGCGAGGGCCGAGGCGTCGGGGCCGACGGCGCACGCGGCCGCGGCCTCGTACAGCGCGGCAAGCGGGCGGACCATGGAGGCCGAGACGCGACCGCTCGACCTCGTGTCCTCGAGGAAGTCTGCCGCCTGGCCCCAGTCCCCCAGCCGGGCCGCCGCGTAGGCGGCACCCGCGGCGCAGAGGCGGAACACGTGCTGGGAGTCGCAGATCCGGAGCTCTTCGAGCGTCGGCTCGAGTTCTTCGAGGGCGTGCCGGAAGCGGCCCTGCCGCAGGAGCGCGATGCCGCGCGCGCACGCGAGCGTGGCGCCGAGCTGGAAGGAGTCCTCGTGCAGCGGGGGCGCCGCGAAGCGCGCCGGAATCGACTCGACCGCATCCCACTGCCCGGCGGTGACGGCGGCGTAGACGAAGCGGACCGCCGCGAATTCCGAAAGGGCTCCCATCGTCTCGTCCGAGACGAGGAGTTCAAGCGCTTGCGAGGCCGCCGCCATGCTCTCGACGAGCAGCCCGCGGCACGCGAGCACCTCGGCCTCGAGCGCCGCAGCGACGCCACGCTCGGCGGCAGATCGCTCGGTCGCCTCGCTGGCCCGCCACGCGGAGCGCCACGCCGCGAGCCCCACTTCGAGGCCCGCGTAGTCCCCGCGTACGGACGCGAAGATGAGCCGCAGCAGGTCCCAGGGGCCCTTCTCCTCGTGCTCCGCCAGGCCCTTGAGGTCGCGCGCGATCTCATCGTGCGGATGGCCGAGGGCGTCCCGGCTGTAGAGCCAGAGGAGGCCGGAGGCCAGAAGGCCCTCGGCGTCGAGCTCCGCGGACGGTTCGAGGAGTTCGACAGCCTCCGAGTAATGGTTGGACGAGTAGGCCACGAGGCCCCGGACGAGCCGAGCCTGAGCAAGGAGCTCCGGCGACGTCACCGCGTCCGTTGCCCGCAGTGCGAGCGAATGCTCGCCGAGCCGTGCCGCGACCCTCGCCGCCTTCAGGTAGATCGCCTCGTCGAGGACGAGCCCGCAGCCGAGAGCCCAGGACACCGCGCAGAGGAGGCCGTCCGCCGTCGACACCTGCCGCGCACGGTGGTCCGCCGCGAGCTGCTGGAGGCGCAGCGATCGGATGAGCGGGATGAGTTGGAAGATCGCCTCGCCGTACACCACGTGCCGCAGCCGCAGCGCTCCATCGGCGCCGTCCGGCGGGAGGACCAGCCGTTTCGCGACGAGGCTCCGCACCACGTCCCCCCCGAAGTTCGCCTCCACGAGGTTCAGCGGGGCCGGCTGCGCGACGGCCACGAGCATGAGCGCCTCGCGCTCCTCCGCGGAGAGCCTCTGGAGCTGATCCCGCACGAGGCCAACGAGCCCGTCGCTGCGGCGTTCCGGCTCTGCGGCCAGGAGCCAGGTCCCGCGCCGCTCGATGAGCGAGCCGGCCCGCCGGGCCTCGTCCATGAGGCAGCGCAGGAGCATGGGATTGCCCTGGGAGTCCCGCCACAGGCGACGCGCGGTCGAGGGCAGCACCCGTTCGCCGAGGGCAGCCTCGAGGAAGGTCTGGGCGTCGTCCGCCGAGAACGGCTCGAGATCGATCCGCTCGGCACCGCCATCGATCCACAGCTGCATGAGGGGCGGCGGGAGCAGCGCCCCGTCCGGCGACGTCACGAGGGCCTGGGCCCACCCGGCGCCGACGAGCTCGGCGATGACTTCGGCCGTCAGCGCGTCCACCGTGTGCGCGTCGTCGATGACGAGCACGAGGCGGCTCTCGCTGCGCGACCGCAGCTCCTCGACGCGACGCCAGAAAGCGCGCAGGACCGCGATACGCGAGCCCGCCTGCTCCGTGGGCAGGCCGCCGAGGAACGGGGCCAGGACGCCGTACGGAACGCGCTGCAGCGAGGGGCTGCCGTGGATCTCGAACGTCTCGGCGAAGTCCTCGATCTCGGCCCGGACCGCCGCGAGGAGCGCGGACTTGCCCACGCCCGTCTCGCCGAGGATGAGCACGGCCGGAACCCGGTCGCGCAGCATCGCCGCGCATTGGGCCGTTTCCCGCTCGCGGCCGACGAACGCCGGGCCGCTCACAGGAGGCCCGCCAGTTCGGACCGGGAGGTGATGCCGAGCTTCGAGAAGACCTGGTAGAGGTGACCCTCCACCGTGCGGACGGACAGGCCCATCTCATCTGCGATGGTCCGGTTCGACTCGCCACGAGCAGCGAGCACAGCGACCTCCCTCTCCCGAGCGGTAAGCAACGGTCCAAGACTCTGCGGTACGACGGGGAGCACTTCGACCAGTCCGGTGAGGCGGTCGAGGCGGGCCTGGAGGATGCGGGCCGAGCGGACGTCGCCGGTGTCGCGGGCAATATCGAGGGCGACGGCGGTGCACCGCGACTCGAGCGTGTCCAACTCGAGGCCCGCGGCGAGGTCGGAGGCGGCGACGAGGTCGGTGAGGTCGCGCAGCCGCGTCCCGCGGGCGAGGCGGCGGCCGAGCTCGGCGAGGGCACCCTGCCGATGGGAGCACACCTCCTCGAGGAGGGCCAGCTCGTCGTTCCCGGTCTCCACGGTCGCCCCCACGAGCCGGATCCCGGCCATCGTCCAGCGTTCGGCGGCGATGTCCTCCTGCGCGGCATCCACGAGACGGGCGGAGGCGCCCCGCTCCCCGATCCAGCGCCGCGCCATGTCGGCGCAGAATTCCATGGACGCGTGAAGCGTGTAGCTCGTGGGTGCCGACCAGCCTTCGAGCCGATCCAGGTACGAACGGGCGGCGGCGCTGTCGCCCTGCTGGGCGAACGCGAAGGCCGTTGCGGCGTAGGCGCAGCCCAGCGTGGCACGGACGTTGCCCTGCTCAAGCTGGGCGATGGCGGCGAGCAGCGGCGAAAGGGCGTCCGACCCTCGGCCCGCGAACACGAGTGCGAGGCCCGCCGCGAACTCGTAGTGGGCGCCCGAGACGCGCAGGCTCGGAACAGTTTCGTGGCCGGCCGACCGGACGAGGGCAAGGCACTGGCGCCAATGCCCGTTGAAGAGGAGCGTGTCGAAGGCCCGCGTCACGAACTCCTGCCGCACTCGCGGGGTCCCGGCTGGTCCGGCAAGCTCGCTCGAGACGCGGTGGAGCGTGGCGAGCGCCTCGTCCTCGCGGCCCACCATGACCTGCGCCTGCATGAGCAGGCATCCGGCGCGGAGGCGCAGCTCGTCGTCGCCCCCGGGGACTCCCGCGGCGGCGGTCTCGAGGCGGTCGAAGACGGAGGCGAAGCGGCCGCGATAGGCGGCGTCGGCGAACTCGGCGAGGTCGAGGATTCCCCGTGCCCGCTGGGTCTCGGGTTCCGGCGCGCCCCCGAGTTCGGCGTTGACGAGGAGGCGCGCCCGGGAATCCTCGAAGAGCGCGGTGATCTCGCGCTCCCGTCCGGGAGTCGCCCGCTTCACCATCGCGAGCGTCTCGACGAACATCGCGAAATCGATCGGCGAGAGTGCGCCGATCTCCTCCTCTGCGACCTGCTCGAGGAACGCGTGGGCCTGGACCGGGAGGCCGAGCGCGAGGTAGGCGCCCGCCCGTAGTCGCTGGACGGTAGCCCACGTCGCCTTCGCCCGGGACACCCCCTCGAGGCAGTCCAGCGCGAAGTGCGGATCGTGCAGCCGCAGGGAAGCGTGGGCGGCGGCCATCGCGTGCTCCGTGGGGAGGACGGCCTGGCACTCACGGGTCCACGCCGCGTAGCCGAGGAGCTCCACGACGCCCAGCGTCTCGAGCGCGGGTTCCGAGTTCCCGATGAGGAGCGACCGGAGCTCGCGACGGCGCGGGATGCTCAGCCACCCGCGCACCACTTCTTCCATGACGGGATCGGAGAGCGCGACCGAGTGCCGGTCGCCGTCCTCGACGGTGATGAGTCCCGCCTCGTCCATGGTGGAGATGACCTCGACCCCGAAGACACTGGCAAGCTGCTCGAGCGGGAGGCGTCGCGCACATGCGAGGGCCTCGATCACGGTCTGGACCTCAGGGGTCTCGCGTTCCACGCGGGTGCGGACCACGTCGTCGATCTCCCGGCTCCGCGTGGTCTCCGCGTCCTCGGCAAGCGTCCACACGCCGTCGGTCGCCCGCAGCTGCCCGCTTTGGAGGAAGTCCCCGATGATGCGGTAGAGGAGCTCGGGGTTACCGTGCGCCATCGCGTGGAGCATGCGCGCAACGGTCCGCGGCACGATCCCGCCCAGCACCTCCTCGACTACGGCCTCGGTCTTCTCCTCGGGCAGGAGGTCCAGCGGGATCTCCCGGATGCGGCCCTCCGTGAGCATCCAGTGGAAGTCCTGGGGCAGGTCGCTGGTCCGGGTCGCCACCACGATCACCTTGGCGGTGTTCGTGATCATGAGATTGACGAGTGTGGCGGTGCTCAGTTCGTCGAGCCCGCCCGGCGTCTCGAGGGCGATGACGGCAGGGCGGCCTGCCGCATCGGCGGTGAGGGTCTCCATGATGCCCCGCATGGTCGCCGCGGGGTTCTCGAGGGCCTCGTCGGGCAGCCGTGCAAGAAAGGGGGCGAGGGCACCGTAGGGAGTCTCGGTACCCACCCTCGTGCTGCGCAGGGTCTGCGCGTACAGGTCGGGGGCGAGCGAACGGACCAGCGCCGTCTGGAACGCGCCCTTCCCGATGTCCCGGGCGCCCGTGATGACGATCCCGTAGCTCTGCTCGCTCTCGAGCGCCTCGCGGGCCGCCTTCAGCTCATCGCTTCGAACGATGCGTGCCCAGTGCACGCGGTCGGACGCAAAGGCGCGCGCCGGAGACTGGTGCCTCTCGGACACCCCAGTCGTCCACCGCATTGCGCCTCCCCGTATCCCCCAATGCATGCAGGTGTCCAAAAGATACCCCTAAGGCGCGACATTTCAGTAGGGGCAGAGGGACTTCAGTTCTGCCTTTCTCGCCCGAAATGGCGGGGCGCGCGGCGAAAGACGGGACTTAAGTCCCGGTTATGGCACCCTCTTTGTGACGCTTCATGGCGCTGCAGTTGCGAAATCGACGCAACGTCGAGCGAAATCGACTACTGCGCCGAGAGCTGTCAAGAGTGCGTGCTACGCCTTTGCGGGATGGTGTTTCTGCTGCGCAGCGAGGAGGCCTTCGCGTACCAGGAGCTCCACAGCGTCCGCCGCCTCGGCCAGCAGGAAGGGCAGGTCCTTCCGCTCGGCCGTCGAGAAGTCGCGGAGCACATGGTCGGCGGCGTCCATCCGCCCAGGCGGCCTCCCCACGCCGACTCGCACGCGGTAGTAGTCCTTCGTTCCCAAGGCCTTGGAGATGTCGCGCAGGCCGTTGTGCCCTCCCTCTCCGCCGCCGATCTTCAGCCGGACGGAGTCGAAGGGAATGTCGATCTCGTCATGGACGGCGACCACATGATCCGGTGCCACGCCGTAGAACTTGGCAGCGCCCGACGTCGGCCCTCCGGACTCGTTCATGTAGGTGAGCGGCTTCGCGAGCACGACTCGGGGACCGCCGATGCCCAGCCTTCCCTCAAGGACCATGGCACGGGAACGGTGCGACGAGAAGCTCCCGCCGATCCGGCCGGCGAGTTCGTCGAGGACCATCTGGCCCACGTTGTGCCTGTTCCCGCTGTACTTCGGGCCGGGGTTGCCCAGGCCAACGATGAGCCAAGTCTCTGCCATCGGCGAAAGCTCCTTGAAGGGTGGTAGACAGCAAGGCGGCCCGCCCTTGGGGGGACGGGCCGCCTGGGTTCCTTGAGCAGGCTACCGGCGCGCCAGCGTGTCCGCTCTCGTTGCGCCGTCACATCTGCAGGGTGTGCACCCTGCAGACGTGACGTCGCAACCGCCGTTTGGTGCGGAGGACTACTCGGCAGCAGCCTCTTCGCCCTCGGCAGACTCCTCGGGAACCGTCGCGAGAGCTTCGGCGATGTTGACGATGATCGTCTCGGGCTCGGTCAGGAGGGAGACGTTCTGCGGGAGCTGGATGTCCGAGGCGTGCACGTGCTCGCCCACGCCGCGTCCCTCGATGCTGACCTCGAGCGCGGTCGGGAGGTGCGTGGCCTCAGCCTCGACGGTCAGGGCAACGGTCTCGTGGGTCACCACGGTGCCGGGAGCAGCCTCGCCGGACACGTGGACGGGGACGTCCACCTGGACCTTCTCGCCGCGCTGCACGGTGAGGAGGTCGATGTGCTCGATGATCTGGCGGACCGGATCGCGCTGGATGTCCTTGACGAGCGCAAGGTGCTCGGTGCCCTCGACGTCGATCGTGAGGAGGGCGTTGGCCACGCGGACGGCGAGGTTGGTCTCGCGGCCCGGGAGGTTGACGTGAAGCGGCTCAGCGCCGTGGCCGTAGATGACGGCGGGGATCTTGCCGGCGGCGCGGGCGCGGCGGGCGTAGCCCTTGCCGAACTCGGTGCGCTTCTGGGCGGCGAGCTTGTCGCTCATGGAATGCTCCTTCGGTGGGTCAGATGGCTTGGCGGGACGTCAGGCATCTGAACGGCAGAGCCCCGTCAGGAAGAGGGGCACCGAAAGGAGTCCAGACCCAGTCGATCACGGACCGGGCACATGCGCGCTGGTCCCTCGCCAAGGTTCGCCGTCCATCCTAACAGACCGGGGAACACGACTTCGCCGACTTCTCCTCCGCTGACTTCCCCAACATCCCCGCCGACTCCCCCAGCTTTAGAGCGCACTCCGCGGCAGCGCGCCTCCAATGCCAGGGGCAAGCGCCGTCGGTCAATTCGGTCGGCCGCGGAAACTGGGTAAGCCGGCAAAAAAGTTGGGGAATCCGGCAACAGGGACGTGCAGTGTGGACTAGCTGCGGCCGTCGAAAAGGCTCGTGACGGAGCCGTCGTCGAAGACCTCGTGGATCGCGCGGGCAATGAGCGGCGCAATCGAGAGGACGGTGAGCTGCTCGAAGCGCTTCTCGGACGGGATCGGCAGCGTGTTCGTCACCACGACCTCGCGCGCGCCGCTCTCGGCGAGACGGCGCGATGCCGGGTCGGAGAACACGGCGTGAGTCGCGGCGATGATCACCGAGCGCGCCCCCGCGTTCTTGAGCACCTGGACCGCGCCGGAGATCGTGCCGCCCGTGTCGATCATGTCATCGATGAGCACGCAGTCGCGGCCTTCGATCTGGCCCACAACCTGCTTCGACACGGCCTGATTCGGCACATTGACGTCGCGCGACTTGTGGACGAACGCGAGCGGCGAACCGCCGAGGCGCTCCGCCCACTGCTCGGCCACGCGGACACGGCCGGTGTCCGGCGAGACGACGGTGACCTTGTTGAGGTCCACGCGGGTACGGACGTAGTCGGCGAGGAGCGGGATGGCCATGAGATGATCCACGGGCCCATCGAAGAAGCCCTGGATCTGCGCCGTGTGCAGGTCGACGCTCATCAGGCGGTGGGCACCTGCCGTCTTGTAGAGGTCCGCGATGAGACGGGCCGAGATGGGCTCGCGGCCGCGGTGCTTCTTGTCCTGCCGTGCGTACGGGTAGAACGGCGAGACGACCGTGATCCGCTTCGCGCTGGCGCGCTTGAGCGAGTCGATCATGATGAGCTGCTCCATGATCCACTCGTTGATCGGAGCCGGGTGGGCTTGGATCACGAATGCGTCGGCGCCGCGGACGCTGTCCTCGAACCGAACGTAGGTCTCGCCGTTCGCGAAGTCGTACGCCGACGTCGGAAGCAGCTCGGTGCCGAGCTCTTTGGCGATCTCCTGCGCGAGTTCGGGATGGGCCCGGCCTGACGCGACGACGAGGCGCTTCTCGCCGTTGGCCGTGATCTCGGTCATCTACTTGCCTTCTTCTGTTGGGTGCGTGGTGTCGGAGGGAGAAGTCTTCGTCGCCGCGAGGGGCACCACCGGGTCGGCTTCGCGGGCGGCAGCGGCGGCGATGGCCGACGGCGATCCCGGCCGTTTCGCCTCCGTCCAGCCTTCGGCATTGCGCTGGGGTGCGACGCTGAGCGCAAGCGCCCCGGCGGGAACGTCCTTGCGGACCACAGCGCCGGCGCCGGTGTAGGCCCCGTCGCCCACCGTCACCGGGGCAACGAAGACAGTGTTCGACGACGTGCGCACGTGGGCGCCGATGACAGTCCGGTGCTTGTTGACCCCGTCGTAGTTGGCCGTGATGTTGCCGCAGCCGATGTTCGTGCCCTCGCCGATCTCTGCGTCCCCGGCGTAGCCGAGGTGAGAGAGCTTGGCCCCGCGGCCGATCTGGACATTCTTGGTCTCGTAGAAGGCACCGATCTTGCCGTCGGCGCCGAGGACCGTGCCAGCGCGCAGATACGTGAAGGGCCCCACGGTCGCGCCAGGACCGATCTCGGACTTCGTCCCTTCCGTGCGCCGCACCGTGGCCCCCTCGCCCACCACGACGTCGGTGAGGGTCGTGTCGGGGCCGATGACGGCGTCGCGCTCCACCACGGTGATGCCATGGAGCTGGGTGTTCGGCTTGATGGTGACGTCTTCGGCGAGCCGCACGGTCCCGTCGATCCACGTGGTCGCGGGGTCCACGATCGTCACGCCGGACCTCATCCAATCCTCGAGGATCCGCCGGTTGTGCTCGGCCGCGAGGGCCTGGAGCTGGATGCGATCGTTCGCGCCCTCGACCTGCCACCGGTCCTCGGTCACCAGTGCAGCGACACGGCCGCCAGCCTCGCGGACGATGGCGAGCACATCGGTCAGGTACTTCTCCCCTTGCGCGTTCTCCGTGGTGACGCGGCGCAGCGCCTCGGCGAGGACGCGCCCGTCGAACGCGTAGATGCCCGAGTTGACCTCGAGCACGGTGCGCTCGTCCTCACTCGCGTCCTTGTGCTCGCGGATCGCGGCCACGCCGCCGTCGGCGTCCCGCAGGATCCGCCCGTAGCCCGTGGCGTCGTCGAGCACGGCAGTCAGGACGGTCACGGTATTCTCATCGGCCTCGTGCAGCGTCACGAGTTCGCGGAGCAGCTCGGCGCTCAGGAGCGGAACGTCGCCGTACGTGACCACGATCGTCCCCTCGAGCGGCCGCCCCTCCGGCTGCCGCGCCGCCAGCGCGTCGAGGGCCACCTCGACCGCGCGCCCGGTGCCCGGGATGTCGTCCTGGTCCACGATGAGCGCCTCGGGGTCCACGGCGGCGATGTGCTCGGCCACGCGGTCGCGCTCGTGACGGACGACGACGGCAAGATCCCGCGGATCGATGCCCCTCGCCGCGGCGAGGGCGTGCGCGACCATAGACCGGCCGCCCAGTTCGTGCAGGATCTTCGGGGTGCGGGACTTCATGCGCGTGCCCGCACCAGCGGCGAGGACGACGACGGCGGTCGGCTGGCGCGCGCTTCCGTACGGAACAGGACCAAGACCCGGCTGCGGGGACTCCGGGCGGTCGGTTGCGGGACGCTGTCCGGGGTTCTCCGCATTCACTGTCGCTGGTTCTCCTGATCGTCGCGATTCGGGCCGGCCCCACCGAACACGCAGGGGCCTGCGCTTGCCCCGGCCATTCTATCCACGGCTCGCCGGTCCCCCCGTTCCGCCCCTAGGATTCGAACCTAGACTGCACGGCTCCAAAGGCCGGCGTGCTGCCATTACACCAGGGCGGACCGTGCCGCGCTGCACGTCGGGAGAACTCCCGGCGGCGCAAACGGCACAGTCGTTTATTCTGCCATGCCTAGGATGGTCACGTGACCCAGCGGGCGCCAGCCTCAGTTTCGGAGTTCACGCGTCTGCTTGCCCCTCGTGGGGCCGACGGTAGTCTCGCTCGTTGCGGCGCTCGGCGCGCCCCCTGCGCACGCGCCACACGATGAACGCGATCACGGCGATCACCCCGACGATCGCGGCGATGTCCCGCCCCGCGGCCTTCGCGACGGCGTCATAGGAGGCGCCCGCAACGAATCCGAGCAGGGTGAAGCCCACTCCCCACGTGACGCCGCCGAGGGCGTTGAAGGCCACGAAGCGGGGATAGCGCATCTGCGAGGCGCCGGCGAGGGCCGGCATCATGGCACGGAAGAAGGCGACGAACCGCCCAAGGAACACGGCCCATCCGCCGCGCTTCCGGAGGAAGGCCTGGGCGTCCTCGAGCTTCTTGCGGTGCCGGTCGAAGACCCTGAAGCCGAGCAGCCGTGGCCCGAGGTGCTTGCCGATCTCGTAGCCCACCGTGTCCCCCACGACGGCTGCGAGCACCACGAGCGGCGCCATGAGCCAGATGTCCGCCTTCCCTTGGCTCGCGATGACACCGCCAAGCACGGCAGCGGTCTCGCCGGGGATCACGAACCCCACGAAGATCGCGTCCTCCGCGAAGACCAACGCGAACACCAGAGCGTAGGCCAGAAGGGGCGGCATGCCCAGGATCGCATCGACGAAGGAAGCCATTGGGCCGATGCTACAGAGGGAGTCTGGAGGGTTCCAGAGAGTCCACGCTCGAATCGGAGGCGCCATCCCGCCGTCGCACCTCGGCGCGGTCGGTGACATGGATCATGCGGCGGCCGTGGCCGCCCTCCTCCCGGACCCAGAAGACCGACCCGTCGGGCGCCACGTCATCGACCGTTCCGGCTACGTATAACCCGTCGAGACCGTCCACCACGACCCAGTCACCCCGGGCCACCCGTGCGAAATCGTCCGTGCGCTTCCCCATGCCCTACCCCTCACGCCCGTCTGTCCCCTGTGCCAAGCGAGACCACGGTATCGGCGGCGGACGACGGCAAGGTGGCGCGGAAGTGAACTGCGTGGGCTACTCGAGGACCTCCGAGGCCTCGAGCCACGCGAGTTCGAGCTCCTCCTTCTCATTGAGCAGCGCCTGGAGCTGTTCGTTGAGCCCTGCGAGTCGCGGGTAGTCCTCGGCCGCCTCCGCCATCTGCTCGTGGAGCTTGGCCTCCTGGTCGGCGATCTTCCCGAGCTGGCGCTCAACGCGGCCGAGCTCCTTCCGGGCCTGGCGCTTCTCGGCCTCGCTCGCTCCCGAGCCTAGGGCCTTGGACTGGGTCGCTGTCTGGTTCGCTGCTTGGGTCGCCGCCTGAGCCGCCGGGCCGCCGTCGCCCGCTGAATCCCCAGCGGGGACTGCTGCAGCAAGGGCCTCCTCGCGCAGCTTGAGGTACTGCTCCACGCCTCCCGGGAGGGCGCGCACGGTGCCGTCGCCCAGAAGCGCGAGCTGGTGGTCGGTGACGCGCTCTAGGAGGTACCGGTCGTGGCTCACCACGACGAGCGTGCCGGGCCACCCGTCGAGGACGTCTTCCACGGCCGCGAGCGTGTCCGTGTCGAGGTCGTTCGTGGGCTCGTCCAGCATGAGAACGTTCGGCTCGCCCACGAGCAGCCGCAGGAGCTGGAGCCGCCTCCGCTCGCCGCCCGAGAGCTCGGACACCCGCGTCCACTGCTTCTGGTTCGTGAACCCGAGCTGTTCGACGAGCTGGCCCGCGGTGAGCTCCTTGGCCCCCACGGTGAAGGTCTGGCGCTCGCGCTGGATGACCTCGATCACGCGGAGGTCCGCCACGTCGTCGAGCTCGCGCACGTCCTGGCTCAGGACCGCGGTCACCACGGTCTTGCCGCGCTTGACCCGCCCGGAGGTCGGCTGGATGTCCCCCGAGAGGAGCCGCAGGAGGGTGGACTTTCCCGCGCCGTTGACGCCCACGAGCCCCACCCGCTCCCCCGGAGCGAGACGCAGGGTGACGTTGTCGAAGAGGGGTTTCGCGCCGTCGCCTGCTCGGTCGTGGTACGCGAGGGTGACGCCCTCCAGATCGACCACGTCCTTGCCGAGCCGCGCGGTCGCCATCTTGGCGAGCGCCAGCGAATCGCGTGGCTCCGGGACGTCCGCGATGAGCGCGTTGGCGGCGTCGATGCGGAACTTCGGCTTAGAAGTGCGCGCCGGGGCGCCGCGCCGGAGCCAGGCGAGCTCCTTCTTCATGAGGTTCTGCCGCTTGCCCTCGACCACCGCGGCCATGCGGTCCCGCTCGGCGCGAGCGAGGACGTACGCGGCGTAGCCGCCCTCGAAAGGATCGACGATGCCGTCGTGCACCTCCCACGTGCCGGTGCAGACCTCGTCGAGGAACCAGCGGTCGTGGGTCACCACCACGAACGCGCCCTCGTTCGCCCGCCACCGGCTCTTGAGATGGTGCGCGAGCCACGCGACGCCCTCGACGTCGAGGTGGTTCGTGGGTTCGTCCAGCATGATCACGTCGTGCGGCTCGATGAGGAGCTTCGCGAGGGCCACGCGGCGCTTCTGGCCGCCTGAGAGCGAACCGACCTGAGCGTGCCAGTCGACGTCTTCGACGAGTCCGGCCATGATCTCGCGGATCCGCGGATTGGCCGCCCACTCATAGTCGGCCCGGTCGCCCACGATCGCCCGCCCTACGTCGAGATCGCCATCGAGCACGTCGCCCTGGTCGAGGTAGCCCACGTTGACGTCCCGGCGCTTGGTCACGCGGCCGGCATCCGGCTCGCCCCGCTGCGCGAGGAGCCTCATGAGCGTGGACTTCCCGTCGCCGTTGCGGCCGACGATCCCGATCCGGTCCCCCTCGTTGAGCCCCACCGTCACGCCATCGAGGACAGTGCGCGTGCCGAAGGAAATGCGGAGGTTCTCGCCCCCGAGAAGGTGTGCCACTACAGCAGGGTATCGCTCACGATGCGCGCGCCCGGAACCGGTCCGTGCACCGGGATCGCGGGGGTGCCGCGGCGCGCGAGGGCGTCGGCGAGGAGCGCTGCGGCCTCCGCATCCTCCGCGAGCAGTGCCACGGTCGGACCGGATCCCGAGACGAGGGAGGCCAGGGCGCCGTGCGAGTCGCCCCACCCGAGGGTGTTCCGGAGGCCGGGTGCGAGCGAGACGGCTGGCCGCTGCAGGTCGTTGAGCAGGAGGTGGCTCAGGGCGCGTGGATCCCCTGCCCGAACGGCAGCGAGGATTCCGGGCTCAACGTCGGTCGGTTCCTCCGCGTCGACGCCCTCCTCCGAGCGGAGGCGGTCGAGTTCCCGGAACACCGCCGGGGTGCTGAGCCCGAAGTCCGCGGGCACGAGGACCCAATCGAGCCGGGCGGTCGCGAGGGCGGGCGAGAGCTGGTCTCCCACTCCGAGGCCGACGGCGGCCCCTCCGAGGAGCGCGAACGGCACGTCCGCGCCGAGCTCGGCCGCGAGGTGGGCGAGCTCTTCACGGGAGAGGCCGGCGCCCCAGAGCGCGTCGCATGCGACGAGCGTGGCGGCAGCGTCCGCGGACCCGCCGCCCATGCCGCCCGCCACCGGCACGCGTTTGGTGATCTCGAGGTGCACCCCTGTGGGGTGTTCCGAGACCTCGGCCATGAGGGCCGCAGCCCGCACCGCGAGGTTCCGCTCGTCGAGCGGGATCTCGAGCTCGTCGACGTCCAGTGTGCTCTCCGGGCTCACGCTCACCGTGATGCCTGGCTCATCGCGGACGGTTGCCGTGACCTCCTCGAAGAGCGAGACCGCGAGATACACGCTCGCCACGCTGTGGTAGCCGTCGGGCCGGACCGGCCCCACCTGGAGCGAGACATTGACTTTGCCAGGGGCCTTCGCCCGTACCGATCTCCGGCCCGTGCCGCCCGCTGAACGCATGGCCCCCACGCTATCCCAGGGCCTCGCGCTGCTCGGCGATCCTGGCGAATTCCTCGATGCCGAGGGTTTCGCCGCGCGCGCTCGGGTCCACTCCGGCCGCGACGAGGGCGCGTTCGGCCGCCGGCGCTCCCCCGGCCCAGCCCGCGAGCGCGGCCCGCAGCGTCTTGCGGCGCTGGGCGAAGGCAGCATCGATGACAGCGAAGACCTCGGTGCGTGCCGCCGTCGTCCGCGGATGCTCGGCGCGCTCGAAGGCGACCAGGCCGGAGTGGATGCGGGGGGCCGGCCAGAAGACGTTGGTGCCGATCACGCCGGCCTTGCGCATGGTCCCGTACCACGCCGCCTTGACGCTCGGGATCCCGTAGATCTTGGATCCGGGCTCGGCGGCGAGGCGGTCCGCGACCTCGTCCTGCACCATCACGAGCCCGTGGCGCAGGCTCGGAAAATACTCGAGCAGGTGCAGGACCACCGGCACCGCGACGTTGTAGGGCAGGTTCGCGACAATCGCGCTGGGCTCCTGCGGGAGGTCCGTGACCTTGAGGGCGTCGGCGAGGATCAGGTCGAAGCGGTCGACGGCGCCCGGCCGCCATTTCGCGACCGTCTCCGGCAGCCGCTTGGCGAGCTTCGGGTCGATCTCGACGGCGACCACGTGGCGCGCGGCGTCGAGCAGCCCAAGCGTGAGGGACCCCAGGCCCGGGCCCACCTCGAGCACCGTCTCGTCCGGATCGAGCTTGGCCGCCGCCACGATGCGGCGGATCGTGTTGCCGTCGATCACGAAGTTCTGGCCAAGGGTCTTGGTGGGGCGGATGCCGAGCTCGTCGGCGAGCGCCCGGATGTCGGCCGCCCCGAGCAGGTGCGCGGGTTCAGTCACCAGAGCATCCTATCGGGGGCCTTAACCCGTTGCGCCGTCACGTCCGCAGGGTGTGGACCCTGCGCACGTGACGGCGCAAGCGAGAGGGGTGTCAGCTCTTGGCGGCCCAGGCGCAGCCCCACGGGGACAGGCCGGCCTTCGCGTAATAGGTGTTCGCGACGGCGATCTGCTGGGCCTTCGTGGCGAGGGAGGCATTCGGCGCGTACTGGCCGCCTCCGTTGGCCATCCAGGAAGAGATGTCGAACTGGAGGCCGCCGTAGTAGCCGTTGCCGGAGTTGATGGACCAGTTGCCGCCCGACTCGCACTGGGCGATCTTGTCCCACATGGCCTCGTTCATCATGGCCGGGGCATCCGTGCTGGTGGGCGCCGCGGTGGGTGCGGGCTTCGGCTTGGTGCCCACGAGGATCTTCTGGACCACGGGCTGCACCGTCACGTTCTGGGCGACGAGGGTGCGGCCGGCCTCGTGTCCGTCGACGGTGAGGACCTGGTAGTTCTTGACGAGCGATCCGGCGACGCCCTGCTGGACGATCTTGGTGTCGCCGACCGTGAGGTCAGGGCTGTCGGTCTTCTCGACGCTGAACGGGATGGGCTCCGTGACGGTATCGGCCTTGCCGGCGTCCACGCGCGTGACCTTGAGGACCGTGCCGCTCACGATGGGTGTGTTGGAGGGCAGCGACACGTGGTCGTTGTCCGTGAGGGTGAGCCCAAGCTCGGTGAGCAGCTCGCCCACGGTGGCGGCCGCCGTCGTCCGTGCCACGGCCTGGCCGTCGACGAGGATGGTGACGTCCTTGGGCGTGGTGATCGCCACCACGCTGCCCTCGGGCGAAAGCTGCGTCGAACCCGCGAGGGAGACCACGCTGTTCGAGGCCACGCCGAGCTGGCGCACGAGGTCGTCGACCGTGGGAACCGTGGTTTCGACCGTGCGCTGGGCGCCATCGAGCTTGACGGTCACTTCCTTGGAGCGGCTCACGGTGATGACCGAGCCATTCTGGATGCCCTGAGAAAGGGCCGGCTGGACGAGATCGCTGGGCTTGATCTCCACATTGGCGCCCCGGACCACCTGCTCGACGGTTCCGGCGAAGGTCTGGACCGTGCTGGACTTGCCGTCGATGCTGACCGTGACGGTCTTGGTGTTGGCCACGAAGGCGGTCGTGCCGAGCACGAGCGCGCCGACGACGGCGACCTGACCGGCGATTCTGAACGGCTTCGCCGTGGCGCTTTCAGCGGAGTATCTGCTCACAAGGGCCCTTACCTCGCAGGACCGGGCACGGGAGGAGCAGGACGGGGCACAAGGGGTGGGCCCGGCCCAGCGCGCGTGGCACGCAAGGGCTTTCGCGTCCGCGGGCCTTCCCCGACCCCGGCTATTGAGCCCCACCGTAATCGAAGCGTTATCAAAGGGCAAGCCAAGATTACGTTCCGGTCACGCCAGAAAGGAGCTCACTCCCAACTGCCGTAGGCCTCGAGGGTGTTCTCGGAGATGCGCGAGCAGAGCTCGGCGAGGTCGGCGTCCAGCACGTGGGCCATGCTCCTGACCGTGTACGGGACCATGTAGCTCGCGTTCGGGCGGCCCCGGTAAGGGTGCGGGGTCAAGAACGGCGAGTCAGTCTCGACCAGCACCCGGGAGGGCTCGGCGACCGCCAGCGCGCGGCGCAGATTCTCGGCGTTCTTGAAGGTGAGGGTGCCCGCGAACGAGAGGAACCAGCCGTGCTCGTTGCAGATGCGCGCCAAGTCCTCGTCCCCGGAGAAACAGTGGAAGACCACGCGCTCGGGTGCGCCTTCCTCGCCGAGGATGCGGACCACGTCGTCGTGCGCCTCCCGATCGTGGATCTGCAGGGTGAGGCCCAGCCGCTTCGCGATGTCGATGTGGCGCCGGAAGGATTCGCGCTGGATCTCGAGCGCCTCGCCATGGGTGCGGTAGTAGTCGAGGCCGGTCTCCCCGATCGCACGGACGCGCGGGTGGGCGGCGAGCTGTTCGATCTCCGCCAGGGCCGACTCGAACTCGCCGCGGGCGGCATAGCGAGGGGCGTCGTTCGGATGGAGGGCGACCGCGCCGAGGAGTCGCTCGTCGATCTCGAGCGCCTCGACGGTGAAGCGCGACGACGGCACATCGCACCCCACCTGCACCGCCCGGTGCACGCCCACGGCCTCGGCGGCATCCAGGGCTTCGCGGACACCCACCTCGACGAGCCCATCGCGGAAGTTCAAATGGGTGTGATTGTCCATCACCGGCACGGGCAGGGGCTCGGGGGCTGGCGGGTATTCGAGGCGGCGCTTGCGGCCCGATTCGTCGTGGGCTGCCCGGACTTCGCCGGCGGCTCCGCGTGGGCCCGAGTCGGTTCCCTCGGCATCGTTCCAGCGGTACGGAGCGGGGGGAAGCGAGGCACACATGCCCTCCACTGTAATTCGCGTCGCCGGCCCTTCGCCGCTGGGGCCGCCCACGTCGCGTTGTCGCGGACACGTCACGTTGTCGCGGACAAGTCACCATCTCGGCGAGCCGAAGTCACCTTCTCGCGCACAAGTCACGCTGCCGGGAACTTCTGCGCGAAGAGGTGACTGCGACCGTCTCGGGCCGAGAGTCTCGTGGACGCGAGACCCTCCCCAGCCTCACAGCGGAGGCACAGAATGACGCTGAGTCGAAGCGGCCTGTTGCGGGTAACGTGGACTCCACACAGGTGTGACGGACGTCTCCTCCCGGTCACGCCTCCGCCGGGTCGAGGGGGACGCATGGATGTGCATCACGCCGCCGGGACCGCACTCAGCCAGCTGAGCGCCGGCCCTCCACCTGCCCCCATGGCCGCGCCGCGCTTCAGCGAGACGTGCGAGCGGATCCTCGCGTCTGTGGATCAGGTGATCGACGGCAAGGCCGAGGCCTCGCGCGTGGCACTCACCGTCCTCCTGGCACAGGGCCACCTCCTCGTCGAGGATGTCCCGGGCGTGGGGAAGACGATGCTCGCGAAGACCCTCGCGCGGACGATCGACTGTTCCGTGAGCAGGATCCAGTTCACGCCGGACCTCCTGCCGAGCGACGTCACGGGAGTGTCGATCTACAACCAGGCCACCCGCCAGTTCGAGTTCCGGCCGGGTGCGGTCTTCGCCAACATCGTCATCGGCGACGAGATCAACCGGGCCTCGGCGAAGACGCAATCGGCCCTGCTCGAATGCATGGAGGAGCACCAGGTCACGGTGGACGGGACCTCGTACGGGCTGAGCGAGCCGTTCATGGTGATCGCGACGCAGAATCCGATCGAGATGGAGGGCACGTATCCCCTGCCGGAGGCCCAGCGCGACCGGTTCATGGCCCGGATCTCCATGGGGTACCCAGACGAGGCCGCCGAGATCGAGATGCTCGAGAGCCACCAGTCCGAATCGCCCCTCCTCTCCGTCCAGCCCGTCGCGGAGGCGTCCGAGGTCGCCGCCATGGTCGAGACGGTGAAGGACGTGTACGTCTCCGACCCCGTGAAGGAGTACACGGTGGCCCTCGGCAAGGCGACGAGGACGAGCGATCGCCTGCGCCTCGGCGCGAGCCCCCGCGCCATCCTCCAACTGCTCCGGGCTGCCAAGGCCCGTGCCGCGCTCGACGGTCGGGACTTCGTCCTCCCGGACGATGTCGCCGCGATGGCGCCCGCGGTCCTCACGCACCGGCTCATCCTGGACCGTCGGGCGGCCGGGGCGGGACTCACCGCAGCCGGCGTGGTGGAAGCGCTGGTCGCCTCGGTGCCGCTGCCGTCCGACGGCGCGTCCCGCCTCCGCCGGCAAGGCTGAGTCACCATGGCCCTCCCACGCTGGCGCGGATCGCCTTGGCAGGGCAAGCTCACCGCGGCCGGATGGGGCTTCGTCGGGACGGGTGCGGCGGTCCTGCTCGCGGCCCAGGCCATGGGCAGGCGGGACCTCCTTCACCTCGCAGTCTTCCTCCTGCTCGTTCCGGCCGCCGCGTGGATCTCGAACCGGCTCTTCCGTCCAGGACTGAAGGTCGACCGGGCTTCGAGTCCGCCCGTCGTGGAGGCCGGACAGCGCGCCGAGATCCACCTCACGGTTCGGCACTCGGGCGTGCTCGTGGGGCGCATGTCCATGGCGGAACTCCTTCCCACGGCGCTCGGAACGGGACCCGAATTCGGCTATCCGGGGCGAACGGTCGGGGCCGACGGCGCCAGCCGGTACCGCTACCAGCTCCTGTGCCCGCGACGCGGCCTCTACACGCTCGGTCCCGTCGAAGCCCGCTCGACCGACGTCTTCGGCGTCGCCGAGCAGCGCACCCGCATCGACGCGGGCACCCAGCTCGTGGTGACCCCAGCCCCCGTTCCCCTTGCCGCCTCCGTGCTCTCGGGGCTCCGCGGCATCGAGGGGGTCATCGCCACGCGGATGCAGGCCAATCCGTCGGAAGACGACGTGATGACGCGCGAATACCGGCACGGCGATCCCATGCGCCGAGTCCATTGGGCTGCGACCGCTCGCCATGGGGAGCTCATGGTGCGGCAGGAGGAATCGGCCACGTCGCCCGAGGCGACCATCATCCTGGACCTGCGCAAGGATGCCTTCGCTGCCTCCACAGGCCATGCGGTCCCGGCCGGGGAATGGGCTCCGGCCTCGGACGAGTTCGAATGGGCCATCAGGGCGGCCGTCTCCGTGGCGGCGCACCTCTCCGACCTCGACTACACGCTGCGGCTCCTCGACGTCGACGGGAGCCTCGCGCTCTCCCACTCCTCTTCCGCCACAGAGCCCGATGCGCCGGACTACGCCGGCAGGCCAGGCCTCGCCGCAGTAGCCGAGGGCCTGGCAGCGATCCTTCCAAGGGCTCCCGAGGCGGTCAACCACGGGCAGGCGCACGCCACCGAGGGGTTCGGGGACCTCCTGCTGGACCGCATCGAGGCTCACGGCCAGCGCGGCCCCATCGTCGCGATCCTGGGCCGCACGAGCGCCGACGATGCACGAGTGCTCGCGCCCGCGGCCGCCACCACGGAACGCGCCCTGGCCGTCGTCGTCACGGAGCGCGCCGGCACTTGCCGCGCGGCGGTGCAGGCGCTGCGCTCCGCGGGATGGCTCGCGGTGGAAGCCACTCCCCGCACCCGCGTGGACGCCGCCTGGCTGGCCCTCACCGAGGAGGTGGCCGCATGGTGACGACGGCGCCCGCACCCTCCGCTCCCCCGCCCGGCGAACCCGAGCGGCCGGTTCGCCCGCCCGAGCGGCCCGGCGAGCGCCTCGCGCGGTGGCGGCGGGGAATCGCCTGGCGGCCAGCCGCCGTCGGCCTCTGCCTTGGCGCGTCCATCGTGGGTGCCGCGCTCTCGTACGACGGCGTGCTCCGCGGCTGGGCGTGGATGTACCCGATCGCGGTGGTGGTGTTTGCGACGTCGGGGGCTGTCGCCGTCGCCCGCCTCCTCCGCGCACCGCATGTGGTGCCGTCGCTCGTAGGAGTCCTCGTCTGGGTGCTCTCGCTCTCCACCCTGTTCGCCCGCGACACCACGCTGCTTGGCGTGATCCCGACGGTCAAGACCCTCGACGCCCTGAGCGACGCCCTGAGCGAGGCGTGGAACACCATCTCCTTCGAGGCTGTCCCGGCGTCGCCGAACGTGGGGATCGTCGCGCTCATCGCGGGCGGGCTGGGCCTCACGGCAATAGTCGGCGAAGCGATCGGCGTCTCCTGCCGGATGCCTGCCGTGGCCGGAGTCGCGCCACTGTCCGTGCTGGCCGTCCCGGCCCTCTTGAAACCGGCGGGCCCCGGCGGCTGGGGCTTCGCCATCGCCGGCGGGGCCTATCTCGGCGCGCTCGCTCTGGCCCGCGCCGAGGCGGCGTCGCGACGGGCCACGAGGTCCGACGGCGCTGCGGTCTCGCCCGCGCGCGTCGCGGCGATCATCGGTGCCGTCGTGGCGTCCTCGCTCGTGGTTCCGGCCCTCATCCCCGGCTTCGACAGCGGCTCCTTCCCCGAGGGCTCGAGGCTCAAGTACTTCGGCCAGAACGTGGGGCTCAACCCGTTCATCAGCCTGGGAAGCGACCTGCGGACCGGCAATGGGGTCGGGATCATCCGCTACGCCACGGACTCGACCCAGCCCGTCTACCTTCAGACCGAGACCGTGGACTCGTTCGATGGCAGCACGTGGGGCCCCGACAACCGCGACGATCAACGGCAGTACAACCTCGACTCCATAGCGCCCGGCACGGCCCAGACGGCGCCGCTCATCACCACGACAACCGTCATCGCGACCGGCAACTTCACGAGCCCCTATCTCCCCGTCCCGTACGCGCCGATCTCGGTCACGGGAGTCCAGGGTCGCCTCGGCTGGGACCCGATCAACCTCAGCATCAAGGGCGAGCCGGGCGCCAGCCTGGGCCAGAACTACGTGGTCCGCTCCGTGGCGCCGAGCCTGTCCGCCAACGAGCTGAGCGCGGCGCGCTCTGCGCCGAGAGGCATCGGCCGGGAGACCTCTTCGGTGCCCGGCAACGTGCCTGCCCTCGTGCGGAACACGGCAGAGACCATCACGAAGGACGCCACAGGCTCCTACGCCAAGGCCCTCGCCATCCAGGCCTACCTGCGCACGTTCACGTACTCCGAGCAGGCGCCCGTCCAGCAGGGCTACGACGGAACCGGCATGGACGTCCTCGAGAAGTTCCTCGAGAAGAAGTCGGGCTACTGCATCCACTTCTCGGCGGCGATGGCGGTCATGGCCAGGCTCGTGGGCATTCCGAGCCGGATCGCGGTCGGCTTCGCGCCCGGACATCCGACGGGCGGCACGGTGGCGGTAGCGGGCATCGGGTCCCTGCCGGAGTATCAGGTGGACGCGCGCGACGCCCACGCCTGGCCTGAGCTCTACTTCGAGGGGCTCGGCTGGGTCCCGTTCGAGCCCACGCCGTCCCGCGGCGCCGTTCCCGCCTACGCCCAGACCGATTCGCCCGCTGGCACGAGCACGAACCTCGACAACATCAACGACGGACTCCGCGCCTCCCCCGGAGCCACCGCCAGCGCTGCGGCGCCGACGCCAAGCCCTTCGGCGACTGCCGCGGCCCGGTCTGCATCCTCCGAACCTGCCGCCGTGGGCTTCACGGTGGGCATCCTCGTGGTGGCGATCCTGCTCCTCCTCCCGGCTGCCATCCGCGCAGGCCAACGCAGGCGGCGCCTTGCCCGCGGCATCGAAGGGGCGTGGGAAGAGCTCGAAGCGCTCGGACGCGACCACGGGATCCCTCCCGATCCCGCCGACACCCCGCGCACCTATGCGGACCGGCTCGCCTTGTGGGAGGCCGACGACGGCGGCACCGTGCGGCAGGCGTTGACCACTCTTGCCCGCACCTACGAGCGATACGAATACGGCAGACCCGGCTATCATCCCGACGACGACGCCGCGAGATCCGCTGTGGCCACCGTCTCCCTCGCCGGGAGGGCCAGAAGCTCCCGGGTGACGCGGGCCCGCATCGCCGCGCTGCCGCCGTCGGCCTTTGCCCGACGGAAGAGCGCGAAAGGGCGCGCCCCACGTGCGGTGAAGCGCGCCCTCCCCTGGTTGCGCCGTCAGCTCCGCAGGGTGTTCACCGGGCGGAGGTGAGCCCCCGCCCCCGTTGCGCCGTCACCTTTACAGGGTGCGTGGGGGCGAGCACCCAGCGGACGTGCCGGGGCAAGCGGGGGCGGCTCAGATAGGCGGGCTAGCTGTACTAGCCCGCGTACGGGTCCGCGATGCCGATGTACTGCGTGGTCGTGTACTCCGCGATGCCCTCGGCTCCGCCCTCGCGGCCGAGGCCGGACTGCTTGACGCCGCCGAACGGCGCAGCCGCGTTCGAGATCACCCCGGCGTTGAAGCCGACCATGCCGTACTCGATCTGCTCCGCCACGCGGAACATGCGGGCGTAGTCGCGGGTGTAGAGGTACGAGGCGAGGCCGTACTCGGTCGCGTTCGCGAGGCGGATGGCGTCTTCCTCGGTCTTGAACGTTGTCACAGGGGCGACCGGGCCGAAGATCTCGTTCTTGAGGATCTCGGCGTCGTTGGGCACGTCGGCGAGGACGGTGGGAGCGTAGAAGTAGCCGTCGCCCTCGATGGGAGCGCCGCCGGTGGCCACGCGGGCACCTGACTGGACCGCCTCGGTCACGAGCGCGTGGACGTCCTTGCGGGCACCGCCGTCGATGAGCGGGCCGACCTTCGAGTCAGCCTCGGTGCCGCGGCCCGGCTTGAGCGCGGCCATGGCCTCGGAGAACTTGCGCGTGAACTCGTCCGCCACCGATTCCTGCACGAGGAAGCGGTTCGCGGCCGTGCAAGCCTCGCCCATGTTGCGCATCTTGGCGGCCATGGCGCCCTCGACGGCCTTGTCCAGATCGGCGTCCTCGCACACGATGAACGGAGCGTTCCCGCCGAGCTCCATCGAGGTGCGCAGGACGTTCTGGGCGGCGTCCGCAATGAGACGGCGACCAACCGGCGTCGACCCCGTGAAGGAGACCTTCCGCAGGCGGGAGTCCTTCAGGAGCGGGCCCGAGATGCCGGAGGCGGACGACGACGAGACGATGTTCAGCACGCCGGCCGGGAGCCCGGCCTCCTGCATGACCGAAGCGAAGAGCTGCGTGGTCAGCGGCGTGAACTTCGCCGGCTTGACGACCATCGTGCAGCCTGCGGCGACCGCCGGCGCGATCTTGCGGGTCGCCATCGCGAGCGGGAAGTTCCAGGGGGTGATGAGCAGGCAGGGGCCGACCGGCTTGCGCTGCACGAGGATCTTGTTCTTGCCCTCAGGCGTGGTGAGGTAGCGGCCGTAGTCGCGCACGGCCTCCTCGGAGAACCAGCGGAGGAACTCGGCGCCGTAGGTGACCTCTCCGCGGGACTCCGCGAGGGGCTTGCCCATCTCGAGCGTCATGAGGAGCGCGAAGTCTTCGGCGCGCTCGGTCACCAGCTCGAAGGCGCGGCGGAGGATCTCGGCGCGCTCGCGCGGTGCGGTCCGTGCCCACGAGGCCTGGACGGCGTCGGCCGCGTCGAGGGCGGCCACGGCGTCCTCGCTCGTCGCATCGGCGATCTCGAGGAGCGTCTTGCCGGTGGCGGGATCCTCGACGGCGAACGTCTTCCCGCCCGTGGCGTCCCGCCACTCACCGTTGATGAGCAGCCCGGTCGGAACTTTGGCGAGCAGCTCGGCCTCGCGTTCGGAGGTAACAAGGGTGTCAGACATCTCGGCTCCTTTCGCCGTGCGGGACTCAGCGTCGGGTCCCTGGGTTCGCGTTCCACGTTAGGCGCCAGCGACCCTGGAAGTCTACGCATGACTGCACCACAACAAAGTCCCTCTCTTGTACGAACGCACAAGGGAGAATCGCGGGATTCCGGGCTTTTCGTTGCGCCGTCATGTCCGCAGGGTCGGAACCCTGCGGACGTGACGGCACAACGGGCGGGGCCGACGCAACCGGAGGGCCGCACCGGGCGGCTCACCGGGCGGCTCAGCGGGCGGCGAGCACCGCCGCATAGAGTTCACGACGGCTCGCACCCGCGTCGGCGGCGACGGCGGCCACCGCGTCCTTCAGCCGCGCCCCCTCGGACACGAGCCCGTTGACCGCGGCCACGAGATCTTCCGCACTGACCGGCGGCGCCTCGGGCGCGCCCCCGATCACCACGGCGATCTCACCACGCACCTCGTTCCCCTCCGCCCAGTCGGCGAGTTCCCCCGCAGTGCCCCGAAGGACCTCCTCGTAGGTCTTCGTGAGTTCGCGGCACACTGCGAGCGGGCGCTCCGCCCCGAACGAGTCGGCGACGGCGCGGAGCATGGCGGGCAGGCGATGAGGCGCCTCGAAGAACACCAGCGTCCGGCGTTCGGACGCGAGCTCGGCCAGACGGGCTGCCCGCTCCCCCGCCTTCCGCGGCAGGAACCCCTCGAAGCAGAATCGGTCGGTCGGCAGGCCCGAAAGGGCCAGGGCCGTGAGAACCGCGGAGGGCCCCGGCACGGCAGTGACCGCGAACCCCTGGGCAACGGCAGCCTCGACGAGCCGATACCCGGGGTCCGAAACGCTGGGCATGCCGGCATCGGTCACGAGCAGCACGGTCCGCCCCGACCGCACCTCGTCGACGAGCTCCGGCGTCTTCGCGGCCTCGTTGTGCTCGTGATAGCTCAGAACCCGCCCGCTGGGATGGACGCCGAGGCCCTGGACCAAGCGATGGAGCCGACGGGTGTCCTCGGCAGCAATGACGTCCGCCTCTTCGAGGAGCTCGATGAGCCGGCGGCTCGCATCGCCGAGGTTGCCGATGGGGGTCGCCGCGAGGACCACACGCCCCGCGCCCGGCTCTGATTCACGCACCCGCCCAGACTACGCCGGTAGCATGGGCCGGGATGAGCGCCGCCACCGACACCCGCGAGCCGCAGCTCGGCTGGAACACCCGCCGCCGGTGGGTCATCGCCCCGCCCCCGCGCTCGCGCGTGGCGTCGGAGCTGCGGGAGCGACTCCTTGGCCCTCTCGATCCCTGGCGCGACTGGCCGCGCCTCCAGCGGATCCTCTACTGGGCCATCCCCCTGGGCACCGCGCTCATCGCAGGGATCCTCCGTTTCACCGATTTGGGCCGGCCGCATGCCCTGATCTTCGACGAGACGTACTACGTCAAGGACGCCTACTCGTATCTCCAGTCCGGCTATGAGCGGACTTGGGGCGACAACGCCAATCCCCAGTTCCTCCTGGGGAACTTCAGCGGCCTCGAGTCCTCCCCCGAGTACGTGGTGCATCCGCCGGTCGGGAAGTGGATGATCGCTTTCGGCATGTGGCTCTTCGGCCCGGAGAACTCGTTCGGCTGGCGCTTCTCCTCGGCCCTGATCGGCACGCTCTCCGTGGCGCTGACGGCGTGGGCGGCCTACAAGCTGTTCCGCTCGGCGGTCCTCGCCGGCATCGCGGGGCTGCTGCTCGCCGTCGACGGCCACCACATCACGATGTCCCGCATCGGCATCCTGGACATCTTCCTCTCCTTCTGGCTTCTGGCCGCCTTCTGCGCTCTCCTCAAGGACCGGGAGGACGGACGACGGCGCCTCGCGGCCAGGCTGGGCAGGCTCGCCGGTCCCGACGGGCGGCTGTCGACGGCGGTGCTCGCCTCCGGCCCTTGGCTTGGCATCCGCTGGTGGCGCGTCGCGGCCGGTGTCTGTCTTGGCCTCGCCGTCGGCGTCAAGTGGTCGGGACTAGCGTTCGTCGCCGCGTTCGGCCTGCTCACTGTGCTGTGGGACGCCAGCGCCCGGCGCACGGCGGGCATCCGCTCCTGGCTGAGGGCCGCCGTCGTCCGTGATGCCCCGCTTGCTTTCGCGAGCATCGTGGTGATCGGCGGCGCCGTGTACCTCTCGACGTGGACGGGCTGGTTCCTCTCGTCGGACGCGTATTTCCGGCATTGGGCGGAGGCCAACCCCGATCCGGCCTGGTCGTGGGTACCTGCCTCGCTGCGGTCGCTTGCGCACTATCACCTCGAGGCCTACGCCTTCCATACGGGCCTCACGGCGAGCCACCCGTACGCCGCGAGCCCGTGGAGCTGGCTGGTACAGGGCCGGCCCACATCGTTCTACTACGTGGAACCGGCGGGCGGCTGCGGCGGGGACCGCTGCAGCTCGGCCATCCTCTCGGTCGGCAACCCGCTGATCTGGTGGTCAGGCACGATTGCCCTCGCTGTCGCGGTCCTCGTCTGGGCCGGCCGGCGCGACTGGCGAGTCGGCGCTCCGCTGGCCGGGATCGCGGCGGGATACCTGCCGTGGTTCCTGTACCCAGACCGGACGATGTTCGCGTTCTACGAGGTCTCGTTCGAGCCATTCTTCGTGCTGGTCCTCGTGTACGTGCTCGGGCACATCCTCGGCCGGCCCGAAAATCCCCCGTGGCGGCGGCAGGCGGGGCTGCTCGGCGTGGGGATCTACCTCGTGCTCGTGGTGGGCGTCTCGGCGTACTTCATGCCCATCTGGACGGCGGAGAACATCACCTATCTCGACTGGAGGCTCCACATGTGGATGCCGAGCTGGGTGTAAGGCAGGCAGAATGAGCGAACGGAGCGGGATCCCCGAGAGCAGCACCCAGGACGACGGGAGGCACCACGCAGTGGAAACCGGCACGAGCCGGGAGGCACAGGCTCAGCCCCTAGCCCCCTCCCGCCCCGACGAAGCGAACGTGACGTCCCTCCTGCTCGAGCGGGCCGCGGCGACCCCGGAGCGCGCGGTCTACGCCCGGCGCGTCGGTGCGTCCTGGGAGTCGGTGACGGCGGACGGGTTCCTCGAGCAGGTGCGCTGGCTCGCCCGGGGACTCATCGCGGGCGGTCTCGGGCTCGGCGACCGCGTGGCGATCCTCTCGTCCAGCACCTATGCGTGGTCGCTCGCGGACTTCGCCATCTGGTACGCCGGAGGCGTGACCGTCCCGATCTACGAGACGGACTCGCCGAGCCAGATCGAGTGGATCCTCAGGGATTCCGGGGCGAGCAGAGTCTTCGTTGCGCCCGAGCTCGAGGCAACCGCAGTACGCGTGATCGACGGCTCCCCCGAGCTCGCAGAGCGGCTCATCGCCGTAACGTCGCTCGTGGTCGAGGGCGAGGGATCAACGCTCAGCAGTCTCGCCGGGCCGGGGCAAGGCGTGAGCGATGCCGAGCTCGAGCGCCATCGCTCGGCCGCCCGACGCGACTCCCCGGCCACCGTCGTCTACACTTCCGGCACCACTGGCCGGCCGAAGGGCTGCCTCATCACGCACGGCAACTTCCTCGCCCTCGCGGACAACCTCATCCCCCATCTCCCCGATCCACTCGGGGCCCCGGATCCGCGCACCGTGATCTTCCTGCCCCTGGCCCACGTGCTCGCCCACGCCGTCCAGGTCGTGTGCCTCGCCGCCGGCGTGACGGTCGCCTACAGCTCCCCATCGGAGCTCCTGAGCACCTTGCGCAGCTTCAGACCCACGTTCCTCCTCGGTGTTCCGCGCATCTTCGAGAAGGTCTATTCGGGCGCCTATGAGCAAGCCCTTGCCTCGGGCCGCTCGGGGCTGTTTGTCCGCGCCGCGACAGTCGCGCGGGACTACTCCGCGGCGCTCGACGACGCAGCCGCCGGCCGCGGCGAAGGCCCCACACGCGGCCTTCGACTCAAGCACGCCGTCTTCGACCGCCTCGTGTTCGGCCGGATCCGGGCCATCTTCGGCGGTGCGCTCACCACGACAGTCTGCGGCGGTGGACCCCTGAGCCCCCAGCTGGCGCACTTCTTCCGCGGCATCGGGGTTCGCCTGATCGAAGGCTACGGCCTGACCGAGACCACGGGCCCCTGCACGGTCAACACCGCGGACGCCGTGCGCGTTGGCACCGTGGGGCGCCCGGTTCCGGGCACGTCGATCCGGATTGCCGACGACGGCGAGATCCTCGTCCGCGGCGTCGGAGTCTTCGCCGGGTACACCGGGGAGGCGTCCGACGGCGAACCGACCCTCGACGCGGACGGCTTCTTCCCGACCGGGGACCTCGGGACCCTCGACGACGACGGCTTCCTCACCATCACGGGTCGCAAGAAGGACGTCCTCGTCACGGCTGGCGGCAAGAACGTCGCGCCCGAGCCCCTCGAGGAGCGGGTGCGGGAAAGCCCGCTTGTGGCCCATGCGATCGTCGTCGGCGACGGGCGGCCCTTCGTCGGCGCGCTCGTGATCCTCGATCCCGAGGGCCTCGCGACGTGGTGCGGTGAACGGGGACGTGCGCTCGCGGTCGCGGCCGCGGGTTCCGATCCGGAGGTCCTCGCCGTGATCCAGCAAGCGGTGGACGCCGCCAACGCCTCGGTCTCGCGGGCGGAGAGCATCCGCAAGTTCGTCGTCGTCGACCTCGATCCGACGGTCGCCTCCGGGCAGCTCACGCCGTCGCTCAAGCTGCGCCGCGACGTCGTCCTCGCGGCGTGCGGTGACGCGATCGAGTCCCTCTACTCCTGAGTCCCACGGTTGCGCGATTCCCCCCAGTCGCGCGATTCCCCCCAGTCGCGGGGGGGGGGGGGGGGGGGGGGGGGGCGGGGGGGGCCGCGGCGGCGGCGCCGGCGGCCGCGCCGGGGGGGCGGGGGGGGGGGCCGCGGGG
>NZ_JBQCGQ010000178.1:0-10020 GCF_051955515.1 Sinomonas sp.
GCGGGAGGTTGCTGACGGAGGACACAGTGGGATTCGCGGTGGTCACGGGATCTCCTGGGTTGGGCTCGGAGTGCTACTGGTCAGGCTACCGGCCGTCATGCTGCGGCCGGAACTCTCATGGCCGGGCGTGACGACGCGGAAATGCTCAACCGCATGGCCCAGGCGTACGACCCGCGATGTCCCGTTCGCCGCTCCCCGGTGGTGACCCACCCAACGCCAGTCGCGGCCCGCCCAGTCTACCGCGCTGACTGCGGGAACAGTCGAGGGGCCTTCTTGGTTACGTGGATAGTTGACGTGTCACGAAAAAGACCCGGAAGGACCTCGTGTGGAGCCTCTCAAGGCGGAGCCTCTGAAGACAGTGGTGATCGGTGCAGGGCAAGCTGGGCTCAGCGCGGCCTATTGGCTGCAGCGGCGGGGCCTCCAGCCGTGGGTCGACTACGTCGTCCTCGACGGCAACGACGGTCCCGGCGGTGCGTGGCGCCACCGGTGGGACTCGCTCACGTTCGACTCCGCGCACGGCCTCCACCCCCTCCCCGGACTCCCGCTCGAGGCGCCCGATCCCGCGGAGCCCAGCTCCGCCGTCGTCAGCCGCTACTACGGCGAGTACGAGCGCACCTTTGAACTGCCCATCCTCCGCCCGGCGCGAGTCGCCGTGGTCTCGCGAACGGACGACGCCGCCGCCCTCCTCGTGCGGGCGAGCGATGGCAGGTCTTGGCTCGCTGACACCGTCATCAGCGCGACCGGGACCTGGGATCGCCCACATTGGCCCCGCTACCCAGGGCAGGAGCTCTTCCGCGGGCGGCAGCTGCACACGCACGACTTCGTCTCGGCCGACGAATTCCGGGGCCAGCGCGTGCTCGTGGTCGGCGGCGGGACGTCCGCGGTGCAGTTCCTCCTCCAGCTGGAGGCCGCAGGCGCCAGCACGTTCTGGTCCACCCGCCGAGCGCCCGACTTCACGGCGGTGCCGTTCGACGCGGACTGGGGTGTCGACGTCGAACGCCGCGTCAACGAACGGACGCGTGCTGGCCTGCCGCCGCTGAGCGTCGTCGCCGCCACCGGACTCCCGCTCACCGAGCAGTACCGCGCGGGGATCGCGGCAGGCGTGCTCGTCTCGCGCGGGCCCCTCGAGCGCCTCACCGCGGAAGGCGCTGTGCTCGCGGACGGGAGTGAGCTGGAGCTCGACGCGATCCTGTGGGCCACGGGCTTCCGTGCCTCGCTGGGGCACCTCGCGCCGCTGCGGCTGCGCGAGCCGGGCGGCGGGATCCTCATGGCCGACGACGGCGTAAGCGTCGTGCGCGAACCGCGCCTCTTCCTCGTGGGGTACGGCGCATCGGCCTCGACTGTCGGCGCGACGCGGGCCGGACGTGCTGCCGCCCTTGCCGCCCTGCACGCCCTCAGCCCGGCACCGATAACCTAAGACGCGTGGTACGCAACTCCTTCATCGTCACGCTCTCCTGCCCCGACCGACCCGGGATCGTGCACGCGGTCTCCGGCGCCCTGCTCGAGGCCGGCTGCAACATTTCCGAATCCCGCCAGTACGAAAGCCGGGACACCGGGACGTTCTTCATGCGAGTCTCCGTCGAGACGGACGAGCCGCGCGACGCGCTCGAGGCCGCCCTCGCGCCGGTTGCGCAGGCGTTCGACATGAAGCTCGGCCTCTACAACGAAGGCGAGCGGGTCCGCACACTCATCATGTGCTCGAAGGACGGCCGAACCCTCAACGACCTCCTGTTCCAGCAGCGCACGGGATCCCTGCCGATCGACGTGCCAGTGATCGTCTCGAACCACACCGACCTCGCGCCGATGGCCGAGTTCTACGGCATCCCGTTCGTGCACCTGCCCGTCACGTCGGCGACCAAGGCGGAAGCCGAGGCGAAGCTCCTGGCCCTGGTCGAGGAGTACGACGTGGAGCTCGTGGTGCTCGCCCGCTACATGCAGATCCTCTCCGACGACCTGTGCCGCGCCCTCGAGGGCCGGGCGATCAATATCCACCACTCGTTCCTGCCTTCCTTCAAGGGCGCGAAGCCGTACCACCAGGCGCATGCGCGCGGCGTCAAGATCATCGGGGCCACCGCGCACTACGTCACCGCCGATCTCGACGAGGGCCCTATCATCGAGCAGGAGGTCATCCGGGTGGACCACTCGAAGACCCCCGAGCAGTTCGTCCAGCTGGGCCGCGACGTCGAGGGACGCACACTCAGCCGCGCCGTGAAGTGGCACGCCGAGCATCGCGTCCTCCTCGACGGGGCCAAGACGGTCGTCTTCGACTGACCTTCTGGGAGGGGGCGCGCCCTCCCGTTGCGCCGTCACCTCCGCAGGGTCCCCTCCCGTTGCGCCGTCACCTCCGCAGCGTCCCCTCCCGTTGCCCCGTCACCTTCGCAGGGTCCGCCCCCGTTGCGCCATCACCCTCGCACCCTGCAAACGTGACGACGCAAACGGAGCCCAGCCCCCGCCGTCGCCCGCGAACCCTGCAAACCTGACGGCGCAACCGGAGCCCAGCCCCCGCCGTCGCCCGCACACCCCGCAACGGTGACGGCGCAACCGGAGAGGACCCCGCAAAGGTGACGGCGCAAGGGGAGGTCAGGCGGACGCCGTCGCCTCCCGGTGGGCCTGGGCCAGCTCAACATAGTGGGCGGCGTTCCTGTGGACGCCCTGCACTTCGTCGTCGGTGAGTTCTCGCCGGACCTTCGCCGGCACGCCGGCAACGAGCGAACGCGGCGGGACAATCGTCCCCTCGAGCACGACAGCGCCTGCGGCGACAAGCGAACCCTCACCGATCACGGCGCCGTTCATGATCGTGGCGCTCATGCCGACGAGGACGTTGTCCTCCACCGTGCACCCATGGACGACGGCGTTGTGCCCCACGGAGACGCCGGAGCCGACGGTACAGGGGAAGCCCGCGTCGGCGTGGAGGACCACGTTGTCCTGCAGGTTGCTCCCGGCGCCAACAGTGATCGTCGCGGTGTCGGCGCGCACGGACACACCGTAGAACGCGCTTGCACGCTCCCCCAGATGCGCGTCTCCGATGATGTTCGCCGTCGGGGCGACGAAGGCGCTGGGGTGGATGTCGGGCCGCTGGCCCCCAAAGTCGATGACAGGCATGCGCCCAGAGTAGTGCGCACCGGAACTGAGGGACTGAAACGTTAACATAAGTGGGCGTTTTGCGTTCACATCTTGACGACAAGCGCCCACCAGTCCATGCTGTGACCCATGGTCTCCACCCTGCGCTCGACGGCGAGCGCCTCCAGCAATCCGGGCTCCCAATCCGCCCTTCGGCGGTTGAACGAGCAGCGCATCGTGGAGGCGCTCATGACCGGACCCGCCACTCAGGCGGAGCTCTCGCGCGCTACGGGCCTCTCCACCGCTACAGTCTCGAACATCGTCAAGGTACTGCAAGACGCCTCGATCGTCGCGACCGAACCCACGACGAGCTCGGGGCGCCGCGCGCTGAGCGTCCGCCTCAACAGCAACAGCGCTGTGGCGGTGGGAATCGACTTCGGGAGGCGTCATCTGCGACTCGTCCTCTCGAACCTGGGGTACGACGTGCTGGCTGAGGAGGCGATCTCGCTCCCCTTGGGCCACGAGGCCGACGTCGGCATCGCGGCTGCCGTCGATGTCCTCGACTCGCTGCTCGAGCAGGCAGGGGTGGCGCGCCGTGACGTCGTGGGGGTGGGCGCCGGCATTCCCGGCCCCATCGACCACAGGACAGGGTCCGTGGCGCAAGGCGCGATCCTCCCCGAGTGGGTCGGCTTCAACCTGCTCTCGCACCTTGAGGACGTGCTGCAGCTCCCCGTCTACATTGACAACGACGCCAATTTGGGCGCGCTCAGCGAGGTGACCTGGGGTCCGCACAGCAGTGTCTCGAACCTCGTCTTCGTCAAGATCGGCTCGGGCATCGGCGCAGGCCTCATCCTCAATGGCCAGCCCTTCTACGGGCATGTGGGAGTCACGGGAGAGATCGGGCACGCCACGATCGTGGAGCACGGCCTGGTGTGCCGGTGCGGCAACCGCGGGTGCCTCGAGACGGTGGCCTCGACGACCACCATGGTCGAGCTCCTGAGCCGGGGCGAGAAGGAGCCGATCACGCCTGACGACATCGTGCGCCGTGCCCTGGCCCACGACCCCGCAACCCTGCGGGTGATCGACGATGCTGGGCTCGCCGTCGGGCGTTCGCTGGGGAACGTCGCCAACCTCATCAATCCCGAGGTGATCGTGGTCGGCGGCCCTCTGGCCGAGCTCGGTGACATCCTCCTGGAGCCCATCCGCCGGGGGCTCATGCGGCACGCGGTGCCCCTCATCGGCCAATCGACGACCGTGACGATGTCGGCCCTCGGCTCCCGCGCCGAGGTCCTCGGAGCGGCCGCGCTGGTCTTCCAGCACGCTGACATTTCCCATCATTCCTGATCGCGTTCATATCGGTTGCGTTAAAGGCTTGACGACAACCTGCGCGTGAGGGTTTACTCATTCCTCAGACGGCCCCGCCCCCGCGGACGGCCGGACAATGAGGTTCGACCAGGAGGCGAAGGGCATATGGCCAACGAACCTGTAATCCTGCAGATGCGATCCATCACGAAGGAGTTCCCGGGCGTCAAGGCGCTTTCGGACGTCAATCTCAGCGTCAAGGCAGGCGAGATCCACGCGATCTGCGGCGAGAACGGCGCCGGCAAGTCCACGCTGATGAAGGTCCTCTCCGGCGTGTACCCCCACGGGACGTACTCGGGCGAGATCGTCTACCAGGGCGAGATCCAGGAGTTCAAGGACATCCGGGCCAGCGAGCACGCCGGCATCGTGATCATCCACCAGGAGCTCGCGCTCATCCCAGAGCTCTCGATCATGGAGAACATCTTCCTCGGCAACGAGCCCGCCAAGCGCGGCGTGATCGACTGGAAGGAGGCCCGGCGCCGCTCGATCGAACTTATGGCGCGGGTGGGCCTGACGGAAGATCCGGACACCCCGATCAAGGAGATCGGAGTCGGCAAGCAGCAGCTCGTCGAGATCGCGAAGGCTCTCAACAAGTCGGTCAAGCTCCTCATCCTCGATGAGCCCACGGCCGCCCTGAACGAGAGCGACTCCCAGCATCTGCTCGACCTGATCCTCGGCCTGAAGGGCCGCGGCATCACGTCGATCATCATTTCCCACAAGCTCAACGAGATCGAGCAGATCGCAGACTCCATCACGATCATCCGCGACGGCAAGTCCAGCGAAACGCTCGACGTCACGGCCGACGGCGTGGACGAGGACCGGATCATCAAGGGGATGGTGGGACGGACGCTCGAGTCCCGCTTCCCGGACCACACGCCGCACATCGGTGAGGTCCTGTTCGAGGTGAAGGACTGGACCGTGCAGCATCCGAGTGTGCCGGACCGTCTGGTGTGCAAGCGGTCGAACTTCTTCGTCCGGAAGGGCGAGATCGTCGGCTTCGCGGGTCTGATGGGGGCCGGACGCACCGAGCTCGCGCGATCGATCTTCGGCCACTCGTACGGCAAGTTCATCTCGGGCCAGACCTTCATGCACGGCAAAGAGGTCAGGATGCACACGGTCGCCCAGGCGATCGATGCCGGGCTCGGCTACGTCACGGAGGACCGCAAGTCGCTGGGCCTGAACCTCCTCGACGACATCAAGACGACGACGGTCTCCGCGGGCCTGAAGAAGATCACCAAGGGCCTCGTCGTCGACGTGAATCGCGAGTACCAGATCGCGGAGGAGTACCGGAAGTCGCTGCGGACCAAGACCCCGAGCGTGGACGAGGGCGTGGCGAAGCTCTCCGGCGGCAACCAGCAGAAGGTGGTTCTCGCGAAGTGGATGTTCACCGATCCGGAACTGCTCATCCTCGACGAGCCGACGCGCGGGATCGACGTCGGCGCGAAGTACGAGATCTACGGGATCATCCAGCGCCTGGCCAACCAGGGCAAGGGCGTCATCGTGATCTCCTCCGAGCTCCCCGAGCTGCTGGGCCTCTCGGACCGGATCTACACGATCTTCGAAGGCGCTATCACCGGCGTCCTCGACAAGGAGGAAGCCACGCAGGAAAGCCTCATGAAGCTCATGACCCAAGCCCGCAAGCGCGTTGCCTGAAACGCAGAAGACAGCCAAGGAAGCACCGCAAGGAAACATCATGGACGCCCTCAAGAAGCTCTTCGGCGGCAACACCCGTCAGTTCGGCATGATCTTCGCCCTCGTGGCCCTGATCATCCTCTTCCAGATCCTCACCGGTGGCCTGACCCTGACGCCGGACAACGTCATCAACCTCTTCAACGGCAACTCCTACATCCTCATTCTCGCGATCGGCATGGTCCTCGTGATCATCGCGGGGCACATCGACCTCTCGGTCGGCTCCATCGCGGCAGCGGTCGGCATCATCGTGGCCATCACGATGCGGGACTGGCACCTTCCCACGTGGGTCGGCATTCTCTTCGGTCTGGCCATCGGCGCGGTGATCGGCGTCTGGCAGGGCTTCTGGGTCGCCTACGTGGGGATCCCGGCGTTCATCGTGACGCTCGCCGGCATGCTGATCTTCCGCGGCGTGAACCAGTTCATCGGCCAGTCCAACACCGTGCCGGTCCCCCAGGACTTCCAGTACATCGGCGCCGGCTACCTGCCGGAGATCGGCCCGGATACGGGCTACAACAACCTGACGCTGCTCATCGGCTTCCTCGGCGTGGCCTTCGTGGTCTACAGCGAGCTGCGGAACCGCCGCGAGGCGAAGCAGCTCGGCGCTGAGGTGCCCGAGCTGTGGGTGACCGTGACGAAGGTCGTGCTCATCTGCGCGGCAATCCTCTATGCGACCTACCTCTTCGCGACCGGCCGGCCGGGGACCTCGTTCCCGATCCCGGGCATCATCCTCGGCGTGCTCGTGCTCATCTACGGCTTTGTCTCCGCGAAGACGATCATCGGCCGCCACATCTACGCCGTGGGCGGCAACCGTCACGCGGCCGAGCTCTCCGGAGTCCAGTCGAAGCGGGTCAACTTCCTCGTGATGATGAACATGGCCATCCTCTCGGCCCTCGCGGGCATGGTGTTCGTGGGCCGCTCCACCGCGTCGGGTCCGTTCGACGGCACGGGCTGGGAGCTGGACGCAATCGCCGCAGTGTTCATCGGCGGCGCGGCCGTGACCGGCGGCGTCGGCACCGTGATCGGCTCGATCGTCGGCGGTCTGGTGATGGCCGTGCTCAACAACGGCCTCCAGCTCCTCGGCATCGGCGCGGACCGGACCGCGATCATCAAGGGCCTCGTGCTCCTCGCCGCCGTCGCCTTCGACGTCTACAACAAGTCGCAGGGCCGCCGCTCGATCATCGGACTGCTCATGCGCAATGGCAGCAACCGGGCGGTCCCCGCCCAGCCGGACGAGACGACCAAGACCAGCGAAGTCCTCGCGAAGGAAGCCTGAAAAACCTCAGGCCCACAGATTTCCCCACCCGGAAAATACAGAAAGCGAAAACCATGCGAATGTTTGGCAAGGCAGGAAAGGCAGCAGCAGTCGCTGCCATCGCAGCGCTGGCGCTGACCGCCTGCGGTCGCTCCGAGGGCCCCTCGGGCGGGTCCAGCAGCGGAAGCGGGGGCTTCGCGCAGAACTCGGTCATCGGCGTCGCCCTCCCCCAGAAGACGTCGGAGAACTGGGTTCTCGCCGAGGGCCTGTTCAACGACGGCCTCAAGAATGCGGGCTTCACGCCGAACGTGCAGTTCGCGAACGGCGGCGTGAGCGAGCAGCAGAACCAGATTTCGACCATGGTCACGAAGGGCGCCAAGGTCATCATCGTCGGCGCCATCGACGGTTCCCAGCTCGGCACCCAGCTCAAGCAGGCCAAGGATGCCGGCGCGACGATCATCGCGTACGACCGCCTCCTCAAGAACACCGACGCGGTGGACTACTACGTGGCGTACGACAACTACAAGGTCGGCCAGCTCCAGGGCCAGGCGCTCCTCGACGGCATGAAAGCCAAAAAGCCGAACGGCCCGTACAACATCGAGCTTTTCGCAGGCTCCCCGGATGACGCCAACGCGAAGGTCTTCTTCGACGGCGCCATGAGCGTCCTCCAGCCCAAGATCGACGACGGCACGCTCAAGGTCCTCTCGGGCCAGAAGTCGTTCGACCAGGCAGTGACCCAGGGGTGGAAGGCGGAGAACGCCCAGAAGCGCATGGACACCCTCCTCGCGGCGAGCTACAACAGCGCACCGCTCGACGGCGTGCTCTCCCCGAACGACACGCTTGCCCGCGCGATCATCACCTCGGTCAAGAGCGCCGGCAAGCCGATCCCGGTGGTCACTGGCCAGGACTCCGAGGTCGAGTCGGTCAAGTCGATCATGGCCGGCGAGCAGTACTCCACGATCAATAAGGACACGCGCAATCTCGTGGCTCAGGCGATCGACATGGTGAAGAAGCTCCAGGCGGGCCAGAAGCCGGACATCAACGACGACAAGTCCTACAACAACGGCAACAAGGTCGTCCCGGCCTACCTGCTCCCGCCGGTCATCGTGACGAAGGCCAACGCCAAGGAGGCCTACGCCAACGATCCGACGCTGAGCAAGCTGACCCAGTAGTCGAGTTAACCCAGCAGAGCTGTTCAGCTCGCCTGGGCGACCACAGACGACGGCGGCCGTCCCCGCGTGGGGGCGGCCGCCGTCGTCGTTCGTCCCCATGCAAGGATGGGGTGTATGACGCGTCACATCCAGAACACGTGGCTCTCCCTCCAGGACAACACGGACCCCCTCGCCGCCACCGGCGAGACGCTGCGCTGGGGCGTGGTGGCCACGGGCGGGATTGCGCGGACGGTCGTGCGGGACCTCTCGATGCTTCCGGACGCCATCCTGCATGCGGTCAGTTCCCGCAGCCGGGAGCGCGCGTCGGAGTTCGCGCGCGAGTTCGGCTTCCGCCGCCACTATGCGGACGACGACGGCGTCCCCGGCTATGCCGCGCTGGCGCAGGATCCGGAGGTCGACGTCGTGTATGTGGCGACGCCGCACGCCCAGCATTACGAGGCGGCCAAGGCCGTGATCGAGGCGGGAAAGCACGTCCTCGTCGAGAAGGCGTTCACGGTGAATGCCCACGAGGCACAGGAGCTTGTGGACCTCGCCAAGGCACGCGGCGTTTTCCTGATGGAGGCGGTGTGGTCGCGGTTCCTCCCGTCCATGCAGAGGGCGTTCGAGATCGCCGAGTCGGGCGAGCTCGGCGCTGTGCGGTGGGTCTCCGCCGATCTGGGGTTCCCCGCTCCCAAGGATCCGACCAACCGCATCTGGGCCGTCGAAGCCGGCGGCGGGGCGCTGCTCGACCTCACCGTCTACCCCCTCCTCTGGGCCGTGGGGGCGCTCGGCTTCCCGGATTCCCTCACCGCGCTTGGCACCCTCAACGAGGACGGCGTGGACGAACAGAACGTCCTTGCGCTCGGGTACAGCGGGGGGCAGCTCGCCACCCTGACGTCGTCGCTGCTGGCGCATGGCCCGCGGGCCGCCACCATCGCCGGCTCGGAGGGAGTCCTCACGACCCTGGGCAGCATCAACAATCCGCGGGAGCTCGTGGTGCGGCGCGGATGGGACCCGCCGCGCACCGAGCACTTCGACGCGGTCGGCCGGGGCTATGTGTACGAGCTGCGCGAGGTGACGCGCTGCGTTCAGGCGGGCGTCACCGAGAGCCCGACCATGCCTTGGGCACACACCCTCAGCACCATGCGGCTTTTCGATGGGGTACGCCGCCAGCTTGGCGTACGCTACCCCAACGACGAGCGCGTCACACGCTAACGTCTACTTGACAGCGCATGACAAACCCTCGGGCGAGGTTTTCCTGCGGGGTCTAGCGAATTCGCGGTGACAGTTTTAGCATGGCGTCATTACGAGCAATTCAACCGGGTCCTTAACGCTGGGGAGGAGGGGACATGCGGTTGACAGCGGAGACGCGTCAGCGCGTCCTCTCTGCCGCACGCCACGCGGCCATTGCGGCCGGCATCGGAGTCGGTTGGCTGCTGCTGTCTGGCCAATCGGCGAGCGCTGACTCCCACACGAGCCCGCAGCTGCCCGCGGTTTCTGGCG
>NZ_JBQCGQ010000179.1:0-3489 GCF_051955515.1 Sinomonas sp.
CAGCTCTTCGAGTGTGGGAGGTGTGAAAGTGCCGCTGTTGTCAGCGGCCGGAAGCGTGAGCGGGGTCAACGCATTTCCTCTCTTGCAGTGTCCTTCGTCGGGCAGGTGCCGGGGCGAGTGGCTTCGACCCCCACATGTGAAATTGTCGGTAGCTCCATCAGTGGGCGCTGTCCCCCTCGACGTCGTCGTCGGGTTCGGCTTTCGCTGGTCCGCGCTGCTGCGAGAAGAGTCCGTGCTTGCCGGCAATGTACAGACCGCCAGCAATCCCCAGCAGGGCTCCAATGAGCACGAACCAGCGGGTTTTCAGGAGAGTGTCCAGCCCCCACCCTATCAAACTCCAGACAATGATCCCGCCAATGATGTAGCTGAAGACGGCCATCCCCGCGTTGTATCCGCCGTCGGATTCCGGGCGGGGATCGGACGGCTTCCCGGGCCTCTCGCGCTCAGCCACGGGGCCCATCCTCGGGGTCATTGAAGATCTGCAGCCGCACGCGGCTGAAGCCCCACAGCTCGACGGCCTGCCACACCACGACGACCGCAATTCCCGTGCCGCCGAACCACGGCGGGTTGATCCACGCGGGAGTTCCGATCCAGATGAGCAGCGCTGCGAATCCCACGATCTTCACGAGGTAGACGACCGCGAACATGCCGATGGCGCCCGCCGGATTCCGCCGGCCGACCAGATGGCCCACCACGAGGCTGATGGCAAAGAAGGCAATGACGACGACGGCGGAGAACAGGACGCTTCCGGCGGCGGCGAGGTCGGTGGTGGCCCAGGCGACGATGGCGAGGACGACCCCCAAGGCGGCGGTGACCGCGGTGCAGAGCCAAGCCAGCCGGAGCCACAGGGAGGAAAAGCTGACGCCTGCGGATCCGGCCGGGCCGGGGCGTGCAGGCGTGCTGTTCATGTCAGGCCGTTCGTCGGCGGCCCCCGTCGAGGTGCGTGCTCGAAGCGGTGCCGGCGTGAGTGGTGGGTGCGGACAATATTCTACATGAGATAGAAGATGTCAGCTGACGCGCGGGCCGCTCAGCCCGCCCGCCGTCGTCGTCCGCCACTGGGCCGCCGTCACGCCACCCTGCGCCACGATCCACCCCGCTCCGCACAGCCCGAGCGAGAGCCAGTACCAGCCCTGATCGGACCACGTGGGAGAGCCCACCACGAGGAGCACGATCGCGAACGCAACGACCTTCATGAGCACGTCGGCAACAAGGGTGCGGCGCCGGAAGGGCAGGGCGGGCGCGGCCAGATGGAGGATGACGACGGCCGCCCCGCCGCACAGCGTGACGACGGCGAGCGCGAGGAACGTCGAGTAGAGCAGGGGCACTCCCCCATTCGCAAGCCCGGTGAAGCCGAGGAGCGTCGCGATGGCCACGCTGGCCGCGAAAGGCACGGTCATCCGCCGGACCCAGGGTGTGGACCTGAGCCAGACGCGGCGCACTGGGCTGCTCGCGACGTTCTCCCGGACCCACGGGTGCATGGTGAGGAACCCGACCGCCGGCAGGACGATCACGTTGAACACCGTCACCGGCGCCCAGTGGACGAACGCGTAGGCGACGCCGCCGAAGGCCACGAACGCGGTCCAGACGTACATGACCGCGACCGCTTGGCGGTGCGTGTACCCGAGATCGAGAAGCTTGTGGTGCACGTGCTCTCGGTCCGGGGAGAACGGCGATCGGCCACTGGCCGTCCGTCTCAGGACGGCGAGGATGAGGTCGAGGAACGGCAGCAGCATGACGACGATCGGCAGCACGACGGGGACGAAGGTGGGAATGCCCTCGGCGCGGTCGTACAGGCCGGATCCGATCTGGCCGGTCGCGACCACCGCGCCCGTCGCCATGACCAGTCCGAGCAGCATCGAGCCGGAATCTCCCATGAAGATCTTGGCCGGGTGCGCGTTGTGCGGCAGGAATCCGAGGCAGATGCCCACGAGCAGAGCCATGAGGAGGGTCGCCAGATCCGTGTAGTTGGGGAGAAGGGCGTTGCGGTGCACCCAGTATGCCGTGAGGAAGAACGCGAGGCCGCCGATTGCGGCGACGCCCGCGGCGAGGCCGTCGAGCCCGTCCACGAAGTTGATCGCGTTGACGGTGAGGACGATGAGGAACATCGTCAGGCCGATCTGGAGCCATTCCTGCGTGATGGGGAGCGAGCCGAGCGGGAGGAATGTCACCCGGGGACCCCAGACCGCCACGATGGCAGCCGCAATGAGCTGGCCCGCGAGCTTGACCCAGCTGTTGAGGTCCACGATGTCGTCGACAACCCCCACGCCGACGATGAACACCGCCCCCACGAGCACGGCCCACGTCTGCGGGGTGTCGAAGAAGATCGAACGGATCCACACCGTCTGGGACGCGGCGTAGAACGCCGCGGCGAAGCCGGCGAGCATCGCCAGGCCGCCGAGTCTGGGGACCGACCGCGTATGCACGTCGCGTTCCCGCACTGGGGAGACGATCCCCAGCCGCAGGGCCACGACGCGGACGACTCCGGTCGCGGCGTACGTGACGATGGCGGCCAGCATGGCCACGAGGACATAGATGAACATGGGTCAGCCGGCGGCCTTCTCGGCTGTGGCGCCTTCCTCGACAAAGGGCTGCTCGGTGAAGGCGGTACGGTAGCCCGTCCGCCGGACGCGCGTCGGCACGAGCCGGTAGGCGCCGCGGACCAGGACGTTGCGGAGGAAACGGCTCGGACCGGTGTAGCCCGCCTCGAGCATCCGCCGTTGGAGTCGGAGCTCAGCCCGCAGCATGCGCGCCCCGCCGCGACGCGCGTAGGCGCCGTCGCTCACCCGGTACAGGACCAGGACGTCGGGGTCGTTCGCTCCGCGGCTCCCCGCGTGGAGCATCCTCGCCCAGAGCCAGTAGTCCTCCATGCCCGGCACGCCTCGGTATCCCCCCGCGGCCCGCACGGCTGACGCGCGGTACATGACGCTCGGGTGATTGAACGGCGTGCGGAAGTGCAGCTGGGCCATGATCTCGCGGTGCGTGACGGGCACCGGCCGGCTGGCGAGCCGGGCCGATTCATCGTCGCCGATCTCGGCGATGGCCGAACCGACGATGTCGTAGCCCTCGCCGAGGAGCGCCAGCTGCCGCTCGAAGCGCTCGGGCAGGGCGACGTCGTCGGCATCCATCCTCGCGACCACGTCGTGCTGGCAGTGCTCGAGCCCGAGGTCCAGGGCGTCGGCCAGGCCCACTCCCGCCGGAAGCCGCACGACGTCGGCCGGGAAGCGCTCGTCCCGCTCTGCCTCCTCGAGAACCCGCTCGATCTCGTCCCCCACGGGCCCGTCGCGCACAATGACGAGCTGCGATGGCGGAACGGTCTGGTCCAGCGTCACGGACGCGATGGCCCGACGCACGCGCGATGCCGAGTCGCCCTGGTAGACGGGAAGCAGCACCGAGAAGGCAGGGAGGGCGCCCCCCTCGCGTTGCCCCGTCACGTCCGCAGGGTGTGCACCCTGCGGATGGGACGGCGCAACGGGGGGAAGGCCGCCCGCG
>NZ_JBQCGQ010000180.1:0-2628 GCF_051955515.1 Sinomonas sp.
CCGGCCAGTCATTTGCCCTCTCGGCCGACGACGTCCGCCGCGATCAGGCCCTCGCCGCGCTGTACGACGCCCCGGCCAAGGGGCCCGGCGGAATGGGCGCCTCGAGCCCTCGGGTAGCTCGTTGGCTCGGGGACATCCGCACCTACTTTCCGTCCACGGTCGTGCAGGTGATGCAGGGCGACGCCATGGACCGCCTCGGCCTGCGCCAACTGCTGCTCGAACCGGAGATGCTGCGGACGGTCCAGCCCGACATCGGGCTCGTGACGACGCTTGTCGGCCTGGGTCGGGCGATCCCCCAACGCTCGCGTGAGACCGCACGCCAGGTTGTCCGGCAGGTCACGCGGGAGCTCGAGGAGCGGCTCCGTTCCAAGACAGTCCAAGCAGTCACGGGAGCCCTGAACCGCGCGGCCAGGACTCGTCGGCCTCGGCATCGGGACATCGACTGGAACCGCACTGTCGCGGCCAACCTCAAGCACTACCAGCCCGAGTACCGGATCGTTGTGCCCGAACGTCTCATCGGCTACACCCGGAACACGAGCCAAGTGCAGCGAGAGATCATCCTCTGCATCGACCAGTCAGGGTCAATGGCGGAGTCCGTGGTGTATTCGAGCGTGTTCGGTGCGGTGCTCAGTTCGCTGCGGTCCATCCGCACCCGGCTCGTGGTCTTCGACACAGAGGTGGTCGATCTGACGGAAGAGCTGGACGATCCGGTGGACGTCCTCTTCGGCGTGCAGCTCGGTGGCGGCACTGATATCAACCGGGCCCTCGCCTACTGCCAGAGCCAGATCGCGAGACCCGCAGAGACGATCCTCGTCCTCATCAGCGATCTCTACGAGGGCGGGATCGCCGAGGAGATGCTGCGGCGAGCCGCCTCCATTGTCGGGTCAGGCGCCACCTTCATTGCGCTGTTGGCGTTGAGCGACAGCGGACACCCGTCGTTCGACGCCCATCACGCAACCGCCCTCGCCGAGATCGGTGTGCCCGCCTTCGCCTGCACGCCGGATCAGTTCCCTGACCTCATGGCCGCCGCCATCGAGCGCCGCGACCTGGGGGCTTGGGCCGCGGCGCAGGGCATCCCGACGGCGGGCACTGCCTGAGGCGGAGTGGTCACTGGACCGGATTGTCGCCGATCTCCTCGAACAGCGCATCGTGGACGAGCACACGCGCCGGAGCGCTAAGGATTCGGGTGAAGTAATGGCCCGAATCGGGGTCACCAACGTTTCCGAGCGCGGCCCAGAGGCGGTTCCAGACTGGGTAAACCTCGTAACTGGTGATCTTGTCTCCCGTTCCCAGTCTCCAGCCGAGCTCACTCAGCGTCCCAGCCACGGCCTCCATGTCGATCTTCCCCTCGGTCGTCGCCGCGTGCACGAGGATGACGATGCCGGCCTCCGCCTCTAACTCTGAACCGTTCGGCACGAGTGTGTCCGCCAGATGCCGCCACAGGGCGGCATCGTCCGCGAGGCCAACGCGGCCCGCCCTCGCCAGCCGCAGCGAGCTCTTGTACTTGCGAACCAAGCCCACCGCCTTGAGGTAATCGCGAAAGTACAACACGGGATTGGCACGAACCTCGCTGCTGATCGTGAAGGGCCAGCCGTGCATTGTGGGCAGGAGCGCCGCCAGCGCCTTCACGTCGGCGGGCTTGAGGTAACCGGATGCTGTGAGCCGCAGGCCGTCGCCGTCCGCCCGTTCAAGGACCCAGCGGAAGGCCGCGAGGGAGGTGCCGTAGTCGATCGGAGCGGCGAGATACCTCGAGAGCGAGACGTCGACGGCGCGCTCCTTGAACTCCCGTCCGACGCTCGTCCCATCCAAGCGATTCAGGACGTCGGTCAACGCCGGATGAAGCCGTTGCATGATGCGGCGGCGCGTTGCCGCCCCCATCTCCCTCTCATCCTCGTGAGCGACCGAAAAAGCCGCGGCAACCCTAAGGTTACCGCGGCCTCGTGGTCGGGCTGACAGGATTTGAACCTGCGACCCCTTGGAGATTTTTGAATTCCCCGGAAGGTTGCGGAAATCTCGCGTTTTCCCTGATCAGACGGGGAATCGGGCGACTCCCCGATGTGAATTCTACCGGTTTATTCCCGATCGGTCACGGGTGTTTTCGATGGGTATTTGATGGCCGCAGGATACCCTGCGGAATTCCCCCGATCAGCTGGCTCGTCCATGACATGATCAACAACCCGTCGATGTTCTTCCTCCGGACTAGCGGCTGGTCCGGGTGCCCCATGATCGAGGTCCCTCACGGACGCCCCTTTCCGGGCTGCCTATTCCGGGGTCATGCTTCGGGGATTGCCGCACTTGGCTCGGGGCTCACAGAACCTGTTGGGGGCCGTGCAAGGAGGCGTTCCTTCTCGGCCGCGACGATGTCGCGCGCCAGCTCGGCTTCGGAGATATCGAAGGCTTCAGGCGCGCTGTCGGCTGTTTCGCTGACGCGGGCGAAGTCGTCGAAGAGCTTTTGTTTGCGGGCAAGAATCTCAGTGAGACGTCGATCGACTCCTTCTTCGGAGAGAAGGCGATGGACTTGGACTGATTCGAGTTGTCCCATGCGTCGCGCTCGGGCTATGGCCTGCCATTCGATGGTGGGCTTGAGCTGTGGTTCGCAGATCACGACGACCGAGGCGGCCTGGATGT
>NZ_JBQCGQ010000181.1:0-44286 GCF_051955515.1 Sinomonas sp.
CTCCCCCAGCAGCTCATCGCGCTCATCGATCAGGTCATCGCCCAGCAGCACCGCGAACGGCTCATCGCCCACATGCCGCTCCGCGCACAGCACAGCATGCCCGAGGCCGTTGGGATCGCCCTGGCGCACGTAGTGGATATCACCGAGGTTGCTCGACTCCTGGATGGCGGCGAGCTTCTTCTCGTCGCCCTTCTGCTCGAGGGTCGCCTCGAGCGAGGGAACACGGTCGAAGTGGTCCTCGAGAGCGCGCTTGTTGCGTCCTGTGATCATGAGGATGTCGCTGAGGCCGACCGAGACGGCCTCTTCGACCACGTACTGGATGGCTGGCTTGTCCACCACAGGCAGCATCTCTTTGGGCATGGCCTTCGTCACCGGAAGGAACCGGGTGCCCAGCCCGGCAACAGGGATGACGGCTTTCCTGACTGGCTTCGTGGTCGACACGCTGCCACTCTATACGACTGGGTCGGCCCTACCGATTCCCGTTGACCCGAGGCCGTTAGGCTCTGGAGGGTGCACACTGCAGCGGAGCGCAAGGACGACCTGCGCAAGAAGGTCCGCGGGCGGCGCAGGGCCCGAAGCGTCGAGGAACTCGCCCAGGCCGAGGAGGGCATCGCCGCCCACGGGCTGACCTGGGTCAAGGAAGTGGTGCCTTCCGGGGGCACCCTGACGGCGTACCTGGGGGTGGCAGCGGAGCCGCCCACGCTCCGCCTGCTCTCCGAGCTGCACCGGGAGGGTTTCCACGTGATCCTTCCCATCTGCGAACCGGAGCGGCAGCTTTCGTGGGTCGAGTGGCGGCCGGACATCGCCTACGAGCGGAGCCGGTATGCCCCGCTCCAAGAGCCTGTGGGACCCCGACTGGACGCTCTCGCGCTGGTGGAGGGCTCCCCGCTCCGGCCTCCCCTTGCCGCTGTTCTTCTCCCGGCAACAGCGGTCGACGGCGCAGGGCGGCGGCTCGGACAGGGCGGCGGCTATTACGACCGGTTTCTCGCGCGGCTTGAGGGCGCCGTCCCCCCGCTGCCGAACGCCGCAGTCGTGTTCGACGACGAGTTCCTCGCCCCGGGCGAGGTCCCGGACGAGCCGCTCGACCACCGCGTCGATGCGGTGCTGACGCCGCGCGGGCTGCACAGGCTTCCGGAATACTCTGCAGATCGTTCCTGTTAGAATTAGCACTCGGGGCCGTGGACTGCTAAGGTCCCCTCGTTCTGCAAGGAGTGACAGTGCCTACATACGCTTACGCCTGCAAAGACTGCGGACATGCCTTTGACATCGTCCAGTCCTTCAGCGATGCCTCCCTCACCCTCTGCCCGGAATGCGGCGGGAGCCTGCGGAAGAAGTTCAACAGCGTCGGCGTCGTCTTCAAGGGAAGCGGCTTCTACCGCACCGACTCGCGCAGCTCGAGCACGGTTTCTGCCGGGTCTGGGGGGGCTTCAGGTTCAGGCTCGTCCGGCTCGGACGGAAGCGCGACCAAGGGGGCCCCTTCGGCACCAGCAGCTGCTCCTGCTCCGGCAACCTCGGCGGCCGCAAGCTAGGGGAATTCTCCTCCCCAAGAATCGCTGGGGCGTGTTGTCCACATAGAGAGGGCAGCACGCCCCCAAGTGTCAGTCCTCACGTCTAGCGTCAAGGACATGAGCCCCTCCGCATCGCGTGCCCCACGCCTCGCGCCGTACCGCCAGCGCGGGGACGAGCCCCGAAAAGGCAAGTGGGCCGCACCCGAGCGTCCTCGGGTCAGGCGGTTCTTCGAGCGTCGGCGCAGGACCTTGGCCGCAGCACTCCTCTGTGCCGCCGTCGCCGCAGGGGTCTACCAGCTCACCCCACCGACGGCCACTCTCTCAATCGTCGTCATTGCGGCGGCCGACCTCCCGGCAGGATCAACGCTGAGCGCCGGCCAGCTTCGGATGGCCCGCCTTCCGGCAGATTCGGTTCCCGACCACGCCGCGACTTCCCTCGATGCCGTCCTGGGCCAGCGCCTTGCCGGACCCCTGCGACGGGGAGAAGTCCTCACCGACACGGCAACGATGGGTCCCGGACTCCTCGCGGGCGCAGCCCCCGGCACTGTTGCGGTGCCCGTGCGTGTAGCCGACCCCGACTCGCTGCAACTCATCCGTACGGGCCAGACGATCGACCTTGTCCTCTCGGAAGACGGGCCCGGCGGCGGCACGAAGGCCGCTGCCGTTCTCGCCTCGGCCGTCACCGTCCTCTGGACTGAGGACGCCAAGAACGATCGGGGCTCGTGGCTGGGTCAAGGCCAAGGCGCTGCCGGACTCGTGGTCGTCGCGACAAGCTCCGAGCGAGCGCCAGCACTTGCTGGAGCATCCACGCGGGGCAAGGTCTTCTTCACCCTGACGGACAAGCGATGAGCCGGAAGACGGTCTAGGCTCAGCTCAACCCCAATGGGGCGGACGCTGCTCCCTGAGCCACTGGTCTCGCTCGTCGTTCGATTCCCGGTCACCCCACGATCGCGGATCATCTTCGGCTGCCCGGTCAGGGATGAGCGGCGGCTCGAGGCCATGCCCGTTGGTGCGGTTCTCCTCGGCGCTCTCGTCCTGCGGGTCCCCCTCCGGCGAGGAGTCCACTTCCTGACCGCCGGTTGCCGGCGCAGTGACTCGACGATGCGAGCTCAGATGATCTCTCGCTGCCACGGGGGTTCCCTCCTCACGGGACTCGGGGTCCACGGACTGGTGCCGATACAGGTCAGACGCCGCCTCTTCCGGCCGACGCGCATCGGCCAACGGATAGGACGCCGAAAGAACCGCCTCGAACGAGGAGGTCACGGGGCCGACGGCACCGTTCAGGAAGCCGGCACCGGGTCCGTCCTCGGTCTGGCCGTCCAGCCCGAGCAGTTCGGCAATCATGTCGGCGCAGCTGCCAGGGTCGGTGAACACCTCGATCGTCCAGAGGGTGAAGGAGCGCCAGCCCATCCGCTCGAGAAGCTCTGGACGCTGACGCGTCCGCTCCCGGACGCTCAAGTCCCGGTACCGCCTGGTTCCATCGCTCTCGACGGCGACGGGAATGCTGACCTCGTGGTCGTCGCGGGCAAGGGTCACCAGGGGGTCGACGGCCGCGGCCATGTCGATCGCTCCGTCATAGTGGTGCCACACGCGGGCGCCGCGAGAGGCGAGCCGTTCGCCGAGGTCCGTCACCAGAGGATCCGCCCCCAAGGCCTCGGCACTGGCCGCGGCCCGGGTTGCTCTGGTTCCGAGATCCGTGCGCCCGGCCAGTTCCCTCTCGAGCAGCTCGTGGAAGTCCTTCGCGCCTTCGCTCAGCCTCGATCCATCGAGCTCCGCCGGCTGGAAACAGCTGAGCACGTGCAACGTGTGCCTGGCCCGGCTCATAGCGAGCGCGAACCGGCGCCGGCCTCCGGGCTCGCTGAGCGGACCGAAATGGTGCATCGCGCGGCCGTGAGGCGTGCGGCCGTACCCGAGCGAGAAGATGACGTGGTCCCGCACGAGGCTTCCTGCGCGATCCACCGGAACCACCCGGAACGGCTCCTCGCCGCCGCTGAAGAACTCCTGCACGTCAGAGTGATTGGCCATCTGGAGCCTGATCGCTTCGCCGACTCGCGCCGCGTGGTGGGCGCTCGCCGTCACCACCGCAAGCGAGGACCCAGCCCGATGGGCGGCGTGTTCGAACACGAGGTCCACGACCCGGTTCACTTCGGCGGCCACGGATTCGACATTGCCGTCCTGCCCCGACGGCAGCCCGGTCCCATCAGGCAGATACTCGACGACGAGCGCTCGATCAAGCCCTGTGACCGACTGCCCGTCAGGCAGACGCCGCAACGACCCACCGTAGAAGCGATGGCTGAGCTGCAGCCCGAGATCTTCGTCGACCCCGCGGTACAGGGTGGTCAGCCGAACCGTCGGCAGGACGCGCGCGAGCGCGTCGAAGGCGCTCTCCACAGGAGTTTCCGGGTCTATCCCGGCGGGAGCGTGCCCAACGCCGACCGTGAAGGGTCGGGGATTCGCGACCTGGGTGTCGCCGAAGGCTATGACCTGGGTGGCACGTGCCAACGCCGGAAGAGCTGCCTTGAGTGGCAGGGAATCGGCATCGAGAACGACGACGGCATCGAAGCGGCGCTTCTGGGGGGCGGCCGCAGCGAGGGCATAAGGACTAGCGGTCCAGACGGGAACGAGCGGTCGCAGGAGGTCCGGTGCGTGGGACTCGATCGCCGCAAGGCTCACGCGTCCGTCCTTGAGGAGATTCCGGAACGACTCCGCCTCGCGGGGGTGCTCGGCAATGGCTCGCTGCCATTCGTCCGCAAGGTGCCAGCGCACCCTTGCAGGTCCCGACGCGATGTGGGCTCGGTCGGCCCGTCGGAACTCCTCTTCTGCTTGACGGAGCTGAGCGCCGTCGGACATGGCAAGGTAATCGTCTCCGCTGATCATGGCCTCGAGGACCGACTGCCACCAGACCAGCTCCAGCTCCGACGCCACAACCTCTGGGGACGCTTCGCGTGCGGCCAGGTCAGCCAGGAGCTCACCGAGGCCGCGCTCCCGCAGCTCATCCTCGAGGAGCGTTCGCTCTGGAAGCGACCGCAGGGAATCGAAGGTCTCCGAGAGATCCTGGAGCCGGCCCTGAACGGCGACAACCGGTGCTCCCAGCAGATCGCCGCCTTCGCGCGTCGAGGCGAGGACGGATCCGAGGCGCTCAAGCCCCTTGCGGACAGCGCGATAGTCCTCCCGCAAGTCGGCGAGGCCGGACGGCACCACCGGGTGCCGCTGCGACGTCGCGTAATTGGCCCACAGTGCACGCTGCTCCTGAACCAAGATGAGCGAGGAATGCAGGTCCGCGAGATGCACTCCGGGCCGTACGTACTCCTTCGCCACGCGCCGGAGCCGCGAACGCTGCATCGTCGGGATATCGATGCCGCGCTCACGCCGCCAGGAAGACGAGGCAGTTGCAGAGATCAGATCCGTGACCGGACGATCAAAGATGTCGGGCGTGAACTTGTCGAGGCTCTCCCGCACTGCGACAAGCATGTCGATCTGCTGGCCCCACTCCTCCATCGAGGCTCCCATTCGGATTTCCGAATGGGCCGCCACCGTGGCCATGCGCTCGCGAAGCGCGGGAAGGTCGACGACCAACGTCTTGACGAGTTCCTGGGCGTCCTCCGTCTCCCGACGAGTCAGCATTCGGGAACCGTGCCAAGGGCTCGACGTCGCCTCCCGGCTGAAGCTGCCCAGTTCAGCGGCACGGCGGAGCCGTTCAACAAGTTCTCGGCGTTCCCGAATGCTGTCGAGGACGCTGCGCTTGAGGCGGACGGTCGTCGCGGGTGCTGGCTGAATGGACGTCAGCGCAGCGAGCGACTGCATCGCCTCGTAGGGCGAGCAGCCCCAGCGCTCCCGTACGTTGTGCAGCGATTCGACGTGCTCGATGAGCTGATAACGACGCTCGACGAGCGAGCGGTGAATTCCCTCGAGACGGGGTGGCTCCGCCTTCTCGTTGCGGACGATGGCGCGCACGAGCTGCTGTTTGAGCTGTCCGGGGGTGATGCCGGCGCTCAGTTGGAGGAGCATCGACCCAAGCCCGAGGTGCTCGCAGGCACGGCTGAGCTCAAGGAGGCTGGCCCGGCGCTCCGCCACGACGAGCACGGAACGCCCCTCGTCGACGAGGTTGGCGATGACGTTAACGGCGGTCTGGGTCTGCCCGGTTCCCGGCGGGGCGTCCACGACCAGCGAATCACCGGCACGCGCCGCATCCACGGCCTGCTGTTGATCGTAGTCGGCATCGAGCACGAGAAGCTCGTCACTCGGATCTCGTTCGTCGACCGGGGTGAACCTCGAGGAGTCGAGCGGTGCAGGGGCCGCGTGGACGGCACGAGAGGCGCCGGCGGCGAGCGCCGATATGACCGGTATGGCGCTCGTGATGGCAGGGTCGTCGAGCGCGTGCTCCAGGTCCGCGAACGTCGAGACAAGCAGCCGTGGTTCGACCGCCGCACCCGGAATTCCGGCCAGCAGCGTGCGGAACCGTTCAATGACAGGATGGGGATCGAGGCGGGCTGTGCTGTACGCAAGCCTCTCGATCGCAGGAACGTCGATCTCCATGCGATGGACGCTGCGCAGATGCCGGACGAGTGCGGGATTCAGGTGTGCCTGCTCGGTGAGCTTGATTTCGAAGTCGTCCTGCTCTGAGCGGACCGTGAGCTCCACTCCGGCGAACAGCAGCGGAGCGCTGACCCGGCGGGGCTTGCCTCCGACTGCCGAGGTCCAGGTGGCAAGGCCGGCGGCCAGATGTCCCGCGTCCAGGCCGCGCTCATTGGCGAGTTCGTAGATCTTGGCGCGAAGATTCCGCGCGGCCCGCGCGGCGGTCGTGTAGTCGTGGCGTTCGCGGATGAGGGTGGAGAGCCGGGTCCGGCGTCCGGCCAGGAGCTGGGCAAGTCCGGAGGCGTGCGCGGACGTGAGGTCGATGACTCCCTCCGGCCGGGGGAAGAAGCCGAGCATGGTGTCCGGGCCCGTGACGGGGGGCAGCGACGAGAGCCACGCCTCGAGGCGTGCCTCGTCAGGGTGCGTGCTCGGCTCGTGGGGCACGTCGCTGCTCTCCTCTGCGCCGTCAAGGGCGCTCCGTCGTTTGCCTATGGACCTTATCGGCATAACTTCGAGCGTAGCGGTTCACACGCCGAGGCCCCCGGCAGCAACGCAGCCGGGGGCCAAATCAGCGTGAGATCACTCCCATTCGATGGTTCCGGGGGGCTTGCTCGTGACGTCGAGCACCACCCGGTTGACGCCTTCGACCTCGTTCGTGATGCGATTCGAGATCCGCGCGACGAGATCGTACGGAAGCCGCGACCAATCGGCGGTCATCGCGTCCTCACTCGAGACGGGACGGAGCACGATGGGATGCCCGTACGTCCTGCCATCGCCCTGGACGCCCACGCTCCTGACATCGCCGAGGAGGACGACCGGCATCTGCCAGACCTCGTCGTCAAGACCGGCGGCCGTGAGCTCGTGCCGGGCAATCGCATCGGCCTTGCGCAGGAGCTCGAGACGCTCGCGGGTGACCTCGCCGACAATCCTGATCCCCAGACCCGGTCCGGGGAACGGCTGGCGACCGACGATCTCGGCAGGCAGGCCGAGCTGTCGGCCCACTGCCCGGACCTCGTCCTTGAACAGGGCGCGGAGCGGCTCGACGAGCTCGAAACGCAGGTCCTCGGGCAGGCCGCCCACGTTGTGGTGGCTCTTGATGTTCGCAGCGCCCTCGCCGCCACCCGACTCGACCACGTCCGGGTACAGCGTGCCCTGGACGAGGAAGCGGATCTGCTCCCCCTCGGCCTTGGCCTTCTCGATGATGGCCCGCTCTGCCTCTTCGAAAGCGCGGATGAACTCGCGGCCGATGATCTTCCGCTTCTCCTCGGGGTCGGTCACCCCGGCGAGCGCGTTGAGGAAGCGATCCTGCTCATTGGCGACGTAGAGGTTGACGCCAGTGGCGGCGACGAAGTCGCGCTCAACCTGTTCGGCCTCCCCTTCGCGCAAGAGGCCATGGTCAACGAAGACACACGTCAGCTGGTCGCCGACCGCTCGCTGGACGAGTGCGGCTGCGACGGCCGAGTCGACTCCCCCCGAGAGGCCGCAGATGACTCGCGCGTCGCCCACCTGATCCCGAATGCGCCCGATCTGCTCGTCCACGATGTTGCCCGTGGTCCAGTTGCGCTCGAGGCCCGCGACTCCGAAAAGGAAATTCTCGAGGACAGTCTGGCCATGCTCCGAATGCTTGACCTCCGGGTGCCATTGGACGCCGCCGAGCGCCCTCTGCGTGTTCACGAAGGCCGCGACTGGAGCGCCAGGGGTCGTCGCCAGCACCTCGAAACCTTCGGGAGCTTCTTGGACCGAGTCGCCGTGGCTCATCCACGTGCTCTGCAGCACGGGCGTACCCGCGAGGATCGAGTGCGGCTCGCCCACGGCGGACACCTGAGTGGCTCCGTACTCGCGCAGGCCGGTCTTCGCGACGACGCCGCCGAGGGCGTTTGCCATCGCCTGGAACCCGTAGCAGATGCCGAAGGCCGGAACCCCAGCCTCGAACAGGTCAGCGCCCACGGCGGGCGCTCCCTCGGCGTAGACGCTCGAGGGACCGCCCGAGAGGATGATGGCGGCCGGGTTCTTGGCGAGGATCTGCTCAGTGGTGAGGGTGTGCGGGACGATCTCGGAATAGACGTTCGCCTCGCGGACGCGGCGCGCGATCAGCTGCGCGTACTGGGCACCATAGTCCACCACGAGCACGGGCCTGTGGGCTGTCTGGGAGCCAGTGCTCTGGGATGCTTTTGTCACCCGTCAAGCCTACCGGAAGTCGGTGTTGGCGCTTTCCGGCCTCCCTCTCGCCGGCCCGTCAGTAGCGCGCCCCCGCGTCTGGATGAGCGAGAAGCTCGCGCTCCGCCTCGGCGTGCATGCGCCGCTCCACGAAGAACGAGAGGAAGGGGACCACGCCACCGAGCGCCATCAGGATGAAGCGGCGGAACGGCCAGCGGAGAAGCGACCACAGCCGGAAGTTGGAGATGAGGTACAGGACGTACATCCAGCCGTGCACGATAAGGATCGTGAGGGAGACATTCACGCCGCCGACGACGCCCGTCGGATCGGCATCCGCCAGCCCGAAGCCGAACGGCGCACCCGTGAACGCGTCGCGTCCCCCGGCGAAGAGGAACTTGCCGAATCCGTAGCGCAGGATCATCTCGACGCAGAGGAGGAGCAGCATGCTGCCGGTGGCGTACGCCATGACTCGGTAGAAGCCGAGGGCCGAGCGGATCTGGGCGACAGTTCCGCCGAATCGGCGCTGAGGAGTTCGCCCGGCGGCGGGCTTGGGGTCGATCACGGTGTTCCTCCGGTCTCAGATCGCTGGTCGGTCTCGGATCGCTGGTTGGTCTCGGGATCGTGGGCGGCGGAGCCGGTCTCGACGGGAGCGAGGGCCTCCTGCTCCCGCTCGTAGTCATCGCGGACGAGTCGCCACCACAGGAAGATCGCGAAGCCAGCAAACACGACCCATTCCACCGCGTAGAAGATGTTGAGCCAGTTCACCGGGGCTGAAGGCGGCTGGGCGGCGATGTCGAGCGGCTTGAGCGCTCCACCCACGGCTGCGGCAGCCTGGTCTCCGGCGGTCGTCACCTCATGCGTGGAGCTCACGAAGCCCGGATAGCTCGCGCTGTCCCAGATGTTGATGAGCTCGGCGACGGAGACCATCGATGCCTGACCTGGGGCAGGGCTCTTCATGGGCTCCGGAGCCTCAGACGGCAGGAGACGTCCGGTGAGCTGTACCGCTCCCGACGGCGGAGGCCCGGCTTGCACCGGATCGGAGATCCAGCCCCGCGCCACCGGGATCACGACGGTGCGGTCCGCTCCCACAGCGGGAGCGCCGTCGACCGCGAACGCCGTAACTACCCACCAGCCGCTAGCGCCATCGCGCAGGCGGTTGGGCACCAGCACCTGCCGAGCGGGATCGAAGTGGCCCCTTGCGGTCACCATCTGGTCGGCAGCAGTGGCCGGGAACGTCGCGCCCGGCTTCAGGGTCGTGGTGAGCGGCTGGGGGGTCTCTGTGGTGGTGACGACAGGAAGGGAGTCTGAAGTCGAACGGGAAAACTGCCACTGGCTCAGGAGCACGAACACGCCCGAGATCGCGAGCGCGCCAATGAGCGCGAGGATCCAACGGGGTTTAAGGGCGGTTCGAAGCATCATTCCACGGTACTCCGACAAGCTGTAGAAAACCGAAACGGCCAAGGGCCGCCCGGTGCAGCCGCTAGTCCCCGAACACCAGGGAGGAGTTGATGAGCTCCGAGATGATGTCGGCGTCGTTGGCCCGGCGAAGCGACTCGCGGAATCCCGCCTTCGACAGCGAACGCGCCATCGTCGCAAGGACCTCGAGATGCTCCGAGAAGCTCGACGCGGGAGTGGCCACGAGCAGGACGACGTACGCCGGCCCGTCGACGGCCCCGAAATCGACGGCGTGCCCGTACCTCGCGACGCCCACAGCGATCGACGGCTGGAGGACGTGCTCGCTCCGGGCATGGGGAAGGCCGATTCCGCCTGGAAGGCCCGTGGCCATCTGATGCTCGCGCGCCCCCACGTCCGCGAGGAACGCGTCGAGATCGTCGACCCGGCCTTCGGCGGCAAGGCGCCCGGCGAGCTGGCGCGCGGCGTCCTCGCGATCGGCAGCCTCCATCTCGAGGATCACGAGCCCGGGCGAGGTCAGCTGCGCGTCATAGCGATCGAAAGGCTGGGGCATGGGGCCATTTTACGGACCTCGGCGCCGCAGCCCGGCTACTTGACCGGAATGATGTCTGCGACACCCAGACGTGCGACGTCGGCCGTTGCATCATCCGGCTGTTCCTGGCTCAGCCGCTCAGCCTCGACCCGCTTGAGGTAGTGCGCAATCTCGTTCTCCCGCTGCACCTCGCTCCACCCCAGAAGGGGTGCCATGAGCTCGGCGACTACGGGGGCCGACGACACCCCGCGGTCCCAGGCCTCGATCGAGATGCGGGTGCGCCGGGTGAGCACGTCCTCGAGATGGCGCGCCGCCTCGTGGGTGACGGCGTAGACGACCTCGGCCCGGAGGTAGTCGTCGGCGCCGGGCAGAGGCTCACCGAGCGAGGGGTCCTTGGCGATGAGGTCGAGGACCTCCGTGGCCAACGATCCAAAGCGGTTCAGCAGGTGTTCCACGCGAGCCACGTGCACCCCGGCACCGCCAGCCAAGCGGTGGCGCCGGTTCCACATCGCCTTGAACCCTTCGGCCCCGACGAGCGGCACCCGGTCGGTGACGCTTGCGGGGACGAGCACGTCCATGCTGCGCACCGCCTCGTCCACGGCATCCCGGGCCATAATCCGATACGTCGTGAACTTGCCGCCGGCGATGACCACCATCCCCGGCACGGGGTGCGCCACTACGTGTTCGCGGCTGAGCTTCGCCGTCGATTCGTTCTCGCCCGCGAGCAGGGGGCGCAGCCCCGCATACACGCCTTCGACATCCTCTCGCGTGAGGGGGCGCCGCAGGACCTGATTCACGTGGTCGAGGATGTAATCGATGTCCTTGCTGGAGGCGGCCGGGTGCGCCTTGTCGAGGCGCCAGTCGGTGTCGGTCGTCCCGATGATCCAGTGCCTGCCCCACGGGATGACGAACAGCACCGACTTCTCAGTGCGCAGAATCAGCCCCACCGTCGACTGGAATCGGTCCCTGGGGACAACGAGATGGACGCCCTTCGAGGCGCGGACCTTGAGCTGCCCCCGCTCGGTGATCATGCGCTGCGTCTCATCAGTCCACACACCGGTGGCGTTGATGACCTGTTTTGCGCGGATGTCGAACTCTTCGCCCGTCTCGAGGTCCCGGACGTGGGCCCCCACGACCCGCTCCCCCTCGCGGACGAACCCCACGACCCGCATCCGGTTCACGGCGTGCGCCCCGTAGTGCGCCGCCGTCCGGACGAGCGCGGTGACCATCCTCGCGTCGTCGACCTGGGCGTCGTAGTAGCGGATCGCACCGACCATCGCGTCGTCCCGCAGGCTCGGAGCGGCGCGGAGCGTGCCACGGCGGAACAAGTGCTTGTGCACGGGCAGGCCAGTTCGGTGCCCGTTCGAGAGGCCCAGGCCGTCGTAGAGGACCATGCCCATGCCCACGTACGGGCGCTCCCACCAGCGGTGGGACAGCGGGTACAGGAACGGCACCGGCTTGACGAGATGCGGAGCAATGCGCTGCAGCAGGAGACCGCGTTCCTGCAGCGCCTCCTGGACGAGTCGGAAGTCGAGCATCTCCAGGTAGCGCAGGCCGCCGTGGATGAGCTTGGACGAGCGCGACGACGTCCCCGAGGCCCAGTCCCGCTGCTCGACGATGCCCACGTCGAGACCGCGCGTCACCGCGTCGAGCGCGGCGCCCGCACCTACCACCCCGCCTCCGACGATGAGGACGTCGAGCTCGCCGCCGGGCGAGACGGTTTCCCGCAGCCGCCCGATCGCCTGACTGCGTCCTTCCGGCCCCAATCGTCCTGCCATGATCCGCCCCCTCAGCCAGCGAGAATCGTGTAATCCTCCGAGTCTAGGCAGACCGTCAAGCGCCGATCAGAGGCCCGCGTAGGGCGAGACCACCACGTCGACGCGCTGGAACTCCTTGAGGTCGGAGTAGCCCGTCGTGGCCATGGAGCGCCGCAGCATCCCCACGAGGTTCGACGTCCCGTCTGCGTGATGTCCCGGCCCGAACAGCACTTCCTGCATGGGACCGACCGTCCCGACGTTCACCCGCTCGCCTCGGGGTGTGTCGGGGTGGTGCGCTTCGGCGCCCCAGTGCCAGCCCCGGCCCGGAGCCTCCGCGGAGCGCGCGAGGGCGGAACCGAGCATGACCGCGTCGGAGCCCATGGCGATCGCCTTGACGATGTCGCCCGAGGTTCCCATGCCGCCGTCGGCAATGACGTGAACGTATCGGCCACCGGACTCGTCCATGTAATCGCGGCGAGCGGCTGCGACATCGCTGATGGCGGACGCAAGGGGCGAATGGATGCCCAAGGCGCGCCGCGTCGTCGTCGTCGCTCCCCCGCCGAAGCCCACGAGGACGCCCGCGGCACCGGTCCGCATCAGGTGCAGCGCAGGCGTGTAGCCCGCGGCGCCGCCGACAATGACGGGGACGTCGAGCTCGTAGATGAATTTCTTGAGGTTGAGCGGTTCTTGGTTCTTGGAGACATGCTCGGCGGAGACGGTGGTGCCGCGGATCACGAAGAGGTCGACGCCGGCAGCCAGCACGGTCTTGTAGTGCCGTACGGTACCCGACGGCGTGAGGGCGCCCGCGACCGTGACTCCCGACGCACGGATCTCGGCGAGCCGCGAGGTGATGAGCTCAGGATCGACGGGCCGCGCGTAGAGCTCCTGGAGACGGCGGGTGACCGCGGGGCTCGACGGCTCTCCCTCGAGCCCGGCGATTTCCGCGAGGACGGGCTCGGGGTCCTCGTAGCGCGTCCAAAGGCCCTCGAGATCCAGGACGCCGAGGCCTCCGAGGCGGCCCAGCTCGACGGCAGTGGCGGGCGACATCACGGAGTCCATCGGGGCGGCGATGACCGGCATCTCGAACCGATAGGCGTCGATCTGCCACGAGACGGAGACGTCCTCGGGGTCACGCGTCCGCCGGGTCGGAACGATGGCGATGTCGTCGAGGGAGTAGGCGCGCCGTCCGCGCTTGCCGCGGCCGATTTCGATCTCGTAGGTCACGGCCTCTACCTTAGTCGACACCTCAGTCGACCCAGCAGAAAGGCCCCCCGCCCGCAGCCGGGCAAGGGGCCTTTCGCACGAACAGGTCGGGCTACCGGCGGTAGTTCGGGGCCTCGGCCGTGATCATGATGTCGTGCGGATGGCTCTCCTTCAGGCCGGCCGAGGTAATGCGGACGAACTTGCCCTTCGCCTTGAGCTCCTCGATGGTGTGCGCGCCGACGTAGAACATCGTCTGGCGAAGGCCGCCCACGAGCTGATGGGCGACGGCGCCAAGCGGCCCGCGGTACGGCACCTGGCCCTCGATGCCCTCGGGTACGAGCTTCTCGTCGCTCGGGACGTCCGCCTGGAAGTACCGGTCCTTCGAGTAGGACGTGTTCTTCCCACGCGTCTGCATCGCGCCGAGCGAGCCCATGCCGCGGTAGGACTTGAACTGCTTGCCGTTCATGAAGACCAGATCGCCCGGAGCCTCGGCCGTGCCCGCGAGGAGCGAACCGAGCATGACGGAGTCGGCGCCGGCGACCAGCGCCTTGCCGATGTCGCCCGAGTGCTGCAGGCCGCCGTCGGCAATCACGGGGACTCCAGCGGGAATCGCAGCCTTCGCCGATTCGTAGATCGCGGTGACCTGCGGCACGCCGACCCCCGCGACCACGCGGGTCGTGCAGATCGAACCGGGGCCCACGCCGACTTTGATCGCGTCGGCGCCCGCGTCGATGAGCGCCTGGGCACCCTCGCGCGTCGCGGCCTGGCCGCCAATGACGTCGACGTGAGCCGCGGCCGGGTCCTTCTTGAGGCGGGAGATCATGTCGAGGACGCCCTGGCTGTGGCCGTTCGCGGTGTCGACGACGAGAACGTCCACCCCGGCCTCGACCATCGTCATGGCCCGCTCGTAGCCGTCGCCGAAGAAGCCGACGGCGGCGCCGACGCGAAGCCGTCCGGACTCGTCCTTCGTCGCGTTGGGGTACTGATCCGCCTTCTCGAAGTCCTTGACGGTGATGAGCCCCTGCAGGATGCCCTCGTCGTCGACGAGCGGGAGCTTCTCGATCCGGTGCTTGCCGAGGAGGCCGATGACCTCGTCGCGCGCCACGCCCACCTTGGCCGTCACGAGGGGCATCGGGGTCATGACCTCGTGGACCTTACGGCTCGCGAACTCCTCATAGGGGATGAAACGCGTGTCGCGGTTCGTGATGATGCCGAGCAGCCGGCGGTCGCCATCCACGACGGGCAGGCCCGAGACCCTGTAATGGGCGCAGAGGTCGTCAAGCTCCTTGAGCGTGGCGTCCGGACCCACCGTGACCGGCTTCGTGATCATCCCGGACTCGCTGCGCTTGACCTGATCGACCTGGTCCGCCTGGTCCTGGATGGAGAGGTTGCGGTGGAGAATCCCGATGCCGCCCTGCCGCGCGAGGCTGATGGCCATGCGCGCCTCGGTGACGGTGTCCATCGCGGCGGAGAGCACCGGAATGCCGAGTCGGATGCGGCGCGAGAGCCTCGTGGAGGTGTCGGCCTCCGAGGGAATGACGTCGGTGGGGCCGGGCAGCAGGAGGACGTCGTCGTACGTGAGTCCGAGGAAGCCGAAGGGATCGTGCTCGGGGGTGGTCATGAGTGCTCCTTGGCCGTGCGCCAGGGGGATGGGCGCTAACTGACGGGAAGTGCTGATGACCAGCCAGTGCTTACGGGCATGGTCTGCTGCGGTGCCTTCTATCCTAAACTTCCCGCGCGCAGGCGGGTATTCCGCGACGGTCTCGGCGTGACGAAGTCCACATCTTTCGGGCTACGCCCAGCCGGTGGCCGCGATGATGCGCTGCTCGAGGATGGGCGCGAGGGAGGACGTGTAGGTGCGCGAGAGATGGTTGCTGTCCAGGTACACGAACACGTTGCCGATCACGCCGCGGCACTCGCCGCCGGGACACAGGAAATCGGTCAGGTCGATAGCGTGGAACCGGTCGCGGTAACGGCTCGCTAGCCCTGTGAGCGGGTTCTCGGGCGCGAGGAGGGACGACGACGGCGCTCGGCACGCTGGGTCGGCCTCACCGTGCTGGACCACACACTCGGACATATTGAAGGCGAAGCGCGGGTTGTCGCGGAGCGCGACCACGTCGATCCCGTCCTTCGTGAAGCCGTCCACCAGCTGCTCCAGCCCAGGGGTCAGCGTTTCCTCGGCCGACGACGGTGCCGCCGCCGTGCCGACGAGGACGACGGCGTCGGGACGATGCGCGGCGATCTGCGCCGACACTTCCTGGTTGAACTCGTTGCAGTCGTCCCCGACATCGGACGAGGGCGGCTGATAGACGCAGCCGCCTTTCAGCAGCTGGTACATCCGCCAGCCGTGCTGCTCGGCCATGGGCAGGAGCGCGCCGAGCCACTGCTGGGCGTGCGAGTTCCCGACCACGAGCACGGTCTTCGAGGCCCCGGGCTGCCCCACTTGGGTGCAGCCATTGTCCCGGAGCTTGACGGACAGGCCCAGGTCCTGGTCACACTGCTGCGGCAGGCTCGCCCAGTCTTGCTCAAGCTTTGATGGAAGGGGAAGGAGGCTGGCCTTCGGATCCGGCGTCCCGTTGTAGCCGGGGACGAGCGCGGCGGCGCCGGGGTTGTTGCGCGGCGCGTTCGCGATGGCCTTGTGGTTCGCGATCTGGATGGAGGCCTGGATGCTTCCGACCGGAAGCGCGACGGCGGCAACGCAGGCCACGACCGCGGCCAGTCCCTGCCGGACCCGTACCTCGGGCCACCGCCACGCGCGCCACGGCTTGTCGACGAACCTCGTGGTGACGTACGCGAGGGTGAGCGAGGCCACGATGACCGCGCTGCCGGCCAGCCAGCCCGGACGCTCCCCGCCGCGCACCGCGGTCACGAGGACCAGAACCGGCCAGTGCCACAGGTAGAGCGAGTAGGAGACATTGCCGAGGCGTTGGAACGGCGCCAGGCCGAGGAGCCGATGCACGCCGCGGCGCCCGCCGTCCTCCCCCGCGAGGATGACGGCGCCGGCAGCCAGCGTGGGCCAGAGCGCCGCGAAACCGGGGAACACGCCGTCGACCTGCAGGACGAGCCCGCACGCGATGATGAGCGCGAGGCCAGCCCAGCCAGCCGCAGCGGCCGCGCGCGCTGGAAGCCGCACCCGGCCCGAGACGATGGCGAGCAGCGCACCGAGCGCGAACTCCCACACGCGGGCAGCGGTGTCGAAGTAGGCCTCAGACTGGGACACCGCGGTCTCGTAGACCGAGTACACGAGGGAGACGAGGAAGAGCGCGGCAAACGCCCAGAACAGGACACGCTCGTAGTTGAGCCGCGCCCGCCGGCACAAGGCCGCAACGACGAGGAACACCACCGGGAACACGAGGAAGACCTGGCCCTGGATCGACAGGGACCAGAAGTGCTGGAAGGGGCTAGCCGTCGAATGGTCCTGCGCGTAGTAGTTCACGGCGTCGCGCTGGAGCACCCAGTTCTCCGCGTAGAAGAGCGAAGCCCACGCCTGCTCGACGATCGTGGCCCACCGCGTGCCCGGGAGGATCGCCAGGGACGCAACGACGGTGCCAACGATCGTCACCACCGCTGCCGGAAGGAGCCGGCGGAACGTGTGGACCCAGTGCCTCGGGAGGCTCACCCGGGTGCCCCTGCGATACCTGTCCACGAACTGGCCGGTCATGAGGAATGCCGAGATGAGGAGGAAGACGTCAACGCCGCCCGAGACCCGCCCGAGCCACACGTGGTATGCCACGACGAGCGCGAGAGCCACCGCCCGAAGCCCTTGGATCTCCGGCCTGAACTTCCGCTGGGATCGCGAGTTGGCCTCGGTCGGGCTTGCCGCGTTCGCGCGGCTCGGGGGCGTCACGGTATGGAACTCCTAGGTGCGGGGCAAGGTATCAATCCTAGGCGATCATCTCCGTAGTCCCGACTGGGTTCTCAGTGATATGGGAGCGTTCCCTCGGTGGAATCAGCTCGTCCACCCAGTGCCCGAGAGCAGGCGTTCTCCGAGCATTGCGGACATCGTGGCGGCGTACGTCTTGGTCAGGTGGTTGTCGTCGAGATAGACGTAGGTGTTTCCAATCACACCGGCACAGACCGCGTCCGGGCAGATGAGATCCGTCATGTCGATCGCCGTGAAGCGGTCGGTGTGCTGTGCCGCGAACGCGGCCAGCGGGTCCTGCGGCGCGAGGACGCTCGCGAGCGACGGGCTGCACTCGCTGCTGGCCGCACCGTTCCGCACCACGCAGTCGGCCATATTGAACGTGAAGCGGGGATTGTCCCGGACTGCGACGACGTCGACCCCCTTGGAGGTCAGGCTCGAGACCGTCGCGTCGAGGCCGGGGGTGAGCGTCTCGGCGGACGACGACGGAGCCGCCACCGTGCCGACCATGAACACCGCTGTGGGCGGGTTGGATGCAAGGTACGAGGACACTTGGCTGTTGAACGAGTTGCACGCGGTGTTGGGAGTCTGGACGCTCGGGGTGTAGATGCATCCGCCCAGGAGCAGAGCCACGACGCGCCATCCGTGCTGCTGGGCGACCGGCTCCAGGGCTGACATCCACTGCTCGGCATGTGAATCCCCGACGACCACGATCGTCTTCGACGCTGCCGAGCCCGCCTTGTCCATCGAGCAGTTCTTCGTGAGTGTCGAGGGCACGTGCAGATCTGCCGAGCACTGTGCGGGCAGCCCATACCAGTCGTCGGGAAGGTTCTGCGCGAGCGGCAGGACTTGGGCCGTCGGCGACGTCTGGCTCGTGAAGCCGGGCGTCAGGACGGCGGCCCCGGGGTTGTCGACGTTGGCCTTGGCCTCCGCAGCATTCGACTTCGTCTGAATGCTCAGCTGCACCGACGCGATCGGCAGGACGGCTACGAGCGCGCAGGCCGCAATGCCGAGGACGCCGTATCGGAGCCGCCGCTCGGGCCACTGCCAGGCGCGCCACGGACGGTCCACGAAGCGGATCGTCAGGTATGCCAAGACGAGGGAAACGAGGATCGCGGCGGTGCCGAGCAGCCACCCTGCGCGGTCCTTGTCCCGCCACACGAGCGCGATCACGAGCACCGGCCAGTGCCACAGGTAGAGGCCGTACGAGATGTCACCGAGCTTGCGGAGCGGCCTCGACGAGAGGAACCGGTGGACGCCCAAAGCGCCGCCGTGCTCCGCCGCGAGGATCACGGCGGCAGCCGACAGGGTGGGCCACAGGGCGATCGCTCCCGGGAACGCCGTCTCGACGTTGAGGACGAGGCCGCAGGCGACGATCGCGACGAGACCGGCCCAGCCGATCACCACGGCGACGAGGGAGCGCACGCGCACGCGGTCGATCGCCAGCGCCAGAAGGCTGCCGAGCGCGAATTCCCAGATCCGGGCCCAGAGCGAGAAGTATGCCTGAGTCTGGTTCAGTGCGGTGTCCACGATCGAGTACACGAGCGAGGCCGCGAAGATCACGCCGAAGGCGAGCGCGAGCAACCGCTCGTAGCGGAGCCGGAAGCGCCGCGCCAACGCTCCGAGCAGCACGAACAGGATCGGGAAGAGCACGAAAATCTGGCCCTGGATCGAGAGCGACCAGAAATGCTGGAAGGGGCTCGCCAGCGAATGATCCTGCGCGTAGTAGTCCACCGCGTCCCGCTGCAGGAGCCAGTTCTCCGCGTAGACGAGCGACGCCACGCCCTGCTCGAGCACCGTGGCCCACCGGGTCGCCGGCAGGAAGACGACGGTGGCGAGCACCGTCCCCGCGATGGTCACAACCGCCGCGGGCAGGAGGCGGCGGAAGACATGGGCCCAGTGCTTGAACAGCTTGGTCCGCTCGCCCTTCCGATGGCGGGCGACGAACTGGCCCGTCATGAGGAACGCCGAGATCATGAGGAAGACGTCCACGCCTCCCGAGACGCGCCCGAGCCACACGTGGTAGAGCACCACGAGGAGCACGGCCACGGCCCGCAGGCCTTGGATCTCAGGCCGGAACTTCCGTCCGTCGCCCCCCTGCGGCCCTCCGCGCTGGCGACCCTTCGCCGTCGTCCGCTCGGCCCCCGCCGCCGGTCCCGTCGTCGTCTCAGTCGTCACGCTCAAACCTTCCGTCTCACAGTGCCCATCCATTTCCCCGCGGGGTGCTGTGTGTATGTTGTGAATGGCGTGAATCCCCCGTATGAACTCCACAGAAAAGGATCGGCGTCCCATGATGGTGATCCGCGTCCGTACCGCAACGGAGTTGACGGCCGAGGTCCTCAGCTTGTGCAGGGGCGAACCGGGCGTGGCAGAAGTCGCCGTCTACCCGAAGGCCTCCACGGAGCCGCCGGGCGACATCGTCGTGATCCACGCGGCGCGCGAGTCCGTCGGGCAGCTCCTCGACCAGCTCAAGGTCCTGGGGGTGCCGGATGAGGGAACCGTGACGGTATGGACTCCCGATTTGGCTGTCGGAAAGGCCGTCGAGGACGCCGAGGAGGCGGCTCCCGGCGATAGTGCGGACGCCGTGATCTGGGACGAGCTCGAGCAGCGTACTGGCTCGGATTCGCGCCTCACATGGCAGTTCCTCGCGTTCCTCGTCGCCGCAACTCATCTCGCGGGAATCGGAATTGTGACGAATTCCTCGATCGCCATTGTCGGTGCCATGGTCGTCGGGCCGGAGTTCGGGCCCCTCGCCGCCCTCGCGTACGCGCTCGTGGAACGGCGTTGGCGGCTCGCCCGGCAAGCCGCCCTCGCCCTGCTCGTCGGCTTCCCCATCGCGATGGCGAGCGTGGCCCTGGCGGCGGCCGTCAGCGTTCCACTCGGCCTCTACACGCCGGAGACCGCAAAGACCGTAGACTCCGCCGTCGAATTCATCTACCACCCTGGCCCATATTCGTTCATCGTTGCGGTCATCGCCGGGGCCGTCGGAATGATCTCGCTCATCGGCAACAAGTCGGCCGTGCTCGTGGGGGTCTTCATCTCCGTCACCACGGTGCCCGCTGCAGGGTACGTCGCCGTCGCGCTCGTTCTGGGCGAGCAGGCGAGAGCCGCCGGCTCAGCGCTGCAGCTCTCGCTCAATCTCGCAGGGATCGTGACCGCGGGAATCGTCGTCCTGCTCGTGTACCGCACGCTGACCCCCAAGGGAAGAGACATCCGGTCCGCTGGCCGGCCGAGATCCGGTCTCGGGCGCCGCAGCTAGGCGAGGGCAGCCGGCACGGTTGTCCCGCGGCGAACCTGCCCTAGTGTTCATCCGCCACCGCTTGCGGCCCGTGCCGCCAAAAAAAGTTGCGCCGTCACCTCTGCTGGGTGCGGAACCCTGCAGAGGTGACGGCGCAACCGGGGGCTGGCGCTCCTAGTGGCTGTGGCCTGCGTGGTCCTCGTCGGAGGGCTTGTCCGCCACGAGCGTCTCGGTCGTGAGGACGAGAGCCGCGATGGATGCCGCGTTGCGCAGAGCCGAGCGGGTCACCTTGACCGGGTCGATGACACCGGCCGCGATAAGGTCCTCGTACTCGCCCGTCTTCGCGTTGAAGCCGTGGTTCACCTCGGCCTCTTCGACCCGAGCGGCCACGACGTGGCCGTCGAAGCCGGCGTTCTGCGCGATCCAGCGCAGCGGCTGGACGAGCGCGCGGCGCACGATCCCCACGCCGACGGCGGACTCGCCGGAGAGCGCCTTGACCGTCTCGTCCTCCTCGAGGGCGCGCACGGCGTGGACGAGGGCGGAGCCGCCACCGGCCACGATGCCCTCCTCGAGGGCGGCACGGGTCGAGGACACGGCGTCCTCAATGCGGTGCTTCTTCTCCTTGAGCTCCACCTCGGTGGCCGCGCCGACCTTGATGACGCCGATGCCACCGGCGAGCTTGGCGAGGCGCTCCTGGAGCTTCTCACGGTCCCAGTCCGAATCGGTCCGGGTGAGCTCAGCGCGGAGCTGCGCAACCCGAGCGGCAACATCCTCTGCAGAACCGGCGCCGTCGACGATCGTCGTCGTGTCCTTGGTCACGGTGATGCGGCGCGCCGTGCCCAGCTGCTCAAGGCCGACCTGGTCGAGGCTCAGGCCGACCTCCGGGGAGATGACCTGGGCGCCCGTGAGGGTCGCGATGTCCTGGAGCATGGCCTTGCGGCGGTCGCCGAAGCCAGGAGCCTTGACCGCGACGGCGTTGAGCGTGCCGCGAATCTTGTTGACGATCAGCGTGGACAGGGCCTCGCCCTCGATGTCCTCGGCGATGATGAAGAGCGGCTTCGACGCCTGGAGCGTCTTCTCGAGGAGCGGGAGGAAGTCCTGCAGCGAGGAGATCTTGCCCTGGTTGATGAGGATCAGGGCGTCCTCGAGGACAGCTTCCTGACGCTCGGCATCGGTCACGAAGTACGGCGACAGGTAGCCCTTGTCGAACTGCATGCCCTCGGTGAGCACGAGCTCGGTCTGCGTCGTCGAGGACTCCTCGATCGTGATGACGCCGTCCTGGCCGACCTTCTCGAAGGCCTCGGCGAGGAGCTCGCCGATCTCGTCCGACTGGGCCGAGATGGCGGCCACGTTGGCCACCTGCTTGCCCGAGACCTCCTGGGCATTCTCGCCGAGGCGGGTCGCGACGGCCTCGACGGCCGCCTCGATGCCGCGCTTGATCTCACCCGGGGCAGCGCCGGCGGCCACGTTGCGGAGGCCCTCCTTGACGAGCGCCTGGGCGAGCACGGTCGCGGTCGTGGTGCCGTCGCCGGCGACATCATTCGTCTTGGTGGCGACTTCCTTGGCGAGCTGGGCGCCAAGGTTCTCGTAGGGATCGTCGAGCTCGACCTCACGGGCGATGGTCACGCCATCGTTCGTGATGGTCGGCGCGCCCCACTTCTTGTCAAGGACGACGTTGCGGCCACGCGGGCCGAGGGTCACCTTGACGGTGTCGGCGAGCTTGTCGACGCCGGCCTCGAGTGCCTTGCGGGCGTCCTGATTGAATGCGAGCTGCTTTGCCATTCGCTTCTCCTTGGGTCCAAGGGAAGCACCCCGGCCGCGTCGACCGGGGTGCTGCCGTTGAAGTCCTGCTCGGCGCGGACTTACTTGACGACGATGGCGAGGACGTCGCGGGCCGAGAGTACGAGGTACTCGGAGCCGCCCGTCTTGACCTCGGTGCCGCCGTACTTCGAGTAGAGGACAACGTCGCCGACAGTCACATCGACGGGGACGCGGTTGCCGTTGTCGTCAACGCGGCCGGGGCCGACAGCGACAACTTCGCCTTCCTGCGGCTTCTCCTTGGCGGTGTCCGGGATCACGAGGCCCGAAGCGGTGGTCTGCTCCGCTTCGAGCGGCTTGACGACAATACGGTCCTCGAGGGGCTTGATGGAGACCGACACGGATCTCTCCTTTTCATGAACGGGTCACGGAAATCCTCAGCCGGGCATGCAACCGTCGTCGCGGGTGCCGGAGCGTGCCTGGACAGTTAGCACTCACACATGACGAGTGCTACCCATGACTCTATTGAGCGGCTGGCACTCGGTCAAGGCGAGTGCCAAGTGAGGGCCCGTGTCGCGGTGAATATTCCCCGGCGGGCTATTCGCCGGCGAGCTCGTCGAAGCTCAGGTCGTCGCCGTCGTCGCCCCCGCGCGAGCGGTTGAAGTACATGACGAGGAGTGAGCCCACGAGGAAGACCCCGCCCACCACGAGGCCAACGATGGCGGCGATCTTGCCACCGAGGTACTGGTCCCGGAGCGCCTGGGCCTCGGGAGTCGAGTCGTCGATGCTCTTGCCGCCCACCGAGTACACGGTGGCGGTAAAGGCATCGAGGCCGAGGACCACGAGGAGGAGGACCGCCGAGACGACTGCGACAACGATGCCGAGAATGAGCAAGGGTCGGGTGTAGCGGGAGAAATCCCCGTGGCTGGCGGTCGGCGAAGCATCTGCTGGCGTCGTCTCCATGCCTCCACCATAACCAGATTCGCGGCTCCCGGCGGGCGCCATGCGGCCGTGAACTAGGCTTGATCCATGCCCCAGGACCCCTCCGCCTCCGAGCAGCTCGCGCCCCTGCTCACCGCCGAAGGGTGGGCCCTCCTCAACTCGCTTGGCCCGTATCGCGAGGAGGACGCCCTGGCCATCAGCGCCCGGCTGCGCAAGGCCGGCCACTCCCCCGAGCTCGTCTCCGCCGTGCTGAGCCAGGCACGCCTCCGCGTCAAGGCGGAGGCCAAGTTCGGCGAGTTCTCGGGCCACATGCTCTTCACGCGGGCGGGACTCGAGCAGGCCACGCGGCTCAGCGTCGCCGCCCGCCACGCGCGCCGCTTCGTCGACGCCGGCGTCCGCCACGTCGCGGATCTCGGCTGTGGCCTGGGCGCGGACGCCATGGCGATGGCCTCCCTCGATCTGGAAGTGACCGCTGTCGAACTCGATGAGACGACCGCGGCCTGCGCCACCATCAACCTCATGCCCTTCCCCCAGGCGCGCGTCGTCCACGCGGATGCCCAGTCGGTCCCGCTCGAGGGGATCGACGGCGTGTGGCTGGATCCCGCGCGGCGCACGACGACGACGTCCGGCACCACACGCCTGTGGGACCCCGAGGACTTCTCCCCGCCGCTGAGCTTCGCGTCGGGGCTCGCCGACGAAGGCCTGCCCGTCGGGGTCAAGCTCGGGCCCGGGATCCCGCACGCTTCCGTGCCAGACGGGTGCGAGGCACAGTGGGTCTCGGTCGAGGGTGACGTCACCGAGGTCGCCCTGTACTTCAACGCGCTCAAGCGCCCCACCATTCGTCGCGCGGCCCTCGTGCTCGCCGACGATTCGGTGGCGGAGCTCGTCGCGGAAACCGACTTCGGCGAAGGCGTGCAGCCCGAGCTCGGACCGCTCGAGGGCTTCCTCTACGAGCCGGACGGAGCCGTGATCCGCTCGGGCCTCGTCGCCGAGCTCGCGGACCGCTTGGGCGGGCACCTGCTCGATCCGCACATCGCCTACATCTGCGCCCCGGACCTCGTTTCGACCCCCTTCGCCCGCGCCTACAAGGTTCTCGACGTGCGCCACTACAACGTGCGGGCGCTGCGCCAGTGGGTTCGCGACGAGGGCATCACCACGCTCGACATCAAGAAGCGCGGCGTGGCCGTTGCGCCCGATGAGCTCCGCAAGCTGCTCATGGCCGGCCTCGGCAAGCCGGCGCGAAAGGCGCCGCACAAGCGGGCAACCCTCGTGCTGACACGGATCGGCGAGGACCGGGTGGCCGCTGTCGTCGAGCCCGCCTAGCCAGCGCGCATGAACTCCTCCGCCGCGCGCACCTGCTCGTCGGTGGGCCGAATGCCTGTGTAGAGCACGAACTGCTCCAGCGCCTGGATCGTCATGACCTCCGCGCCGCTGATCACCGGCTTCCCCGCGGCGCGCGCCGCGATGATGAGTGGCGTCTCGGCGGGGAGGGCGACGACGTCGAACACCAGGCGCGCTGCTCCAACCGCCTCACGGGGAAAGGACAGCGAGTCGGCCTCAGGGCCGCCGGCCATGCCGATGGGCGTGACGTTGACCAGGACGTCGGCGACGCTGTCTCCAAGCTCGGCCTGCCAGCCGAAGCCGTACAGTTCGGCAAGAGCCCGGCCACTCGTCTCGTTGCGGGCCACAATCGTCACATTCCGGAACCCGGCGTCACGGAACGCGGCCGCGGTGGCCTTGGCCATCCCGCCGGAGCCCCGGAGGAGCACCGACGAGTCGGGCCGCAGGCCATCGCGGTCCGCGGTGCGCTGGATGAGCTGCTCGATCGCCGCGTAGTCCGTGTTGTATGCCGTGAGGACCCCGCCGTCGTTGACGATCGTGTTGACCGAGTCGATGGCCTTCGCCGAGGCGTCCATGCCGTCCACGAGGGCGATGACGTCCTCCTTGTAGGGCATCGAGACGGCGCAGCCGCGGATGCCGAGCCCCCGCACGCCAGCGATGGCCTGCTCGAGATTCGTGGGGGCGAAAGCCTTGTAGATCCAGTTGAGGCCCAGCGCTTCGTACAGGAAGTTGTGGAAGCGCGTCCCGTTGTTGCTCGGGCGGGCCGAGAGCGAGATGCAGAGGGTCATGTCTTTGTTGAGGATCGGCACAGGACAAGGCTAATCGGGTTGCCACGAGCTCTTGCCCCCGGACTCTGGCTGGCTCGAGGCGCCGGGTGTGCAATGGACCCATGGCGGGCTCCTCGACGAATCAGGTTCCTCCGCGGGTCGGGGTCGACGAGTTCTCCGCGAACGCGGCCCTCGTCGACGGCGTCCGCCGGTACGGCGCCGGATGGGCGTCGGGGGCCCTGGCAGCCGTCGGGCGGCTCGTCGGGTCCGCGGAGTTCCACGAGCAGGCTCGGCTCGCGAACCTGCACCCTCCGTTGCTTCACGCCCTCGATCGGTACGGCGAGCGCCAAGACGAAGTCGAGTACCACCCCTCGTATCACCGCGTGCTCGGCGACGCGATCGCGCACGGGGCCCACACGTCGTCGTGGGCGGACCCCAGACCTGGGGCCCACGTGGCGCGCGCTGCCGCCTTCATGCTGTTCGCGCAGATCGAGCCTGGACATGCGTGCCCTGTCTCGATGACGCACGCCGCCGTGCCCGCCTTGGCCCGAGAGAACGCCGTCGGCCGCTCTTGGCTGCCGCTGCTCTACGGCACGGGCTACGATCCGCGGCTCGTCCGCCCCGCCGAGAAGCCGGGCGTGCTCGTGGGGATGGCCATGACGGAGCGCCAAGGCGGTTCCGACGTGAGGGCCAACACGACCAGGGCAGTCGACACGGGCGACGGCACAGCGCGAATCACCGGCCAGAAGTGGTTCTGCTCGGCGCCGATGAGCGACGCGTTCCTGGTGCTCGCCCAGGAGTCCGCGGGCCTCTCGTGCTTCCTGGTCCCCCGAGTTCTCGACGACGGCACCAAGAACACGTTCCGCATCGTGCGGCTCAAGTCGAAGCTGGGCAATCGGTCCAACGCGTCCGCCGAGGTGGAGTTCGAGGACACGCTCGGATGGCGGATCGACGAGCCTGGACGGGGCGTGCGGGCCATCATCGAGATGGTCCACGAGACCAGGATCGACTGCGTCCTCGGGAGCGCGGCGGGTATGCGACAAGCGGTGACAGAGGCCGTGTGGCACGCCCGCCACCGCCGGGCCTTCGGACGGCTGCTGATCGACCAGCCAGCCATGGCCGCCGTCCTCGCCGACCTCGCGATCGAAGCCGAGGCCGCCACCGCGCTCGGCCTGCGGCTCGCCGCGACGGACGACGGCGGCACACCGCAGGGCCCGCACGCCGCCTCCCGCGAGCGGAGCTTCGCGCGGCTCGCGACCGCCGTCGGAAAGTTCTGGGTCTGCAAGCGCGGGCCAGGACATGCCGCCGAGGCGCTCGAGTGCCTGGGCGGCAACGGCTACACGGAGGACTTTCCACTCGCACTGCGGTATCGCGAGCAGCCCGTCATGGCGATTTGGGAGGGCTCGGGCAACGTCGTGGCCCTCGACGTCCTGCGGACCCTCGCTCGCGAGCCCTCGTCGGCCGAAGCCCTCGCGGACGAGCTCGAGACCCAGCGCGGCGTCGACCCGACGCTCGACCGCCAGCTTGGCCGGGCCCTGTCCCTCCTCTCCGATGCCGTGCACGAGCCGGAGGAGGCGCAGCCGTGGGCCCGCCGCCTCGCCGAGGAACTCGCCCTGGCGCTCCAGGCCGTCCTGCTCGTGGGGCACGCGCCATCGTCCGTCGCGGAGGCCTTCGTCGCGGCCCGGCTCGGCGAACAGCGGGCGCTCGGCTACGGGTGCCTTCCGGACAAGGCCGACGTGAAGGCCATCCTGGACAGGGTCTAGGGGGCGCCCTCCCCCGCACGGGGCGCCCTTCCCGCACGGGGCGCCCTTCCCGCACGGGGCGCCCTTCCCCGCACTTCCGTGCGGGGTCCGGCGCGGAAGTGCGGGCCCGGCGCGGAAGTGCGGGCCCGGCGCGGGACTGCCTTCGTCACCGGAGGGTCAGGCCGCCGCCTCGAAGACGGCTGCAAGACGCTCCGCCACGAGGTCGGGGCGCTCCAGATCAGCCGATGTGAGCCGGATGACGCGCCATCCGAGATCCATGAGCGCAGTCTCGCGCCGCCGCTCCAGGAGGAGCGCCTCTGCCGTGGGGCGGTAGTCGTAATACTTCCCGCGTCCGTCGAATTCGAGGATGACCTTGATGCGCGGCCACGCGTAGTCGGCACGGAAGATGCCAAAGGGCGTCCCAATGCAATGTTGGACCTCGGGCGGTTCGACGCCGAGCCGCGAGAGAAGGAATCGGGTGCGCGTCTCGCCCGCGGACTCGGCACGACCGTCCAGCAACCCCAGCAAGCGAGCGGCCCGCACGCTGCCACGAATGATCGGCGAAGACTGAAGGGAGGCCGTGAGATCGCCAAGTGCCAAGCCCGAATGCAGGGCGCTGTCTCCGATCACGGCTGCCTCCTCCGGATGATAGGCGCGAGCACAATCGAGCACCGTGCGGACTGGAGAGGTGGCAAGAACCTCCCGGCCACCGCGCGTCCGCACTCGGACCGTCTCATCCTCGCCAAGCGCTGCCCTGTGCCCCACAGCATCTGCGCCATGGCTGGCTCCGGAATCCGCACTCGTCAGAACGTGGACCTGAGATCCAACGTTCCAGGTCGCGAATCCATGAAGACGAGCCGCCGAGGCGTGGCTGTACACGGGATTGCCCTGCGAACCAGCAGCGTGAGCGTCGATGCGATAGTCATCTTGGTCCCACGGGCTCAGCTGCGCCCATGACGATGACACTGCATAGGCCCCTCGGCGCACCCTGAGGAGCACGCCGGCACGTACACACGCGGTGAGCACGCGATCATCGAGACCCACAGCTTTCAGTTCCGCTGTCGAGGCGATGAGTCGCCCGGGCCACCGCCCCGCAACGATTTCGAGCGCTACTCGAGGTTCCATAGCGCTATCGTGCTCGATCGTGGCGGGCTTCGGCCCTCGTGGAATGCCCTATGTGGAAAACTCCGGCCGCATGGGACGCGAGGGAGAGGAACGCCGTCGGACGCCCTTCCCCGCAGGAGGCGCCCTACCCCGCACTTCCGCGCCGGACCCGGCGCGGAGGTGCGGATCCGGCGCGGAAGTGCGGACCCGGCGCGGAAATGGGGGCCGGGCGTGACGGACGCCTCCCCCCTCGCCCGGGGTTCCCGGCTCGGTGGATAGCACCCCTGCCCTAGACTGGGCACGTTCTGTACGGATGCTGCCGGCCTGGCCGGAGCCTGAGCTCCAGAAGCGGGGGCGGACATGGAGATCGACTTCGCTGCCTCCAGGCAGTCCACGATCGGAATGGAATGGGAGCTCGCGCTCGTGGATCGCCACGACGGTGAGCTCGTCTCGGCGGCCCCTGAAGTCATGCGGCGCGTCGCGGAGGAACACCCTGAGCTGAATGCCGACTGCCCGCGAGTCCACCAGGAACTCCTGCTGAACACGGTCGAGATCGTCACGGACGTCCATGAGACCGTCGGAGAGACGAAGGCGGACCTCGCGCGGACCATGAGCGCCGTCCGTGGCATCACGGACCACATCGGGGTGGAGCTTTTCTCTGCCGGCAGCCACCCGTTCAGCCAGCCTCGGCTCCAGCCCGTCACCGACAAGGAGCGGTACGCGAAGCTCATCGACCGGACCCAATGGTGGGGCCGGCAGATGGTGATCTACGGCGTCCACGTGCATGTTGGCCTCGACCGCCGGGAGAAGGCCATGCCGGTCCTCGACGCGCTGGTCAACTACTTCCCCCACTTTCAGGCGCTGTCCGCCTCGAGCCCCTACTGGGGCGGCGAGGACACGGGGTACGCCTCCCAGCGGGCGCTCATGTTCCAGCAGCTCCCGACTGCTGGGCTGCCGTTCCAGTTCCCCGACTGGAAGGGCTTCGAGCGCTACGTGGACGACATGCTGACCACCGGCGTCATCGACATCATCAGCGAGATCCGCTGGGACATCCGGCCCGTGCCACGCCTCGGCACGATTGAGATGCGCGTGTGCGACGGACTCTCCACCCTCGAGGAGGTCGGCGCGATCGGGGCGCTCACGCAGTGCCTCGTCGAGGAGGCGTCCCGGATCCTCGACGACGGCGGGACGATCCCCACCATGCCGCCCTGGCACGTCCAGGAAAACAAGTGGCGTGCTGCCCGCTACGGGCTCGACGCGATCATCATCCTCGACGCTGCCGGGAACGAGAAGCTCGTCACCGAGCATCTCGCCGAGACCCTCGAGCGGCTGGAGCCGGTCGCGCGAGACCTCGGCTGCGAGCGGGAGCTGCGCGACATCGAGGGCATCGTCCGCAGGGGCGCCGGCTATCAGAGGCAGCGCCGCACGGCGGAGGCCCATGGAGGCAACCTGCGCCAGGTCGTCCTCGAAGAGGCGCGGCTCATGCGGGAGGGCCACGGCGCGTGAGCGAGCGTCCCGCACGACGGCGCCGCTCCCCTGGGCGTCTCGTGTTCGTCCTCGCTGTGGTCGCCGTCGTCCTGGCGGTGACGTCGCACGCGCAGGCGGCGCTCGCCGTCGTCGTGCTTGCGGTTCTCTATGCCGGCGTCGAAGCGGTCATCGCGTGGCGGCGCAGGCGCGCTACGGACTCCTAATCCCGCTCCTCATCACGTTGCGCCGTCAGATCTACACGGTAAACGTGACGGCGGAACGGGGGGCGGAAGGATCAGGCGCAGACGGTCGTCACCGGGAGCGACGAGTCGGGCGCGAACGCGAGGTCGCTCGGCGACCCGCCGTCCATGATCACCCGCGCGGCGAGGGCCGCGACCATCGCGCCGTTGTCTGTGCAGAGCGAGAACGGCGGCACGGCCAGCGAGATGCCGGCCTCGGCGCAGCGCTCGGCGGTCAGTTCGCGGAGGCGCGAGTTCGCGGCAACTCCCCCGCCGAGCAGGAGATTCCGGATCCCGTGCTCGCGGCAGGCGAGCACGGCCTTGGAAGTCACCACGTCCACGACGGCCTCTTGGAAGGACGCCGCAATGTCCGCCACCGGGACGGGCTTCCCGGCCGCCTCATGCTGCTCGACGCAGCGGGCGACGGCGGTCTTGAGGCCCGAGAACGACCAGTCGTAGCGGTGCGGCCCGGGTGCCTCGGCGCTTCCCATGTACTTGGGCTGGGTGAGTCCGCGCGGGAACCTGAAAGCGCCGGGGTTGCCGGTGGGCGCAATCCGGTCGATGGCGGGCCCTCCGGGGTAGCCGAGCCCGAGGAGTCGGGCCACTTTGTCGTAGGCCTCGCCGGCGGCGTCGTCGATCGTCGAGCCGAGCAGCTCGACGTCGGCAGCGATGTTCCGGACACGCAGGATCTCGGTATGGCCCCCGGAGACCAGCAGGGCACCGAGGTCGTCGGGCAGCGAGCCGCCGTAGACGCCGTCGTCGAGCAAGCCCACGCCGACGTGCGCCACGAGGTGGTTGATGGCGTAGAGCGGCTTGCCTGTCGCGACCGCGAGGGCCTTCGCGGCGCACACGCCGACCATGAGCGCGCCGGCGAGGCCTGGCCCCGACGTGACGGCGAGCGCATCGACCTCGGCGAGCGTGACCCCGGCGGTGTCGAGGGCCTCCTTCAGCGTGGGCACGATCGCATCGAGGTGCGCGCGCGAGGCGATCTCGGGAATCACTCCCCCGAAGCGCACGTGCTCGTCCATCGAGGACGACACCGTGTTGGCGAGCAGCGTTGTGCCCCGCACAATGCCGACCCCGGTCTCATCGCAGGAGGATTCGATCCCCAGAACGAGGGGCTCCTTCACTTGTCTCCCTCCCCCGGCCGCGTGAGCGGCAGCTGCATGATGAGCGCATTCACCCCGTCGCGGTAGTAGCGCCGTCGCGTGTGGATGTGCACGAAGCCGAAGCGACGGTACAGGGCCTGTGCCCGCGGATTGTCTTCCCTCACCTCGAGCAGCACGTCCCGAGCCCCGCGCCGGGCAGCTTCCGCGATGAGCTCCGTGAGCACGGCCGAGCCGATGCCACGCCCCTCACGCTCGGGGACGACCGCGATCGTCTGGACGTCCGCGATCGGTGGGACGCACATGACTCCGGCGTACCCGATGATCCGCGCCGCACCGCCGTCCACGCTCTCGTCGAGTTCCCCGCTGGCCTCTTCGACCACGTAGTAGCGCCGCGTCTGCGGCTGCGAGAGCTCGTCCCGGAACATCTGGGCTGGCCACGCATCAGCCGGGAACAGCGATCGCTCGAGTGCGTGCACGGCGGGGACGTCGTGCACGGTCATGTCGCGGAGCCGCACGCCCTGAGGGAGTTGAGCCATTACAGCGCCCGCTTCCGCGGCCCGGGCACCTGCGCGTCCGATTCCCGCAGGTAGCGGGGCGCCGTGTCGAGGAGTTCCTCGCCGCGCGCCAGGCGTGCGACGGCGGCGAGGCCGAGCGAGGCGGCTGTCGGCTGAGCGTGGTCGAACGAGGGCATGACGACGGCGCCCGCCTCCGTGAGCCTGTCCCGATAGATCCCTGCCCCGGCGCCGTAGATGGGGAGCGGCGGCAGCGCGTCGGGGTACGCGACATGCGGGCCGTCCAGGAGGAGGCCCGACGCCGAATACCTCGCCCAGTAGACCTCGCGGCGCCGCGCGTCGGTGGCCACGAGGAAATCGGACGACGGCGCCGCTGCGGCCAGGACGTCCCAGGCCATCGCGTCGAGGCTCATGAGTCCCGACAGCGGCGTGCCCCATGCGAAGGCCAGAGCACGGGCCGTCGCGATGCCCGAGCGGAGGCCGGTGAACGGACCCGGGCCGACGCCCACCACGACGCGGTCCACATCCGCCCCGCCGAGCTCCTGCTCCACAAGGAGGGCCCGCACACCGGGGGCCAGAACCTCCGCGTGCGACTTGGTGTCCTCCGTGGCGAACTGGGCAAGCACCGCCGCGTCCGAGCCGTCCTCGTGCCATCGGATGATCGCGGCCGAGGCGATGGCGGAAGTGTCGATGACGAGCAGGATCATCGCCCGCCTCCCGTCGGAAGCTCGGCGGCCTCAGATCCGGGCAGGGCGGGCGGCGCGGCCCAGCGCGGCCCAAAGCCGCGGACGACGACGAAACGCGGCTCGTCGTCGTCGTACTCTTCGTCGACGCTCGCCTCGCTGCCTTCGGGATCGAAGTCGACCTGCGGGTCAGCGCTCACCGAACCGCCCGACACGGGAAGGGGCCCCCGCTCGAGCTCGATGTCGAGCCAGGACTCGGCCAGGTGCTCGACCCGCCCGCGCCCCCATTCCACCACCGTGACGGACGTGTCGGTCCAGTTCTCGAGGTCGAGGTCGTCGATCTCGCCCTCGCCCTCGAGACGGTAGGCGTCCACGTGGACGAGATCCGGGCCGCCGGGCCGCGGGCCGTCTGGCAGGTTGGGGTGGATCCGCACGAGGACGAAGGTCGGCGAGATCACCCCGGCGCGAACGCCGAGCCCCGCACCGAGGCCCTGGGTGAAGGTCGTCTTCCCGGCACCGAGGCTTCCCGTGAGGACCACAAGGTCGCCGGCTTCGAGGATCCTGCCGAGGGCTGCACCGAGGTCTTGCGTCTCGGCCGCCGTCGTGGGCCGCGCTCGGAGCACCCACAGCGGCTCCGGCGCGGAAGCGTTCCCGCCTCCGCTCACGCGACCCCTCCGGCATGCGTCGCCACGGCCTGCTCCGCGGACTCCGTCTGGAGGGCCGGACGCGAGTCGACGTGGATGCGGGGAACCCGCTGGCTGATGCGAGTGACGATCTCGTAGTTGATCGTGTTCGCGGCGCGAGCCCAGTCATCGGCGGTCGGTCCGCCGCCGTCACCCGTGCCGAACAGGACGGCCTCGCTGCCCGCGATGGCCCCGACGTCTGCTGCGGGCCCGAGGTCCACGACCATCTGGTCCATCGCCACTCGGCCCACCACGCGGTAGGTCGTCCCGGCGATCCGTACCGGCCCCCCGTTGGACGTCCGCGGGATGCCGTCGGCGTAGCCCAGCGGAATGAGCCCGAGGGCGCTCTCCCCCGGCGTCCTGTACGTGAGGCCGTAGCTCACGCCTTGGCCGGCGGGCACGCGCTTGGCCTGGGAGACGAGCGTGCGCAGCGTCATGGCTGGGCGCAGCCCGAGGTCATGGGCGGATTGGTCCGGGAAGGGCGAGAGCCCGTAGATCGAGATCCCCGCGCGGACCAGGTCGAAGTGGGTGTCCGGGCGGGAGAAGATCGCGGGCGAGTTCGCGATGTGCCGCACCTCGAGATCGCACCCGGCGTCCTCGGCGAGCGCGACAGCGTCGCGGAACACCTCGAGCTGGACGTCCGTCTCGGGCCGGTCCGGCTCGTCGGCAACGGCAAGGTGGCTGAAGACGCCCACGACCCGCAGGAGGCCCGCGTCCTGATACTCGGTGGCCTCGTCGAGGACCTGCTCCCAGCGGTCCGGCGTGACGCCGTTACGGCCGAGCCCGGTATCGATCTTGAGGTGGACTCGTGCCGGGCGCTGCTGCTCCCGGGCGGCGTCGACGATGCGGCCCAGCTCCCAGCCGGAGCAGCCGAGGTCCACGCCGGCCCCCACCGCGGCGGAGAAGTTGCTGTCCGCGGTGTGCAGCCACGCAAGGGTTGGCGCCTCGATGCCCGCGGCCCGCAGCGTGAGTGCCTCGCTGATGTGGGCGACACCGAGCCACGCCGCGCCAGCTTCCAAAGCCGCGCGCGCAACGGGCACTGCGCCGTGACCGTAGGCGTCCGCCTTCACCACTGCCATCACGCGGGCCGGCTCCGCGACCGTCCGCACGACGCGGACGTTGTGGCGGATGGCCTCGAGGTCGACGACGGCGGCGCGCTCAGGAAGGCGCGCTGTTGCTGGGTCGGGGGTGGAAGTCACGCCGGACAGTCTACCGGCGGCCCTGCAACAACCTGCGACCACGCTGCAGGGGCACCGCCCGGAAACCGTAGCCTTGTATGCGTGCAGCACCCCGAGCAGAACAGTGTGGCGATGATCAGCCTCCACACGTCGCCCCTCGAACAGCCCGGTGCCGGCGATGCCGGGGGGATGAACGTCTATATCAGCCACCTCGCCCGCGCGTTGGCCGCCGACGGGCTCACGGTCGAGATCTTCACGCGGGCCACCGATCCCTCGCAGCCCGACACCGTCCTGCTTGCTCCGGGCGTCACCGTCCACCACATCGAGGCCGGGCCTCGCCGCCGCCTCGCCAAGGAACAGATGCCCCCGATCGCGGAGGAGTTCGCCGACCGGCTGCTGCAGCGGATGGAGGGGGCGGCCCTGCCGCGGGTCGTCCACAGCCATTACTGGGTCTCGGGCCTCGCCGGGCTGCGGGCGGCCGTCCAGTGGGACGTCCCCCTCGTCCACACCATGCACACGATGGCGCGCGTCAAGAACCGCCACCTCGCGATCGGCGACGTCCCCGAGCCCACGTGGCGGGAACGGGGCGAGCAGCTGATCGCGGACAACGCTGCGCGGTTCACCGCCAATACCGCCGCGGAAAGGGACGAACTCGTGAAGCACTACGGAGCGGATGAGGACCGCATCGACGTGGTGAGCCCGGGGGTGGACCTGGACATTTTCCGGCCCGCGTTCCGGTCCCGATCGCGCGTGGCCTCGGGAGTCCCCGCATCGACGTTCCACGTCCTCTTCGCGGGCCGCCTCCAGCGGCTCAAGGGCCCGCAGGTTCTCGTCGCAGCGGCGGGCGAGCTGCGCCGTCGTCGTCCGGACATCCCGCTTGAGGTGAGCATCATCGGGGCGCCGAGCGGCTCTCTGGGCCTCGATCTCGATGCGCTCGCACAGGAGGAGGGCCTTGGGAGCGTGGTGCACCGCCTCCCGCCCGTGCCGGCCGGGGTGCTGGCCGAGTGGTTCCGTTCGGCGGACGTCGTCGCGATGCCGAGCTTCTCGGAGTCGTTCGGGCTCGTGGCGCTCGAGGCCCAGGCCTGCGGAACGCCCGTGGTCGCCGCCCGGGTTGGCGGGCTGCCGCGCGCTGTCTCGGACGGGCGGACCGGCTTCCTCGTGGACGGCCACGACCCCGTCGAATGGGCGGACGTCCTCGAGCAGCTCTACGACGACCCCGCCACCCGCGTGGACCTCGGACGTGCCGCCTCGATCTACGCGCAGCGGTTCGGCTGGGAGCAGACCGCCGAGGCCACGCGGGCCGCCTACCGTCGCGCGGTTCGGACTCACGCGGTGGTGCATCCGGCGGTAGGGTGAGGCGCATGAGCGCCACGGCAGCGACGCCCAGCGATCTCGACATCGCACGGGCCGCCACCCTCCGCCCCATCGAGGAGATCGCCGCGTCCGCCGGCATCCCGGCCGAGGCGCTCGAGCTGTACGGCCGCTACAAGGCGAAGGTCGACGTGGGCCGCCTCCCTTCCGCGCTCGGGCGCGGCAAGGTGGTGCTCGTCTCCGCGATGTCGCCGACGGCGGCCGGGGAGGGAAAGTCAACCCTGACGGTGGGCCTCGCCGACTCCCTGGCCCGGGCGGGCAAGCGCACGATGGTGGCGATCCGCGAGCCGAGCCTGGGGCCCGTGCTCGGCATGAAGGGCGGCGCGACCGGCGGGGGCCGCTCGCAGGTCCTCCCGATGGACGACATCAACCTCCATTTCACCGGAGACTTCCACGCGATCACGAGCGCCAACAACGCACTCTGCGCGCTGGTCGACAACCACATCTTCCAAGGCAACGAGCTGGGCATCGACCCGCGGAGGATCACGTTCCGGCGGGTCATGGACATGAACGACCGCAGCCTGAGGGAGATCGTGGTGGGCCTCGGCGGTCCCGCGCAGGGAGTCCCTCGGCAGGACGGCTTCGACATCACGGTCGCGTCCGAGGTCATGGCCGTGTTCTGCCTTGCGTCCTCGGCCACGGACCTCACCGAACGGCTCGGGCGGATCACCTTCGGCTACACCTACGGCCGGAAGCCCGTGACCGTTGCCGACCTCGGGGCGCAGGGTGTCATGGCGATGCTTCTGAAGGACGCGATCAAGCCGAACCTCGTCCAAACGCTCGCGGGGACGCCCGCCCTCGTCCACGGAGGCCCCTTCGCGAATATCGCGCACGGCTGCAATTCCGTGATCGCGACGACGACCGCGCGCCGCCTCGCCGAGATCGTCGTGACGGAGGCGGGATTCGGGGCCGACTTGGGCGCCGAGAAGTTCGTGGACATCAAGGCGAGGTGCGCGGATGTCGCGCCCTCTGCCGTCGTCCTCGTGGCCACGGTTCGCGCGCTCAAGCTCCACGGCGGCGTGCCGGCGGACCGCCTCGGCGAGCCCGACGTCGCGGCCCTCGAGCGCGGCACGGCGAACCTCGCCCGGCACATCGCCACCGTCCGCAAGCTCGGCCTGGATCCCGTGATCGCCGTGAATCGCTTCACGACGGACACCGCCGAGGAGCTCGATGCACTCCTCGTCTGGTGCGCAACAACCGGGGTCCGGGCAGCTGTCGCCGACGTCTGGGCACGCGGCGGAGGGGGCGACGGCGGGGACGACCTCGCGCGGAACGTCCTCGCCGCGCTCGACGAGCCCGGGACCTGCGCCCCTCTCTACTCGCTCGAGGTTCCCCTCGACGAGAAGATCCGGACAATCGTCCGCGAGGTCTACGGCGGGGCGGACGTGGAATTCTCGGACAGCGCCCGGAAGCAGTTCGCCCAGATCCGCGAGAATGGATGGGAGTATCTGCCGGTCTGCATGGCCAAGACCCAATACTCGTTCTCCGACGACGCCTCGCTCCTCGGCGCCCCTGAGGGCTTCACCGTGCATGTACGGGAATTGCGGCCCCGCACGGGAGCAGGCTTCATTGTGGCCGTGACGGGCTCGCTCATGACGATGCCCGGTCTGCCGAAGCATCCGGGTGCCCTCAAGATGGGGCTCGATGAGGATGGGCGCCCGGTAGGCCTCTTCTGATCTGACGGGCTCTTCTGATCAGGCGTGAGCCGAGGGAACGCCCCCCATCTGCAGCGCTCCCTCGGTCAAAGCTTGGCCCCCCGTCCGGGGATGAAGATACACGGGCTATCCTTGCTTCCGCCATACGGATAAATTCAGCTCATTCTGCTATCCAATGCCTGCAGATCATGATGGGGGAAGGCATGCGGCTCCAGGAGCTCAGCGAGATCACACGGATGCCGATCGCGAGCATCAAGTACTACCTGCGCGAGGGGATCGTGCCTGCGGGGCGGCTCGTCACCGCCACACGGGCCCAGTACGACGACGGCCACGTGAGGCGGATCCGCACGATCCAGACGCTGCGCAATGTCAACGGCCTGAGGGTCGAACAGATCCGCGCCATCGTGGGGCTCGTCGACAGGGGCGCAAGCCGCGTCGAGATCATGAAGGCCCTTCAGCGCGAGGTGCAGGCGCTCGGCGAACCCGTTCCGGGGCGCACGGAGGAGGGGAACGCCGTCGTGCGCCTGCGGGGGTGGCCGGATGTCCCCACTGCCGCACGCGGCGCCCTCGATGACCATCTCGAGGAGATGGCCAGGCTCGGCGTCCCGCTGCCGGAGGACGCACTCGAGGTCTACAGCCGCGCGGTTGACCTCATCGCGCACGTGGACGTCGGCGACGCCGCCTCCGCGGCGGATCTCGATACCCTCGTGACGAAGGCCGCCGCGGGCATGCACATGCACTCGCAGCTGGTTCTGCGGCTCCTGGCCCTCGCGCAGGCCAGCCGCTCGATTGCCCTTTACGGTCCTGCGCCCGGGCCGCACACCGCTCACAGGGTGGCGGGTGCGGCCCCGGTAGGGGTGCCTACGCCGTCGGCGCAGCCTCCGGCGGCGCGCCCTCAGGCGGAACCGGCTTCGCGGCGGTCGTCCCCTCCCGTGGAGTGACGACGGCGGTCTCCCCCGCCGGGAGCGCGGTCGGCTTGATGTTCTGGTTCACGTGGAAGAAGTTCTCCGGATCGTATTTCGCCTTGACCTGCGCCAGCCGCGCGTAGTTCACCGAATAGTTGTCCTCGATCCGGGATTGATCGTCGGCGTCCTGGAAGTTGATGTACCCGCCGGGCTCCGCATACTCGTGCAGGGCCGACCAATAATCGCGCACCCAGGCGATATTGACGGCGTTGTCGGCCGGGTCTGGCCATTGCCCGGCGATGGCGGGCGCGAATTGGACGTCCCGGTACGGGAAGGCCGTGGCGTCCCTGGCAACACGGTGGACGGCGCCATTGATCGGGTAATAGTGATTGGCCGAATGCACGCTTGGAATTCCGGGGGCGAATTGGACCGCCACCCGCAGCGCGTCATCGCTCAGGGTCCGAAGGAAATCAGCCTTCCAATACCCCTGCAGCCCCGGGACACCGCTCAGTCCGTCGAACATGACGTTGAGTGCCGGATACGGCATGGGAGAGAACATCGATCCGAGCACGGGAGCGGAGTCCAGGATGGGCTGCCAGTGCGCCGGCCCTTCGTCGACGTCGCCCGTCCACATGCCTGCAACCACTGCCACCGGCCTGCTGTGCCATTCCTCCGGCAGGAACGGCACCGGCGGGCCCTGATGGAAGCCGAAGAAGGCGCCCATCTCCTCCGGCTGGGAGGCGATCCAATCCCTGTACACGGCTCCGACCTCGGCGCCGCGGGCGGCGTCGAAGAAGATGATGCCCACGTGGACCATGTCCACGCGGTGCACCCGGAACTCGAACGACGTCACGACCCCGAAGTTGCCGCTTCCCCCGCGCAGGGCCCAGAACAGATCCTCGTTCTCGGTCTCGCTCGCTGTGACGAAGGTGCCGTCGGCGAGAACGACATCCGCCGAAAGGAGGTTGTCGCACGCGCGCCCGTACTTCCGCGCCAGATATCCGATTCCCCCGCCCAACGTCAGGCCGGCGACGCCTGTCGAACCGATGATCCCGCCCGTGCTCGCAAGGCCGAAGGCGTGCGTGGCATGGTTGTAGTCCGCCCACGTCGCCCCCGCCTCCGCCCGGGCCGTCCTCGCGGCCGGGTCCACGCGGACTCCTCGGAGGGCCGAGAAATCGAGGACCAGGCCGTCGTCGACCGTTCCAAAGCCCGGCGCGCTGTGCCCGCCACCGCGCAGAGCGACGTCGATGCCCAGGCCGCGGGCAAACCGCACCGCCGCCAGGACGTCGGCGACCTGTGAGACCCGCAGGATCGCCGCGGGACGTCGGTCGACCATGCCGTTGTAGACGCGGCGGCCCGCGTCGTAGTCGGGGTCTCCTTCTTCGATGACCTGGCCGCGAACCTGCTCGCGGAGCACATCGAATCGCTCGGTGCCCATGACCGCTCCAAGGGGATGTTCCGAGACCAGAATGGGGGGCCGCCCCGATACAGTGCCCAGCCAGGGCGGGCCCGATGACCCCTTCGGTCTACGCCTGGGCCGTGATGGCGTCAAGGGCGCACGGCCGGAACCTGTGCCCTTGACGCCTGCCGTTGGGCAAGGTCACGCGAGGAGCTTGCCCCAGCGCGAATCCAGAAGGGGCGCCCCGGCGAGCTGCAGGCACCGCCACAGGGTCACAGCGACCGAATCAAGGGCAGGAACGCCGGTTCGGGCCTCGATCTCCGCGACGATGGGGGCTCCATAGAGGTTTGTGCACAGGTAGACGAGCGCGTCCGGACGCCCGGCTGCGAGTTCGAGCGATCCGGGGACGAGCTCGTCTGGGGCCACCCTCCCGAACGACTCGTTGTCGCTCAGCCCGAGGGCGCGGTGGGCAGCGACTCGGATCCCTTCGGTCGCATACCGCTCAACAATTTCCTCATTGACGTCGTCGGTGTAGGGCGTCACGAGGCTGACCGAGCTGATGCCGAACTCCCGGAACGCGTCGAAGTAGGCGAGGGTCGAGGTCGTCGCCGGGATTCCGGTGGCCGCGGTGATCTCGTCCACGATCTCGCGGTCGTGGTCCAGGCCCAGCCAAGAGCCCGAGGTGCCGTTCCAGGCGATCACGTCGACATCCGCCATCGCCAGGAGCTGGGCGGCGCGACGCATTCCCTCGACGTCGAACTGGCGGTCAGAACCTGCGTCGAGCGCGATCCGCGTGACGGCGATCCGTGTCGAGTGCAGGGTAACGTCTTCGCGGTCCGCCAGAATCCGATAGCTCATCGGCTCGAGGCACGTGTTGGACGACGGGACGATCATCCCGAGACGCGCGGGGCGTGTCGAGTGCACCATGGTCAAGCGCCCTTCCCTGTCGTTGCCAGCGGGCCTGTCGCGACAAGCGAGGCGACAGCGGGAGGCGGCGCGGCCGCGGCCTCCCGATAGCCGGCTCGGGGGATGAAGCGGCCCACGGGACCGGGATCATGGAAGCCGTCCTCGTCGAGGACCACCCGTCCGCCGGAAATCACCACGCGGGGCCACCCGCGGAGCTCCCGGCCCTCGAACGGCGAGAAGTCAGTACCCATGTGGAGCGCGGCGCCGCTGACTGTCCGAAGCTCAGCGGGGTCGAACACCACGAGGTCGGCGTCGTAGCCCGGCGCGATCATTCCCTTGCTCGAGAGCCCGTTGATCCGCGACGGGACAGCGGAGAACAGGTCAGCGAACCGCTCGAGCAGCCCCTCGTCATCCCCGGTCCACGCAGCAGCCAGGGCTGTGAACGCCACCGGCATGCGTGTCTCCACCCCCGGCAGGCCATGCGGCATCTCGCGCAGGTCGTCCCTCCGCTCGCGCTTCTGAGAGAGGTCGTAGCACGAGTGGTCGCTCGAGACCGTGTGCACTGCCCCATCCGCAACCCGCTCGCGCAGCGCGGCGACGGTCTCCGGCGAGCGCATCGGCGGGCAGCAGGCGAACCACTCGGGGTATCGCGACGAGTACACGCCGTCGTCGAGCAGGAGGTAGTGGGGGCAGGTTTCGGAGTGGATCGAAAGTCCCCGTCGGCGCGCGCGGGTCACGAGGTCGACGGCGCCGGGCGTGGACTGGTGGACGAAGTACACGGGCGCCCGCGTGTACTCGGCCATGGCGAGGACCTCCCGCACCGATGCCTCCTCGGCGAGCTCGGGGCGAGTCTTGTGGAGGTGCTCGATCCCGATCTCCCCTGCCTCGGCGTGCGCCTGGGTGCAGTCGACGACCATCGCGTCGTGCTCGGCGTGCACATAGGTGAGCCCGTCGAGCCGCACCATCTCGCGCATCACTTTGAGCACGGTGTCGTTGTCCGCCATGGTCGAGCCGCGGTTCGTCATGTAGAGCTTGACCGAGCGGATGCCGCGCTCGGCGAGCTCCTCGAGCTGCGCCGGGACGGTTTCGTCCCACGTGATCACCGAGGCGTGGAGGGCGACGTCGCAGCGTGCCTCCCGCGCGAGGGCCAGCTTGTTCATGGCTGCCTCGAGCGGGGTCTCGGTCGCGTCGCGGGGGATGCCGAAGTCGAGGATCGTCGTGGTACCGCCCCAGAGGGCGGCGGTCGACGTCACGGCGTAGTCGTCGAGCGTCCGGAAGCGCCCGGTCACCTGCGCCACGTGGCAGTGGGCGTCGACCCCACCGGGTATCACCGCCCGCCCCGCGGCGTCGATGATCCGCGCGGCTGTCGGGACCGCCTCGGTGGCGTCCACGATCTCGGCGACGCGGCCGCCGTCGACCACAATGTGCGCGGGCCGGCTGCCCGAGGCGTTGACAACGAGGCCGTTCGCGATGACCAGATCGACCATTAGAGCGCACCTCCTTCCGCGGCGAGCATCGCGCTCGGGCGGCCAGCGAACTGGGCCGCGTCGAGGGCGGCATCGAGAGCAGGCGACAGACCCGCGCGGCGCTTGGGCGGCGGTGCGGCGAACGATCCCGCTCGGTGCACCCCGCTGTCGAGGCCCACCACAGCTTCGGCCAGCCGAACCCCTGCGGCGATCCCGTCGACGACGGGCACCGGGATTTCTGAGGCGACGTCTCGCGCCAGGCCTGCGAGCGGCGCACCGGCGAGGATGACGACGTCGGCCCCGTCCTCGGCAACGGCGAGCCGGGCCAGCTCGATCAAGGTCGGCCGAAAGTCATCCTGGACCGTGCCGATCCCGCGGAGGGCTTCCTTGATGGAACGGATCGAAGCGAGGCGGGAGCCGAAGCCGAAGCGCTCGACGCATTCGCGGTACCACGCCGTGATCCGATCGGAGATCGCGATGATCGAGAAGCGGTGACCTTGAAGCGCCGCGGCGCAAAGGGCGGCTTCCGTGATGCCGAGAACTGGAACGTCGACGAGTTCCTTGAGCGCCGGCATTCCCGGGTCGCCGAAGGCAGCGACAATGACGCCTTCGATCCGATGGGCTCCGTGGCCGTCCGCGCAGTGCTCGGCAATGACCTCTGCCACAGCCCCGGCAGCGACGAGGGATTCGAAACGCGTCTCGATGTATTCGACGCCGTGCGGGGCCGTACGCACGACGAGTTCGGTGCTCGGCGCCGCCGACCGCTCCGCCTCGGCTCGGATCAGTTCAGTGACGTCATCGCTGATGTTCGGATTGACGACGAGAAGTCTCATAGGTGATTCCTTTTGCGTCCAGCAAGAAGGGCTAGACGGTGTCGGGGTATTGCTCTCTGTACTTGCCAATGTGATGGGCTGACTGCCCGGCAGCCCGCTCTGGGTCCCCGCTCGCGATCGCCGCCAACAGGTCACGATGCTCCTGGACCAGTTCCGGAAGATCTGTGACATGCCGGAAGAGCCAATGCATGCGTCCCTGAAGCGGCTCAAGCGCGGTCCGCAGGAAGCCGTTGTCGGCGATCCGGGTGACCTCATCGTGGAACTCGCTGTTCTCGCGGTGCGCCTCGTTGATGCTCCCCCGCGCCAGGGCGTCTGTGGCGCGGTCGAGGAGCGCCTCGAGCCGCTCGATGTCCTCGGGCGTGGCCCGCTGCGCTGCGAGGCGGCATGCCAGGACCTCGAGGGAGAGCCGGACGTCGAACAGATCATCCACGTCCTTCTCGCTGAGCCCGGCAACGACCGATCCACGGGAGGCACGCTCCGCGAGGAGCCCTTCCTGGGCCAGCATCCGCAGCGCTTCCCGCACCGGGAGCCGGGAGACGTTGAACTCGGAGGCGAGGTCGCGTTCGATGAGCCGGGTTCCGGGCGCGTAATGCCCCTCGAAGATGCGGGAGCGCAGCGTGTCCCGGATGACCTCGCGCAGCGGTCGTTCGCGCTGTGACTCCTCGGCGGGCTGTGCCATGATTCCCTCTCGGGTCGGGCTGCGACGGTGTGCAGCGATGCGGTCCTGGTCCATTCGACCATGCAGACGGGAGCGGGCGCCGACCGGCTGTCGGCACCCGCCGATGAGGGGCTACACGGGAAGCCGCTTGCTGTAGTCGAGGGTCAGAACGGCGAGGCCCATGATGATCGCCGAGCCGACGAAGTACAGCAGCGCCCACGTGTATCCGCCCGTGGCGCCCACGATGAAGCCGACCACTATCGGGGTCACGAAGCCCGCGATGTTGCCGCTCAAGTTCATGGCTCCTCCGAGCACACCGGCGTTGGTCCGCCCGCCAAGCGTAGCGGGCACCGCCCAGAAGAGGCCGACCCACCGGAGGAAGAACAGCACCACCGCGAGGAGCACGACGGCGGTGATCGCGTCGCCGACGATGGTCACCCCGACGAGGCCACCGGTCACGATGAGGCTCGAGACGCCGAGGAGCGACCGCATGACGAGGTTCGCCCCGTGGCCCTTGGCCCGGAGTCGGTCGGCGAGAGTTCCCCCGATGATCTCGCCGACGAAGCCGGCTCCGAAGATCACGAAGGTCGACCAGCCGATGGTGTTCAGGTTGAAGCCCTTGGCCTGCGCGAGATACAGCGGCCCCCAGGTGAGCAGGCCGTAGAACACGCCGTTGAAGCCGAGCCAGCCGAAGCACATGGCCCAGAACGAACGGAACCTGAGGTACGGCAGGAGTCCGCGGCGGGACGTGCTGCCCGTGGCCTGTGCGGCCTCGTCCTCGGCACGGTGGGAGGCCTCGATGTAATCTGCCTCGGCCTCGTTCACAGCACGGTGCCGGCGCGGGTTGTCGCGCACGTACCACCAGATGAGCGCGCCGAGCATGACGGTCGCGATGCCCGCCACGATGAACGCGACGCGCCATCCACCCGCGGCCGCGATCAGCCACGTGATGAGGATGCCGCCGACGCCCGCGCCGAGCGGCGCACCCGCGTCGAGGATCGTGGCACCGCGTCCGCGCTCCTTTGAGTGCATCCAGAGGGCATTGAGCTTGCCGCCCGCGGGCATGACGCCGGCTTCCGTGATGCCGATGCCCATACGGGCGATGAACATGCTGAGGAAGCTGCCCGCCAGCCCAGAGGCGGCAGTTGCCGCGCCCCAGCCGATGCAGGATGCCGTCACGACCTTGCGGGGGCCGAATCGGTCGATGAGCCAGCCCACTGGAACCTGCATGAGGGCGTAGGTCCAGAAGAAGGCGGAGAGCAGGAGCCCCACGAGCTCGGGAGTGAGGTTGAACTCCTTCTGGATGATCGGCAGGGCCACCGA